>DASRTD010000060.1:0-13120 GCA_035656115.1 Mucilaginibacter sp.
AGGGTTGGGTGAGGCCTATTTCGCCAGCACCTCAAACCCCACATGCACCTCATTCCCATTTCCATCCACCAGTGTCAGCGTATGTTTACCCGGCGGCGGGTTCAGGGCGATCTGGTGAAAATCCTTCGTTTCACCTACATAGTCATCATCCAGGTGCCAGAATATTTTAGCGCCGCTCTGCCGGTGGGCCGCATCGAATATCACCCTGCCGCGGCTACCGTCCGCTTCCAGCGGCACGTATATTTTCGCGCCGTCCTTTGGGTAGATCACTTCCATTGGGTTGCCGCGTTCGCCCAGCGCGCAATCCGGCCTGAAGGGTGGCAGCTGGTGGTATTCGTAACTCCGGCTTTTATAATAATATTCCATCGACGGCGGCAAAACAAACCATTTTTTATTGATTATTTGGTTCAGCGGGACGCAATTACCGGTTACCTGCCATTTACCATCAGCGCTTAGGTGGACGATTTGATGATAAGGACAAACCGGTGCATTTAGGCCGCCTTTGGGCACGTACTCATCATAGGTATCTTCGCAATATTCCCCCGCCCGATAACCGCTTTGCTTGCACACTTTTATTTTCACCATTTCGCCGTAGGGCATGTCGAACCATTCGCGGCTAACTGGCAACAGGCGGAATATTTCAAACATCGCCGGCGCGGCGGTGCTGATGCCAGTAAGTGCCGGCCGGCCTTCGCCATCGGTATTGCCCACCCAAACCGCAACAACGTATTTTGGCGTAATGCCGATGGCCCAGCCGTCGCGAAAACCGAAACTCGTGCCCGTTTTCCAGGCGATACGCTGCGTGGAGCTGAACCTGTTCCACAACATTTCCTCGCCCGGCCGCATCACTTCTTCCATGGCCTGCAAGGTATAGTAGATCGACCCTGCGTCGATCAACCCTGTTTTTTGCAGATCAGGCTTTTTTGCCGGCATGATGGTATAAACCGGGTTATGGTAATCCGCCGGGTCGTATTTGCCATTGTATTTGTTATAGTGATTCAGTACACGCGCCATATCGGCGTAGGAGCCGGCCAATTCCCAAAGGGTATTTTCGCCGCCACCCAATATCAACGACAGGCCATAGTGATTCGCCGGTTTATTCAGTGTCGTAATCCCGATCTTGTGTAATTGGTCATAAAAACGGTCGGTTTTATATTGCTGCAGCAGCCTCACGGCGGGCACATTGAGTGATCGCGCCAAAGCTTGCGATGCCGGTACCGCGCCATCATAAACCAAATCAAAGTTTTTAGGATGAAAGCTCAGTATTTGCGTTGGTATATCGGGCAGCAAACTATTCGGCAATATCAGCCCATCGTGCATGGCCGAGGCATACAGCAACGGCTTCAGCGTACTTCCCGGACTTCGCGGCGCGTTTACTACATCCACATCGCTTTGCATCGTACTGTCTTCGGGGTGCGAGATGTTGCCTGCATAGGCCAGCGTGGCGCCTGTTTCAACATCAAGCACAACGGCCGCAATATTGTTGATATCATTCGCTTTTAATTGCTGGTGATGACGTTCCAAAATCTCGTTTACCTGCCGCTGCAGGTTGGTGCGGATAGTGGTCTTTAATCGGGTGTCGCCGAAGCGCTTGGCCTGGCTGTCTACCTTAAAACGCTGCAACAGGTGAGGGGCGTATTGGGGCAGGGGCAAGGGTTGATCCGGAACTGGCTCCAATTTAGCAAGCGAGGCCGTTGTGGCGTCGATAATCCCCTGTTCCTGGAGTTTGTCCAGCAGTTGGTTGCGTTTCTTCAATAAAATCGCCCTGTTTTTGCCGGGATTGACCAGCGACGGCGAGTTCGGCAGCACTGCCATGGCCGCCATTTCACCCCAGGACAATTGTTCCGGACCGCGGCCAAAATACCGCCATGAGGCCGCATCCAAACCCACCACGTTGCTGCCAAATGGTGCATTACTGGCATAGAGCGATAGGATTTCGCTCTTTTTGTAGCGGCATTCCAGCCGCATCGCCATAAATATTTCTTTTACCTTATTTATGACCGTCCGCTTATCCTTGGTCGCCAGCCGTATTACCTGCATAGAAATAGTACTGCCGCCACTTTCCACTTTGCCCGAATGAAAATTTTGCTTCATCGCACGGCCAAGCGCCAGGATATCGAAGCCAGGGTGGTGCATAAAGCGTTTGTCTTCAAAAGTTATAATACATTCTTTGAATTTTTCGGGCACTTCGGCATTCGGAGGGAAGCGCCATTGACCGTCGGTGGCGATGGCCGCACCGAGCAATTGCCCGTTTGAATCGTCGATAACATACGATGTGGGACTGTTGAACAGCGGCTTTGGCAGGCAAAACCAAAACAGCAGGAAGGAAATAACCAAAAAGACCAGTAATATGATTACTTTTGGTCGTTTCAGCACGTTTATTATCCGATTTAAACCCGGTCGCATATTGTAATGAAGATAAACAAGTTATCAATTGTTATTCCTGCCTACAACGAAGGCAGCACCATACATCTCATTTTAGATAAAATTAAAGCCGTTAACCTGGTCGAAGATATTCAAAAGGAGATCATCATCGTTAACGATTGCTCCACCGATCATACCGAACAAGCCGTTGCCGATTACAAGCTTAGCAACCCTGACCTCGAAATCAACTATTTTAAGCACGAAACCAATAAAGGTAAAGGTTCCGCGCTGCATACCGGTATCTCAAAAGCGACCGGCGATTACCTCATCATCCAGGACGCCGACCTGGAGTACGACCCCCAGGAGTACAACGACCTGTTAAAACCCGTTTGCAGCGGCTTTGCCGATGTGGTGTACGGATCGCGCTTTATGGGCAATAACCCGCACCGTATCCTGTTCTTCTGGCATACCATCGGTAACCGCTGGCTTACCTTTGCTTCCAACATGTTCAGTAACATGAATCTGACGGATATGGAAACCTGTTATAAACTATTCAACACAAAACTCATTCAATCCATCAAGCTTAGCGAGCCCCGCTTCGGCTTCGAACCTGAAGTGACCCAAAAAATCGCCCGCGTACCCAAAATCCGCATCTACGAAGTAGGCATTTCCTACTACGGCCGCACTTACGAAGACGGCAAAAAGATCGGCTGGAAGGACGGGGTCAGGGCGATTTACTGTATCATTAAATATGGTTTATTTCGAGTTGAATAAGTTGATTAAGTTGGATTAAGTTGATTGAGTTAGCATCCCGTCCAACTTAATCAACCCAATCAACTTAATCGAACCCAATCAACTACTTCACCACCTCCACCCACTGCCCCTTCTGCAACGCACTGATCGACTTATTATACATCGCCTCGCAGTAGGTAGCAGGCAGATAATATTTACCCGCATAAGCGGCATTCAGCATCACGTTGTATTTCAATTCCTTGCCCTCCGGCGCACCGAAATACGTATAAACCCGGTCGTCCCTGATGTCGATATAGTCATAATTAGATGACGAGAACGCGTTTTCGGTGCCCGTTAGCCTCGAATTCAATATTTCCCAGCCCGACGGGAATATCTGAGTCAATGCCATGTTATAATAATAGTTACGATGACCAGGGTTTTTAATAATTACCTGCGCTACGAAATCGGTACCCTGTTTCAAACTGGCAGGGTCGAGTGTTTTTCCGTTCAACATGAAATAACTTACGCTCATATTCAGAATATCCGGGTTGATATTGGTTTTTACATCGTCGCCCGAAGATGGCGTACCCTTTTGTACCAGGCGGATGTACAAACGGTTTTTGCCGTTATTCCTCATCAACAGTTTACCGCCGTTTTCGGGGATGGGTGATTGCCACAGGTAGGATGGCGAATTGACCGCCGCCTTGGCCGCGGCCGCCTGGTAATTAAACTGCAGCTTGGCCGAAGTTTTATTTTTTCCGCAATATTCTGCTATTGCGATCAGCGAATACGCCGTTGTTTGCGTGCTGTACCAATCATCTTGCGATAAACGAGCAGCCACCAGGTGCAGCTGACTGGCCGCCTGTTGCTGCCGTCCCAGCAGCGTCAGAGTTTCCAAAACCATGGCGTCGTCCCTTAAGTCGGAGCCATACGTGCCGTAAAGCATATAATATGGTTTGATGACGGTCGGTTGCCCGGCGATCAGTTGCAGGCCGATCTCCGGCTGTCCGGCAAGTTTATATGCCGCCGCAAGGCGCCAGCGGGCTTCTAGGCCCAGGTATGGGTATTCTCGCAGCCTATTCATCGCGCCGAGTTCCGGTGCGCGGGCCAGGGCAAGCAGGTAAAGGCGGTAAGCCTGGGTCAGGTCGGCATCGTAATAGCTTTTGGCATCCGGCGCCCAGGTTTGGGCTTTTTGTTTCTCGTAGGTCTTCCAGTGTTCGATAAAACCTATGGGCAGGCTATAACCTTTTTCCTGCGCAGTCAGCATAAAATGGCCGGCATAGTTGGTTCCCCATTCGTCAGCTTCGCCAATGCCCGGCCAATAGCTCAGGCCGCCGTCGGTGAGCTGGAACCCGTTCAGCCGGTTGATGGTCGCTTTGATATCCCGCTCGGTTTCTGCTTTTTGGCGTGGCGTCAAGTCAAGCAGCTGGTCTAAAAACAATTGCGGGAACGCCGACGAGGTGGTTTGCTCTACGCAGCCGTAGGGATACTCGATCAAATAATCCAATCGCTTAGTCAAATTGAGGGGTGGGATAGAGGCTACCTCCAATGTCGACTTATTGGTACCGGCGATGCCAAGCGCCTTGTAATCAGTGCTCCAGGTTTCACCGGGTGCGAGTTCCTTTTCCTGTACCTGGGTGATCGGCGGATTAGGATTTCTTACATTCATCTCCACATCATAAGCCGATGTCTCCTTGCCACTCCTCGCCACAATGTGTACTTTGCCTACACCGATAAAATCCTTAACATCCAAATCAAAAGTTACCAGCTGGTCGCCTGTTTTGGTAAAGGTGACCGTTTTCTGGTCGTTGCCGGCCAGGTTGCTGAACATGTTTGAGGTCACCTGCAAATTCACCGTTTTGATATTATTCTCCATCGCAAAAACGGTTACCGGCAGTACTATTTTTTCAGATGGGCCCAGCACGCGAGGCAAAGTGGCCAAAATCATCAGCGGCTTTTTCACGGCCACATATTTATCGGCAAAGCCATAGCCGCCCTCGTGCCCGGCAATCACCATTACCTTAACCGAGCCGATATATTGCGGCAGCGTAAAGCCATGGGTTTGCCGCTCGCCTGCATGGAGGTGGAACGGCCCCAGGAACTTCACCACCGGTTTAAACCGGTTTACGGTAACATTGTGGTTGGTCCCGGCCGTGCCATCACCGCCAATGCTTAAAATACGCTCCAAACCGGTACCATAAGCCCCGATCACATAGTCGAACAAATCCCATGTTTTTACACCGAGTGCTTCTCTGGCATAAAACGTCTCGTGCGGGTTGGGCGTTTTGTAATTGGTGATATCCAGCAACCCTTCATCAACAATAGCGATGGTATAAGTCATTTCCTTGCCTGATGCCTCCGAAACAGTAACCGAAGAGGGCGTTTCAGGCCTGATCTTATCCGGCATGCTGATCACCGGTTTCAGTATCGTTGCCGGGTCGTCAACCGTTAACGGTATGGCGCCGTACATCCTGATAGGCAGGTCATTCACCGTTTGCGAATGGCGCTGCAACAGGGTTACATTCACAAAAATATTGGGCGCCATGCTGCCGTCTATCTTTAACGTATAGCGGGTTTGTCCTTTTTTGGTGTCGATCCAGGTGGTGCTTAACACTTTACTGCCGTTTTCCAGGCTGATCAGCGCGCGTCCGTCCGACATGGTCGGGATGGTCAGCGTAGCGTCATCACCTACTTTATAATTGGTATGGTCGCTCGTGAATGAAAGCATAGCTGCTTCTGTCGGGTTGGTTTCCTGCAAACGCTCGGCCCAGTTTGGCCAGTCGATATACATGATCTTACCTGTGGAATGACCTGTTTGGGAGTCTTTTATACGGATCAGGTACCGGCCCCAGTCGGCCTGGGCAATGTGCAGGTTCCATTTGGCGTGGCCGTTAACCACTTTAACGGTCTCGCTTTTTATCAGCTTGTTGTATTTATCCTGCGTAAAATTGCTGAACTCGGTGCCGCTTTCATCCCACCACCAGCGCCATTGTATCTTATAAAGTTCCAGTTCAACGTTGCGGTCGCCTTCAAACGGCTTGCCCTTGGTGTCTACATCGGCAATGTCAATCTGGTTATCCCGGTCGGTATACAGCATGCCCGACCAATCGCTGCCCTTTGGTGTTTTTATGCCGACATAGCCGGGGTAAACGTTATAAGGCATACTCATGCTCTGTATGCTGAAATTGCCTCCCGGCTCAAAAACCTTGATCAGGAAATTGGCCGAAAGCTGGCCCGGCGCTCGTTTATCAACCTCCAGGTCGGTATTTACCGTCGCTTTGCCATCGGCGTCGAGTGAGCCGTCAAACATATTTGCTGTTTGGGTAGTAAATCGCAGGGTCGGATCGTCAAAATTATAATCTTCGAAACCCTTAAATGTAGTGGATCTCGCGGTGAGGAACGCATCGATCTTTGCCTTCAGGTTTTGCGCCGTCCCGCCGAAAAGCCACTGCGCGGTAAGCAAACCTTTTTGGTCATTGCCTTTTGTCAGTTCCGTAGCGCCGTCAAACGTAAGGCCGATCTTCAGCCGGTTCGGCATAATGGTCTCTATCTTTACGTTTTTCTCAAATTCAGCGCCGCCAACTTTTACTTTGGCCGTCCAGTTGCCTGTCTGCGAACCCGTTTCCGTAGCCGTGTGGAAACTGTAAAAGCCATCAAGCGCTTCTGTTTTTACAATCCGGCGGTACAGCTTATCATTCGGATCATAAAGGTCAAATTCAACAGGGTGGTCTGGTGGCAGTGTTTTGAGTTTATCTTCAAGTATAAACGACATGAAGATAGAGTCGCCGGGGCGCCATACGCCGCGCTCGCCATAAATAAATCCTTTTAGGCCCTTTTGTACCTCATCGCCACCGACGTTAAAGCGCGACAATGGCAGCGAACTGCCATCGTCCAGCCGTAAATACCCGCGCTCCTTACCGTTTTTGGCAACCAGCAAATATGGTTTGCGCAAAAGCTGAACCTTCGCGAAACCGTCCCCGTCTGACGTTGCCTTATATAAAACCTGTTTCTGGAAATCGAGCAACTCGAGCTCAACGCCCGGCATCGGTTTTGCGCTTAAAATATTGGTTACGGCCACGGTCATCATGTTATCGTTGCCGCGCTTGGCGATCAGGCCGATATTTGATGCAATGATGTTCCGCGCGGCCCACTTATCTTTGGTGAAGTACGAATTGGTACAGGGGTTGTCCTTGTCAGACCACCGATAATCATCCGGATAGTAGCTGTCATACCGCGCCCAGAAATCATCGTCCTCGTCGCTTATCTTGGCGCTATTGCTGTTGCTGTTCTCGCTCTCATATTCGTAGTCATCCTCCTCGTTGTTCTTTTTTAAGACCGGCCCGCCTACCGAACAATTATAAAGCGAGTATTCCTTCCTAAAGCCGATGATCACACGGTAAATGGCTCCCGGCTCGGTGCGCAGCAGCTTGTCGACATCCAGCATAAAGCGGTTCTTTTTATTCAGGTTGACACTTTTGTCCTCGTCCAGCCGGATCGTTTTTTGCACCACCGGACGGCCTACGTAGCGCAGTTCATCGCCGCCGTCCAAGCCGTTGTTTTGAAAATACTGGGGTACATTGTCGGCGTAGATTTTGATGATGCTCACATCCACGGCGCTTAAGTTCACGGCCTCAAACGGCATCATCAGCTTTCCTGAGTCAGGCAGGATGACACCTTTGCCCGGAATAGTAACTAAAGGCATCCTGTTTTCAAAAAACACATTGGCCGAATAGCCTTTTTTAATTTTTTGGTGCGAAATATTTTCAACCCCCTCGTTTACAAAAATATTGTAGTTGCCGTCTAATTGCTCGGGGGCATAGACCTTTACCATGCTGCCTTCGATGGTATAGGCGGGGTCGCTGATGTTCCCGATTCCGATCAAACCGTTCAATTCCTGCCCGACTTTTATCGCATCCGAAAACTGTATCAGTACGTATTGGTCCTGGTCCTGCACAGCGCGGATATCAAGCACGCTAAAATCACCTATCGCCGGGATAACAAATTCCTGGTTGCCTTTCTTGTCAACGCCGATGCTGCTGCCGTCCCAGTTTACCGTCAGCGGGTTTACTTTATCCTTTTCGCGCTTAAGCTGGGTGATGGTGAAATTGTGCGTTTTGGTGATCGGGTTGTGCTGCCAGCTTACCTGCGCGGGGTAGGCAAAGCTGGTAGAAATGATTTTTTCAACCTTATCTGCGTTTTCGTTGTCGGCTGTCTGGATAAATCCGGTCAGCTTCATCTGATCCGTAGAAGTGCTGGTTGCGGTTTGCAAGCCGTTAAAGGTTACATTATAATCGGGTTTGATGGTTTGAAAGCCAAATTTAAAATCTTCGAATTCGCCGGGCACATGGGTGATCTTGCCCAGCTTAAATTCTGCGGAATAACTTTTGTCCGGGTCGAGCCTGTCCGACGGCCTAAACTCAATGGTTCGTTCATCTACCCAATAAGCCTTGCCCTTGATGGAGGGGGAAAAATCAAAAATGCCCGCATCGAGCGCGCCATTTTGTTCGTGAATGGTTTGCACATCACCGGCAAGCCGTATCCGTATCGGGCTTTCTTTGGAGATGATGCCCGTGGTGTACGACTCGATGTACTTGCTGAAACCGGGGTCGATCTCGGTTTTCCGGTGGTTGCGATAAATAATATAGGCAATAACAATGACAAGCGTCAGCACAACGCCGATGGTAATTAACCCTCTCCGCGAATGGGAAAGGCCTTCAGAAGTGTTCATGGAATTTGGTTATTTAAGTAACGAAAGTTAAACACATTTTTTTGAAAAAAAATAATATTTTGTGAAAAATATTTTTTGCAGATGATTATTGGTGATATTAGGCTATTTACAGACTATTAGGGCTGAAATATTGCGATTTACTGACAATTTGCTTTAGTAAAAACGAACCCGGGGACGATGGAATAAAGCTACAATATTATTTCTGTAAAAGTCGGATAAATTTGTTTGCACATTTTTCTGCAGCGAAGCCGCAAGTCAAGCATAAATAAATGAAAAAAAGCATTTTAAAACTCCTGCAGGTTTTCTTATTGTGCCTGTTGGCAGACGGTTCATTTGCGCAGACAAGGATGAAGGTTTCGCATTATGACGTTATTGTCTACGGCGCCACTGCATCCGGTGTAATTGCGGCCTATACCGCTAAACAAATGGGCAAGTCGGTTTTGCTTATTGAACCGGGTCTTCGAATAGGTGGCTTAACGACCGGCGGTTTAGGCTATACCGATATCGGCAATAAATATGCTATAAAAGGCCTTTCGCTGGATTTTTACCGCAAAGTGGGACAGCATTACGGCGCATTTGAACAATGGATATTCGAGCCACATGTTGCCGAAGACATTCTGCAGGGTTATCTCAAAAAAGCGAGGATCCCGGTGCTTTACAACTACCGAATCACGTCAGTAACAAAATTTAACAGACGAATCCTTTCGATAACGCTTGAAAATTCTGTTCAGCTTTCGTCCAAAACCAATAAAGTATTCAGCGCAAAAGAATTTATCGACTGCAGCTATGAGGGTGACCTGATGGCAAGAGCCGGCGTATCCTACACTGTCGGCCGCGAGGATAACAAACAATACAACGAAACCTACAATGGATCGCAGTTAAGGGATAAACACCAGTTTCCAGATGGCGTCGATCCTTATAAAGTTCCCGGTCACCCGGAAAGCGGCTTGCTTTTGGGGATCAGCAATAATAAACTATTGCCTGATGGCGCTGGTAACAAAATGGTGCAAACCTACAATATCCGCGTTTGCCTTAGCAAGGAGCCGGCTAATAGCATCCCCATCACTAAGCCTGAAGATTACGAGCCTGAACGGTATGAACTGCTGTTGCGCCTGATGCAAAGGAAGCCTGTCCATCATATTGAAGACATGATGACCACCAGCGAAATGCCCAACCACAAAACCGACATCAATAATAATGGACCGTTCTCGACGGATATGATCGGCATGAGCTGGAATTATCCCGAAGGTAGTTACACTGAACGCTCGGCGATCTTTCAAGCGCATGTAAACTATACCAAGGGCTTTTTCTATTTCATCGGGCACGACCCGCGCATGCCGGAAAACCTGCGGAAAGAAATGCTGCAATACGGCTACCCGAAGGATGAATATCTCAACTCCGATCATTTCACCACGCAAATGTATGTACGTGAAGCACGACGGATGATCGGCGAATACGTAATGACCCAGGCCAACTGCCAGGGTAAGGAAACCGTAACCGATGGCATCGCCCTGGCTGCTTATACCATGGA
Organism: Mucilaginibacter sp.; assembly: GCA_035656115.1. Taxonomy (GTDB): domain Bacteria; phylum Bacteroidota; class Bacteroidia; order Sphingobacteriales; family Sphingobacteriaceae; genus Mucilaginibacter. The sequence continues at coordinate 10,356 of DASRTD010000060.1, forward strand.
CTCGCACAATGCCGAGCGCCTGGTAGTAAACGGCATGGTAAAAAACGAAGGCGATGTGCAGATAGGCGGGTTCGGACCGTACCCTATTTCGTACCGCAGTATAACCCCAAAAGCGAGCGAATGCACTAACTTGCTGGTGCCGGTTTGTTTATCGGCCTCGCATATTGCCTATGGCTCTATCCGCATGGAACCGGTATTTATGATGCTCGGGCAATCTGCGGCGGTCGCAGCCTGTATGGCGATAGATAACAAATGTGACGTTCAGCAGGTAGATGTAAAGAAATTGCAGGCTGAACTAAAAAACAACCCACTGGCCGATGGCAGCACGCCGGAGATTTTGGTAGATAATGATGATACAACAGCCGTTAAGTACGAAGGTGAGTGGCAACGCAAAGAGAACTTCCCCGGATGTTACGGGCCATCATTATTGTTGCACGAAATGCCTGTCAAAACAAGCGACTATGTTCGTTTCACACCTGATATAAAAAAGGAAGGAGATTATAAGATTTACGTTTACATTGTAAAAGCGCCAGGTGCAAGCTCTTACATTCACCTCGGGGTAATTAATGGCGTGACAGTTCTAAATATAGATCTAAACTTAAATAATATTAGCGTGAAAGGACAGACTGAAGGACAGTGGGACCTGATTGGAAAATTACATTTTTTTGAAGGGAAGAAAGGTGGTGTTTATATTGATAGCAGGCCTAAAACAAATGGCATGCTTTTCGCTGATGCGATACTCCTCGTCCCTGAAAATCAATAATTTTGTAACCCCAATAGTAAACCTTTCACCTTTCACCTCAATTCGTATTCAATATCAGCCCCGGTTCATCAAATTGGATCATGCGGCTGCGTTCGGGTTGCGGAATGGGGACCGATTTATTCGCTTTATAATCGTAGCTGATCAAAACCGATTTTCCGGTAGTACAGATATCCTCGCCATTTGGGGTTGTTTTTACCAGCACATGCATCATATCGAAGCTACTGTTGCCGATACGGCTGGTGCGGACATAACAATATATTTCGTTATGCAGCATGATCGGTTTGTGGTAGGTCACTTCTGAGCGGCCTACAATTATGCCGCTTTCGCTCCAATCCCATTTTATTGCCTCCTGAAAATACCTCAGGCGGGCTTCTTCAAAGTAAGTTAAATAGATCGCGTTGTTAACATGCCCCACGGCGTCGATATCGCAGAAGCGGAGGGCTATCGGGGTTTTATATTTGTAATCGGATAGTTTTTCAGTCATGATGCGTCATTTTGTCGTCTAAAAATAAAAATTGCAGACAGATTGTCTGTTAATACAGTGTTTTTCCGTGTTGGTATAACACTTGACCAATCTGCTGCGAAGATAATTAAAAGAAAAACCTTAGGAGGATAGAAAAATGACATTAGTAAAATTTGCAAACGGACACAAAAACCATGCGGTTAACCCCTTTTTCAGCGACGTATTTGACTCGATCCTGAACGACTCGTTTTTAAGCGATAAATTGGCCAGCCGCGTACCCGCTGTGAACATTTCGGAAACCGAAAATGAGTTCAGCATCGAGTTAGCTGCCCCCGGCTTAAAAAAGGAGGATTTTAAGATCAACCTCGACAAAAACGTACTTAGCGTTTCGGCCGACAAGAAGACCGAAAATGTTGAAGAAGGTAAAAAATTCAGCAAACGCGAATACAGCTACAATTCATTCACCCGCTCATTCACTTTACCCGAAGTTGCCGATCACGGCAAGATCGAAGCTGAATATACTGACGGCGTGTTAAACCTGAAAGTAGCTAAAAAAGAAGAAGCTAAAGTTCAGTCAAGGGAAATTGCTGTGAAGTAAACTAAGATTTTTAGGATTAGGAAGATTATAAGATTTCATCTGGACAATGCATCTTAAAATCCTTTAAATCATATAAATCTTAGTCAAGAATGTTTTCATAATAAGTTGGTTTAGTTTGAGAAGGCCGCTCCGCGAGGGGGCGGCTTTTTTTTAACTATGATTGTTAGGATTGGGAGGGTTTTTAGGATAAAAAAATCGCTTTAATATTATCAATCTTCCCAATCCTAAAAATCTTAGTTAGTCACGCATATTAATATACTGCAGCGGCTGCCCATAATCCCCCTTGCGGCACAGCGCAATTACCGCCTGCAAATCGTCGATCTTTTTTCCCTGCACACGCACCTGGTCGTCCATAATGGAGGCCTGCACCTTTAAGCCGCTGTCTTTTATCGCTTTCACGATCTTCTTTGCAGCTTCTTTATCAATCCCTTCTTTAATTTTTATTTCCTTGCGGATCATATTGCCCGAGGCATATTGCTCTTTGCCGAAGTCAAGCGCTTTCGGGTCGAGGTTTTGCTTAACCATGCGGCCGATAATGCTGTCCTGTATCGCCTTCAGGCGCATGTCATTTTCGGTGACTACCGTTAAAGTATTTGTTTTTTTATCCAGGTCGATGGAACTATTGGAACCATGGAAATCATAACGGTTCAGTATCTCCTTTTTTGCGGTATTAACGGCATTATCAAGCGTTTGCCCGTCAATTTTACTTACAATATCAAAAGTTGGCATGGTGGTTTGTTTGGTGGGTGTAAAGTTATATATTTTTAGTCCGAAAGTCTGTTTTTAGTCCGAAAGTCCGGAAAGTCGGAAAAGTCCGGAAGTCCGAAGGAAGGAGCATTGGGTATGTGCAATGCCTTTTGTATTTCCTGTTTACAAAAAGGCGCCGAATGAAACGGAATGTATCTTGCTGACTTTTCCGACTTTCCGGACTTTCGGACTTT
>DASRTD010000061.1:0-16055 GCA_035656115.1 Mucilaginibacter sp.
TATAACCAGTTGAATTATATTCATAACAAAAACCTCGGCTTCGACCGCAACCAGGTGCTGGTGATCAAAAATGCAAACGTACTTGGTAAAGAGGCCAAAATATTGAAGAATAATTTGAAACAATTGCCCGGCGTGTTAAACGCAACCCTGTCGTCGTATCAGCCGACAGGCGATGAAGACCTTAAAACAGGCTTGTTCCCGCACCGGAAGATCGACATTAAAGAAGATATCCTGACTGAATTCTGGTCGGTTGACGAAGACTATATCAGTACAATGGGCCTTAAGCTGCTCAACGGGCGCAATTTTTCGAAAGACATGTCGTCCGATACCGCTGCCATGATCGTAAACGAGGCATTTGTAAGAAAATTGGGCCAGCAGGACCCGTTGAACAAAGATGTTTACCGCTATAGCTACGGCCTGCAGCAATACCACATCATCGGCGTGGTGAAGGACTTTAACTTTGCATCGCTGAAGGACAATATCGGCCCGCTTGCGATGGTATATGATACGGACAATGGCGCCGTCAGCGTAAAAATGCACACGGCAAACCTCAGCGGCCTGATGTCGCAAATTGAGAGCAGATGGAAGGATCTGTCGCCCAACCAACCCTTCAATTATTCATTTATGGACCAGGATTTTGACGCCACCTACCGCGTTGAGCAACGTTTTGGCACCATGTTTATATCCTTCAGCACCCTGGCTATCGTAATCGCCTGCCTGGGCCTGTTCGGACTGGCCGCTTACGCAGCAGAGCAGCGCAACAAGGAGATAGGCATCCGCAAAGTGCTGGGCGCTAATATTTCGACAATAGTGGGGATGCTCTCGATGGATTTTATGAAGCTGGTGTTTATATCCATCCTCATCGCATCGCCGCTGGCCTGGTATTTCATGAATAAGTGGCTGCAGAGCTTTGCCTACCGGGTGGATTTTCACTGGTATTTATTGGCGATCGCAGGCATTACCGCGATAATGATCGCGTTTATCACCATCAGCTTTCAATCCATAAAAGCTGCCATGAGCAACCCGGTAAATAGTTTGAGGAGCGAATGAGAAAAAGTGGCAGTTTGCAGTAGCGGTTTGCAGTTGAAAAACATCAAACACTAATGAACTAATGAACTAACATGATACGCAACTACATCAAAACCGCATACCGCAGCCTCTCAAAAAATAAAGGGTTTACCCTTTTAAATGTTTTGGGATTGGCCGTTGGCCTGGCAACCTGCCTGCTGATCGTTTTTTACGTAGCAGATGAATTGGGATTCGACCGCTTCAATAAAAACTTCGACCGTATTTACCGGGTAGACGAAGAAGTAAAATATAATGGCGATTTGTCGCATGATGCGGTTTGTCCCGCGCCGCTGGCCGCAACGCTGGCGGGTCAATTTCCTGAAATTGAGAGCACCGTTCGTTTTCGCCAGCGGGGCAGTTTCCAGGTAAGAAAAGGAAACCAGAATATTCACGAAGACTACGTCACTTACTGCGATAACTCAATATTTAAGGTGTTTACCCTGCCGGTCGCATATGGAGACAAAAGCACAGCCCTGGCCGAACCAAACGAAGTAGTTTTAACGGAAAGCATGGCAAAAAAATATTTTAACCGGGGCAACGTAGTTGGCGAAACCATGATTTTTAACGATGGCAAGCCGTTTAAGATTACGGCTGTTATTAAAGATATACCTTTACAATCCCACTTCCGTTTCAACTTCTTTATCTCGATGCCCACCCTGGATGAGAGCAGGGAAAACACCTGGCTGAGCAGTAATTTTCAAACCTACCTGTTATTAAAGCCGGGCGCCGGGCCTGCAAAAATAGCTGCGGCGCTGCCAAAGGTAGTTCATGATTATGTCGGCTCCCAATTGCAGGCCGCGCTGCACACCAGTATCGAAAATTTCGAAAAAAGCGGCAACCGGTTTAGCATGTCGCTCATGCCGCTGGCTGATATTCACTTACGATCAAACAAGATTGCCGAAATGGGGCAAAACGGCAATATCCAGTATGTTTACATCTTCTCGGCTGTCGCCTTGTTTATCCTGCTGATCGCCTGCGTTAATTTTATCAATTTATCTACTGCCCGCTCGGCAGGCCGCGCCCGCGAAGTTGGCGTACGCAAAGTGCTTGGCTCTCCGCGCAAATACCTTGTTTATCAATTTTTAACTGAAGCGATAATAGTGGCTTTTATTGCAGCGGTGATCGCGGTGTTAGCTGCATCCCTGCTGTTGCCGCTGTTCAACCAAATTTCGGGCAAGCAGCTGGTGATTACGCCCCATCTTCTTTTAATATTGAGCCCGGTTTTATTGATGGTTATTTTTATTATAGGTTGCCTCGCGGGCGCTTACCCGGCGTTGTACCTTTCGGCTTTCCAGCCGGTCCAGGTGCTTAAAGGTAAGCTCGCAAGCGGCTTTCGCAATAGCTATTTACGCAGTTTCCTTGTGGTTTTCCAGTTTGCCATATCCATATTCCTGATTATCGGCACGCTCGTGATCTATAACCAGTTAAAATATATTCAAAATAAAGATCTTGGCTACAACCGCGACCAGGTGCTATCGGTTTATAATGTCTCGGCGCTGGGCGATCGGGCGCGCATCCTTAAACAGGAAGTGAAGCAGCTGGCCGGCGTACGCAATGCAACGTTAACCGGTTATACACCGGTGAACGGCTGGCGGAATAATGGGTCGGTATTTAAGGACCATAGTATGAATGCGCAGCAGGGCACCCTTACGCAGCTTTGGGATGTCGATCCTGATTATATACCAACACTCGGCATGACACTTTTATCGGGCCGGAACTTCTCAGAAAAAATGGCGACCGATTCAACGGCGATGATTATTAATGAATCCGCTGTGCGACTGTTGGGGTTGATAAATCCACTTAACCAAACTTTGTATCGCCCTCAGGATGATTTTGGCAAGCAATTTAAATCGTATCATGTGATCGGGGTGGTCAGGGATTTTAACTTTAGTTCGCTAAGGGATAACATAGGCCCGTTGATACTAAAATATGAGCCAAACAATGCCGACTTGAGCGTCAAGGTAAGCGGCACAAATGCCGCGACCGTAATAAAACAGATCAGGGCCATCTGGAGCAAGCTCTCTCCCAACCAGCAATTCAGCTACGCTTTCCTCAACGAGGATTTCAATAACCTTTATTCCTCGGAGCAGCGTATGGGCACGTTGTCGCTGGTGTTTACCTCGCTGGCCATTATTATCGCCTGCCTGGGTTTATTCGGCCTTGCCGCTTATGCCGCGGAGCAACGTACCAAAGAGATCGGTATCCGAAAGGTATTAGGCGCACAGGTATCGGGTATTGTGGGCATGCTTTCGCTGGATTTTATTAAGCTGGTGATCATCGCCATCGTTGTTGCCACCCCTGCAGCCTGGTGGGTAATGCAGAAATTGTTTTTGCAGGGTTTTGCTTACCGGACAACTATTCACTGGTACGTGTTGGCATTGGCTGGAATCATCGCACTCGTAATCGCTTTTGCAACGGTTAGTTATCAATCTATAAAAGCAGCGATGAATAACCCGGTGAATAGTTTGAGGAGCGAATGAAAGAAAGTTGCAGTGACAGTATTATAAAGTGTAAAATTAAATCGGTGAAACTAAGCGAAGCGGCTTCATGAACGCCATTAAAAAAAACGATTCGTGAATAATCAATTTAAAATCGGTGAAATCCCAGAATAACCATGATAAAAAGCTATCTAAAAACGGCCTACCGTTTCCTGCTGAAAAACAAGACCTTCAGCTTTATCAATATTTTTGGCCTGGCGGCCGGCACACTTTGCTGCCTGTATATTTTACTATATGTACAGCAACAATATAGTTATGATAAGCAGCACAAAGATGCCAAAGACCTTTACCGGGTGACCACCGACCTGGCGTTAACCGGCGACAAGCACCATAACGCGACGTCGTCGCCTCCAATTACCCCGGCCATGCGAAGGGATTTTCCGGAAGTGCAGAATTACGTGCGGGTGGTAAATACTGAAATCCTCGGCGCGAAACAGCATTTGCTTAGGTATAAAGAACAATCGTTTTACGAAACTGGCGCTTTGTATGTCGACTCTACCTTCTTTGATATTTTTACCTACAAATTCGTGGAGGGCCATCCTGAACATGCTTTGGACGAACCTTATGATATGGTTTTGCTTAAATCTACAGCCGATAAACTTTTCGGTCGCGAAAGTGCAGTTGGGAAAATGGTGAATATTGATGACGCCTATGGGAAGCACGATTTTAAGGTTACGGGCGTGGTTGACGAAAGCCTGGGCAAATCGCATATAGCAGGCAATATGTTCATCACCATGAAAAGCGGGCAGGTTGGCAACGCTATCTCCAACATTACCGAATGGGCCGGGAATAATTTTTTATTTGCCTACGTTAAGCTCAGGCTTGGTACGGATCCGCTCGCGCTGGAGAAAAAGATCCCCGCATTTTTAAATAAATATGCTGCCGACCGGCTAAAGGCTTTAGGGATGCAAAAACAGTTGCATTTGCAGCACATAACTGATATACATACCACGGGAGGTTATGAGGTAGAATTCACTAAAACGACAAGTCAATCTTTTCTTCTAATATTAGTTGTGATCGCAGTTTTGATTCAGGTGATCGCCTGCATTAATTTCATGAACCTTTCTACCGCGCGGGCATCCAAACGGGCTAAGGAGGTGGGTGTGCGCAAAGTGATCGGCGCGGGCAAGTACGATCTGATCAAACAGTTTTTGGGCGAGTCGTTTTTACTGGCGTTTATCGGCGTCATCATCGCATTGCCGCTGCTTTATTTCTTCATGCCCTGGCTGAACGAAATTACACGCGCGGATATTCAAATGGCCTTTTTCGCTGATTACCGCCTGTGGCTGATGCTCGCGTCACTGGTGCTGGTAACCGGATTTTTGGCCGGCAGTTATCCGGCCTTTTACCTGTCGAACTTCGAGGCGATAAAGGTGATCAAAGGCAATTTCAGCAGTCGTATTTCAGCAACAGGTATCCGCAAAGCGCTGGTGGTTTTTCAGTTTGTGTTGTCTATCGTCATGATCACCGGCATCATCATCATCTATAGCCAGCTTAACTATATCAAATCAAAAGACCTGGGGTTTGACAAGAACCAGAAACTGGTGTTCAATTTTTACACCAGCGATGCGCAGGGCAAAATGCCGGTGCTGGCCAATGATTTAAAGTCGCTTGCCGGCGTTAAGGCTGTCACGAGCGCGGACAATTACTTGAGCCAGTTTGTACTGCATGACTATGGCGTTTATCTGGAGGGTGGTACTGAGGCCACTGCCACTGATGCCCAAAACATCGCCTGCGACGAGTTTTTTATAAAAACCAACGGTATTAAAGTGATCAGCGGCAGGGATTTTATGAAAGGCGACTCGAACAAAGTGCTCATCAACCAAACCCTGGCAAAAAGACTTAATCTTAACCCGCAAACCGCGCAAGGAGCAAAACTTTATTCAAAATTTAGCAGTGCTCCGGCCTCTTTTGTTACCGTTGTGGGTGTAATGAAGGACTTTAATTATAATTCGCTGCATGACGAGGTGAAACCGTTTATGCTGATTTATGACGGTAAAACCAGTGATTTTTCGAGCATGATCGTATCGGTAAACAGCAGCAATTATGGCCAGCTACTGAGAAGTATCAACGCCGTGTGGACAAAAGACTTGCCCGCTGTTCCCTTTCAATACGCTTTTCTTGACGACGAAGTGCAAAAACAGTATGAGAGTGAGATCATCATTTCGCACATTATCAATTCATTCACTTCAATAGCAATTATCATTTCCTGCCTGGGCTTATTCGGCCTGGCCGCTTTCAGTGCGGAGCAGCGCAAAAAGGAGATCGGCATCCGCAAGGTGCTGGGTTCCAGTGTGAGCGGCATTGTAAGTTTGTTATCGAAGGACTTTTTGATATTGGTGGGTATTTCTTTCATTATTGCCACCCCTATTGCCTGGTATTTTATGAGCCATTGGTTTTTGCAGGGATTTGCCTACCGTATACCGCTAAGCTGGTGGATGTTTGCCCTGGCGGGGGTATTGGCAGTGGCTATTGCGTTGGTAACGGTGAGCTCGCAAGCCATAAAGGCGGCAGTGATGAACCCGGTGAAGAGCCTTAAGACGGAATAAGTAGCAGTTGGCCCCCAACATTGTTGGGGAGCAGTAGCAGTTAAAAAATCGGTGCAATCAAACTAAAATCGGTGTAATCACCCCAAAATAATGATAAAGAACTATTTCAAAATCGCCTGGAGGAACTTAGTTAAGCAAAAAGTTTCCACCATCATTAATGTTTTGGGCCTGTCCATCGGCATCAGTGCCTGCCTCATTATTTATTTGATGGCGAGCTTTGAATTGAGCTATGATAATTTTCACCCGGATAAGGACCGTATATATCGTGTTGTAAGCGAAATAGATAACTTTTCGGGCGGACGGGAGTATATGCCTGAAGTAAATTATTTTTCAGCAATGGCAATACGCAAGCAATTTACCGGGGTTGATAAACTGGCCGTCTTTTTTAATTATTATGCGACGATAACTGTTCCACAAACGAGCGGCCGATCTAAAGTATTTGAAAGCGGGGACCCTACCAAAGACCCATCGGATATTATTATTGCCGAACCTGAATACTTTGATATTTTTAAGTATAACTGGCTGGCAGGCAATGCGGCTACAGCGTTAAAGGAACCTTTAAAAGTTGTATTGGCCGAAAGTAAGGCCCGCACGTATTTTGGCTCAATACCATTTGATCAAATGATCGGAAAGGAAATAATTTATAGCGATTCGCTGCGCCTTACTGTATCCGGAATCGTAAAGGACTATGATATAAACACCAATATCATTTTTAAGGATTTTATTTCATTCAGTACCATTCAAAACAGCTTTCTTAAAAATATCCCAACATTTCAGTGCATAACTCATCCAAATAAGTCTTCATGGTCTGATTATATACAGGAATTTGTTAAGCTTTCAAAGGGCACAACGCCCGCACAATTTGAAGCGCAAACAGCCCCTTTAATAAAAATGACTAAGCAATACATGGCCGGGCAAACAGACAGGAAAACGGAAGTACACTTGCAATCGCTGTCCGATGTTCACTTTAATGCGAACTATGGGAACGACTTTTACACGCGGCAAGCCAGTTTGCCAGCTCTTTATGCCTTAATGGGAATTGCCATATTTATCCTGATCATCGCGTCCATCAATTTCATTAACCTGTCATCAGCGCAATCCATCCGCAGGGCAAAAGAAATCGGCATAAGGAAGGTATTGGGAAGTAACCGGAGAGGGATTATTTTTCAATTTCTCAGTGAGACATTTATAATCACTGTTTTTGCGGTCGCGATATCGTTGCTTATCGTGAACCCGGTGATCAGCGCCTTTAAAGCATTTATACCGGGTGGCGTAACATTAAACTTGCTTAGTCCATCGTTAATTATTTTTTTGGTACTCATTACCCTTTTCACTTCATTGTTGGCCGGGTTTTATCCGGCTAGGGTTTTATCTTCTTTCCTGCCGGTTCAAAGCTTAAAAGGGGAGCAAAAATCAAATCAAAAGAGTTATTTTCTCCGGGGGCTTATTGTATTCCAGTTTACCGTTTCGCTGGTATTTATTATTGGTACCATCATTACAGGCAATCAAATCTACTATATCATTAATAAAGACATGGGCTTTAATAGAGATGCCATTGTCAATATTAACATAAACGGAAATTATTCCGATGCAAAACGGGATGTTATTGTTGAGAAAATAAGAGAGCTTGCCGGTGTACAAAAAGTAAGCATCAGCCGCCACCCCCCCGCAGTGGATAATTCAAGTCCGGGGTTTTTCAGGCGGCAGGACAACAATGTCACCATATTATCTGACGAACGGGTTGCCGATGAAAATTATGTTCCGTTGTATGGCCTGAAGTTAGTCGCGGGGCGCAATCTCACAAATACGGCCAAAGCTGATTCTGTAAACGAATTTCTTATTACCGAGGCCTGCGCCAAACAATTGGGTTTTAAAACCCCGGCCGATGCCATCGGGCACATGGTTGCAAGCGGGTATATGTTTAAAACTATTTTCCGTGCATATAGCACCGGCCCGGTAGTTGGGGTACTTGCCGACTTTCACAACCAATCGTTGTACGCACCCCCTGGCCCTGTCGAAATAATAGGTTCTATAAAAAATGGCACGTTTATCAGTATAAAGCTGTCTTCAAAAAATAAGCAATGGAGCGATTATAAAAATACAATTGCCAGTATTGAAAACCAATGGAAAGAAGTATATCCGGACAAAAAGTTTAACTATAGTTTTTATGATAAAACCATCGCAAGCTTTTACGAAAAAGATCAAAGGATAGGACAAGTAATGAACGCAGCGATGCTGATTGCTATCTTTATCTCCTGCATGGGTCTTTTTGGCCTGGTAACTTTTACCGCGGAACAACGCAAAAAGGAAATCGGTATCCGCAAAGTGCTTGGTGCGTCAGTAGCCAATGTAACCGCGATGCTTGCAAAAGAATTTGTGATCTTAATAGGGATCGCCTTCCTGATAGCATCGCCTGTTGCCTGGTATTTTATGAATAAATGGCTGGAAGGCTTTGCCTTTAGGATAAGCATAAGCTTATGGATATTTCTGACGGCAGGATTTGCGACGGTTTTAATGGCATTGCTGAACATCAGCTATCAAAGTATTAAAGCGGCGCTTGCGAACCCGGTTAAAAGCCTGAGAACGGAGTAGGATTGTCATTAGTCGGTGGTCATTTGTGCAAAGCGGCTATTAACCAACGACCAATGACTAAAGCGAATGGCCCTCTTTCTTCAAATATTCCGCCATAACCTTTATCAACTGCCCGTCCGAATAGGGCTGCCAGCCGTGGCCGCCGCGTTCGCCGTAGGTAAATGAGCCCGCGTAGTAGGGGTTAGTGGTTTTGGTGAGGAAATCTTCCATGTAATAAACCCCGAAGTTGAGGAAGAAGTCGTCATTGCGGCCGCAGAAAACATTTAGTTTACCCACCAGCTTTGGGCCTACGGTGGTCCAGTTTTTTTCGAGGTAATACCGCAGATCGTAGTGTTCTTTCCAGTATCGGGCCACTGTAGTATCAATCACGCCGGTCGACTTATCAAAAAGCGGTTTAAAATAACCGTCATTTCCAATCGGTCCAAAAACAGCGCTCCATATATCCAGTTGCCCGCCGGAACGGCCTTTGGTCCCATTAACCAACTCCATGGTATTGCGCTGTTGCTGCGTTAACTTTGCTTCGCCGGTAACATTGTCGCGGGTATTGATGGTGGGCACTTTATACCATTCGTGTTGTTTATAAAAGGCGTTTTTATCTTCGTAAATATTGATGCCTTCCACATTTCTGAAGTCGAGCGGGTCGGGGTACATCGACCAGGTGCCGCCATAAAAATCAGGGTAAAACACCTGCAGGGCGAACGACTCCCAGCCGCCGGTGGAACCACCCGTCAACAGCCGTGCCCATCCCTCGGAAATACAGCGGAATTGCTTTTCAATTTCCGGGATCAGCTCCTGGTGTATCGCATCACCGTAGGGCCCGTTATTGGCGGTATTTACCGCGTATGAGTCGTCAAAGTAGGGGGTAGGGTGATTCAGCTTTATGGCGATAAAGGCCGGGAAGCCGTCTGATGTCCAGTCTTTGTAAAAGGGGTTGGCCGGGTCATCCCTAAACCGGAAAGGCGCCCCCATCGAAAAATGGTCCTCCTGGTAAATGGTTGGATAATGTTTGTCGGCGTTTTCATCATATCCTTTGGGTAAAAGTATAGTTGCACCAATGTAAATGGGCTGCCCCCAGAATTTGCTCAACAACTCGCTTTTTATTTTGATGCGCTTAACCCACTTGGTGTCTGCAGGCACGGGGATCGGCGGCATAACCTGGTCGGTTTCCAGCTTTATCGACTGATGTTGATCCTGGTTAATAGAAACCTTTACCACCTTGCTGTACAAATTGCCGGGCGAAACGCGCCAGTCCTGGCCTTCCCATTGATCGTTATGCATCCATAGCGTATGCCCGTCCGACCGTTTGAACTCGGTGTATTTATTTAAAACTGCCTGTACGTAGTATTCTCCCGGCGGGACATCTTTCAAATCATTTATCGGGTAGCCGAGTATCGACCCATCGACTACTACGTCATTCGACGGCTGCAGGTTTTCAAAATCGACGCCAAAAAACTGCGTGCCATACCGCCCCACCTGGTACCGCGGTTCAACATTGTTTGTGCGCGAAATGGCCAGGAACATGCGGCCCGTAAGCGGTTGGCTGCTAACAGCTGCAGGGAATGATATTTTAAATTCGAGTTTTCCTTTGTCGGTCGATTGTGCCCGGGCAAGCGGAATCCCGATAACAAGAAACAGGCAGGCGGCAATCAGTAGTTTTGGTTTCATGGTGAGGTATTTAATGTTGGCCCCCCAATTTACACAGCATTTTTTTAATAAATATTAAACGATCATTATTGTTACACCAAAATTTGCGGCATAAACTGTATAATTGAAACCCGATTTAGTTTACAATGAAAAAAATCAGTCTGATCATTTTACTTATGGCAACCCATTTTGCATCCGGCGCACAGGAGAATACCCAAACGCCAGCTACACGTACCATTTTTGCCTTTGGCGGCGGCTATAGCAAAGAAACATTACGCTACATTATCAAACTAACAAAAAAAGAAAACCCGAAAATATGTTTTATGCCCGCCGCCTCCGGCGATAACCCAAATGCCATATTAAACTGGTATGCCGCCTGCGAAGACCTGCCCCTGCGGCCTTATGTCCAAAATGTATTTGTCGCCACATATACCAGCCCCAAAACGTTTGCCGAGGTTTTGCTCAGCATGGACGCCATCGTCGTCGGCGGCGGTAATACGCTGAATATGATAGCCATTTGGAAAGCCCAGGGTATTGATACGGTGCTGCGTAAGGCTTATGACAAAGGCATCGTACTGGCCGGCGGCAGTGCCGGCTCATTGTGCTGGTTCCAGGGCGGAACGACGGACTCAAGACCAAAAGATCTATCCATTGTCCAGGGCCTGGGCTTTATCCCCACCAGCCATTGCCCGCATTACCACAGCGAGCCGCTCCGCCGGCCGCTATATTTTGAAAATATTGTAAAAGGCAAACTAAACCCGGGCTACGCCATTGATGACAAAGCGGGAATTGTTTTTGAGAATGAAAAATACGTCAGGTCAGTGTCTGTGGATGATAAAGACAATACTTACTATGTTTCGCTGGTAAACGGGCAGATCGATGAAAAGCTGTTGCCCATGGCGGAAATATTGAAGTAGAGACGCAATATTTTGCGTCTCCCGCCGACAGGCAGCAAAATTACTTAACGCAGCTTCATCAACGCCAATTTTACCGTCCAGTGTCAGTCACCATTTGTAATTAGTTTTAGATTTGCGTTTTACCCGAAACGGACGGAATAACAAATGGCCAAAACAAACCGGATCAATAACAACGAGTTATCATTTAAACAGCGCCTTTCCTCGTTAAAAAACCTGCCCGAATTTTTTAAGCTGGTCTGGAGAAGCAGCCCGGGTAAAACGCTTACCAGTTTTGGTCTTCGCATCGTTCGCTCAGCCATGCCGGTGGCATTGTTGTACGTGGGTAAGTTGATCATCGACCAGGTGGTGCATTTGCATGATCACCACGCCGGTGGGAATCAGCGACATTTATGGGAACTGGTGATCATTGAGTTTGCGCTGGCCATACTGACCGATGGCTTAAACCGCATGATCAACCTGGTAGATAGCTTGCTGGGCGACCAGTTTTCCAACTTTACCTCCATGCAGATCATGCGGCATGCCGCCACGCTCGACCTCGACCAGTTTGAAGATTCTGTTTTTTACGATAAACTGGAGCGCGCGCGGCAGCAAACCCTTGGGCGCACCATCATGCTGTCGCAAGTGATGAGCCAGGTGCAGGACGTCATTTCGATGGCCTTCCTCGTGGCCGGGCTGATCGTTTTTAATCCCTGGCTCATCCTGCTTTTACTGATTGCGATCATACCTTCGTTTTTGGGCGAATCTTACTTTAATAGCCAGAACTACGCCTTAACACGTAGCCAGACGCCTGAGCGGCGCGAACTGGACTATCTCCGCTACCTTGGCGCCAGCGACGAAACGGCCAAAGAGATCAAGATATTTAGCCTGTCTGATTTTGTCATCAACCGCTTTAAAACGCTTTCGGATAAATTTTACACCGATAACAGCAAACTTGCGGTAAAGCGCTCCTCATGGGGGACTTTCTTTTCCGTACTGGGCAGTATCGGCTATTATGTCGCCTATGGATACATCATCTATCAAACAATTAACGGCGTGATCACCGTTGGTACCCTTACCTTCCTGGCAGGCTCATTCCGCCAATTAAGCACCCTCATGGAAAGTATGCTGACCCGTTTCACCACGGTATCACAGGGGGCCATCTACTTAAATGATTTCCTGGAGTTTTTTGAGATCAAACCTAAGATCAGCCTGGCCGCCAAACCATTGCCTTTTCCGAAACCGATAAAACAAGGATTTACTTTTGAGAACGTCGGCTTTCAATATCACGGATCAGACAGTTGGGCCAACCGGCACCTGAATTTCACGCTTGCGCCCGGCGAAAAACTTGCTTTGGTGGGCGAAAACGGCGCTGGGAAAACCACCCTGGTTAAGTTATTGGCGAGATTGTACGATCCGACTGAAGGCAGGATTTTACTGGACGGTATTGATCTGAAAGAATATGCCATTGAAGAGTTAAGGCTAAACCTGGGCATCATTTTCCAGGATTATCTGCGTTACCAGATGACCTTATCGCAAAATATCGCCGTAGGAAATATTAATGAGAAAGATAATGAAGAATTGATCAGGGAGGCAGCCCGCAACAGCCTGGCCGACGTTTTGGCCGAGAAATTCCCCGATCGTTACCAGCAATGGCTTGGCCGGCGTTTTAACGAAGGCGTAGAACTATCAGGCGGCGAATGGCAAAAAGTGGCCCTTGCACGCGCCTATATGAAAGATGCGCAGGTGCTGATACTGGACGAACCTACAGCTGCGCTGGATGCCCGTGCAGAATATGAAGTTTTTCAGCGTTTTGCTGAGCTCACCAAAGGGAAATCAGCTGTATTGATCTCGCACCGTTTTTCAACAGCACGCTTGGCGGACCGGATACTGGTGCTGAATAAAGGGGAAATTCTGGAAGTTGGTACTCATAAAGAATTGTTGGCGAAAAATGGCCGTTATGCGGAGTTGTTCAATTTACAGGCGAAGGGGTATCAATAGCAATTTAACGCAACTTTTACACGCATTCTAACCTTTTCAACCCATAACCCTATCTTTACCGCTTAAATGAAATACCTGCGCTGGCTTTTAATCCCATTCTCCTTGCTATACGGCCTTGCGGTAATTTTCCGCAACTTTTGCTATGACGCGGGCCTGTTCAAAAGCAAATCATTTGATAAGCCGGTTATCTCGGTAGGCAACCTTGATGTCGGCGGTGCAGGCAAAAGCCCGATGACAGAATACCTTATCCGTTTGCTTAAGAACGATTATAAGCTCGCTACCCTAAGCCGGGGGTACGGCCGTAAAACCAAAGGCTACCTAACTGCCACTGCTACTGCCACTAACCTTGGCGACGAACCCGCGCAATTCAAAGTCAAATTCCCGGATATAACCGTTGCTGTGTGCGAAAAAAGGGTAGACGGTATAAAAAAACTACTTCCTGATCATGATGTCATCCTGTTAGACGATGCCTACCAGCACCGGGCGGTTACCCCCGGTTTTAGTATATTATTATTCGATTACAACCGGCTTTTCGAACCACACTTGCTTTTACCGGCCGGTAACCTGCGCGAGCCCTTTAGCGGCCGCTGGCGGGCGCAAATAATTGTGGTGACCAAATGCCCCGGTACGTTAAGCGATGACGAGAAAAGTGCAGCCGTGCAGCGAATAGAACCCTTGCCCTACCAGAAGGTTTTTTATTCACACATCGCCTATCAGCATTTAATTACAATGAGCGGCGAAATTACCCACTGGTGCGTGGATAATGAAATGACAGTTTTTTTGCTGACAGGCATAGCAAATCCAAAACCGCTTTTGCAGCATTTGAGCGGCTATACGTCAAGTATTATCCACCATAATTATCCCGACCATCACCCCTTTACCCCAAAAAATATTGCTAAACTTGCCGCTGAGTTTTCGGCCTGCAAAGCACAAAAGAAACTGGTCATCACAACAGAAAAGGATGCGCAGCGTTTAGAGCAATCATGGTTTAAACACGCATTACCGGGCGGGGACGACGTGCCGGTTTTTGTGCTGCCGATAAAGATTGCATTTTGGGGCGAGAGCGGGGAGGAATTTGACCAGCTGATCATCGACTATGTTAGAGAGTATACTACACACAACCGCATACATTAAAAACCGCATCGGCGATTTTAAGCCGGAGGCAGGCATCATTTTAGGCACCGGCCTTGGTGGTTTGGTAAACGAGATCGAAGTTGAAAAGCAGCTGATGTACGCCAATATCCCTGATTTTCCCATCTCCACCGTTGAATTTCATTCCGGTAAACTGATCTTTGGCAAACTGGCCGGTGTTAAGGTGGTTGCCATGCAGGGGCGCCTGCACTACTACGAAGGCTACACCATGAAGCAGATCACCTTCCCCGTGCGGGTGATGAAGATGCTGGGCATAAAAACGCTGTATGTATCCAACGCCAGCGGCTCGTTGAATCCGGAGTTTAAAAAAGGCGCGCTGATGGTGATCGAAGACCATATCAATTTACAGGCCGATAATCCTTTACTGGGCCGAAATGAGGATGAGCTTGGCCCCCGGTTCCCCGATATGAGCCAGCCTTACCGGCGCGACCTGATCGATAAAGCGATAAAGATTGCCGGGGCCAACAATATTACCTGCCATAAGGGAGTTTATGTTGCTGTAACCGGCCCAAACCTGGAAACGAAGGCCGAATACAAATTTTTGAGGGTGATAGGCGGAGATGCCGTTGGTATGAGCACCGTGCCCGAAGTGATAGTAGCCAACCATATGGGTTTACCTGTTTTCGCTATTTCGGTGTTGACTGACGAGGGTTTTAACGACGTGCTTCAGCCCGTTTCGCTGGAGGAGATACTGAAAGTGGCGCATGAGGCTGAACCAAAAATGACATTGATACTAAAGGAGCTGATAGCAGGGAAGTAATGCGCGACAAATTGAAATATTTTCTTTTGCTGTTGCTGTGTGTGGTGGCGCATACTGCGTTCGCGCAGGTGCCCAACTATCCTAACAATCCCAACAATCCAAATCCGAACTACCCTGGCCAGCAGCCCGGCAAACACAATTATAACGATACGGCTGTTGTTAAGCCGATAAGCGCCGATGCCCAGCTGGATTCGCTGCGGAAAAAGATTGAGCACAAGAAGGATACTGTGGTTTTTAGCTCCAAATTTATCCGCGTAACCAACGAACGTTTATTAAAAGATAGTACGCGCCTGCTGCCTTTGGACACAGGCCTTACCAACTTTGAAAATTATAACCCGCTGCTGCAGCCGCGCGATCCGAAAATATATCTTGGAAATACGGGTTTGCCGGAACGAAGTCTTTTGTTTGACCCGTCCCGAACTATTGGCTTTGATCCCGGCCAACACGAGCTGGATGCCTATTGGATGAACCCAGGGGATGTGAACTATTATCGTGCCCGCGTGCCTTTTTCCGATCTGTATTTTGTATTGGGCGGGCATGCCGAGCAACTTTTTAAGGCTACTTATGCACGAAACGTTAATCCAAGGGTTAATATAGGCTTTAACTTAAATTTCCTGGGGTCCCAGGGGTTTTACAGCAGCAATAGCGTGCTCGGGCAAAATGTCAGCAACGTAAATATAGCCGGTTTTACCTGGTACGAGTCGAAAAATAAACGGTATAACCTGCTTGGTAACATTATTTACAATAACCTGAAGGCGCCGATCACGGGTTCGATATTAAATGATTCCATTTTCAAAGTCGGTTCGCTCGATAAAACCACCGAACTGGTGCGTTTACCAAACACTTATGAAAATTGGAGCGGCACCAGTTTATATCTTAAACAAACCTACTATATCGG
>DASRTD010000062.1:0-14658 GCA_035656115.1 Mucilaginibacter sp.
ACTTACCATTCTTGGTATCTTCATTCTCCGTAAGCGGAGTCCGGATGCAGAGCGACCCTATAAAGCGTTCGGCTATCCCTTTTTGCCGGCGATTTACATGATAATGGGCATTGCCTTTTGCATTTTGCTTATTATTTACAAACCACAGTTTACCTGGCCCGGTTTGATAATTGTATTGATCGGCATACCGATCTATTTTATATCCCAACGTAATTCAACAAATGAACATCAAACAGACGTGGGTAGTTAGTCTGCTTTTTATAACCGGAAATACTTTTGCACAGCCTTTACAGGAACATTTGCAGGCTGCATTTAACCGTTTGCAGGCCGATAACCAGTGCCGGTACGCTTCAGTTTCCTTGACCGTACTCGATGCCAAAACTGGCGAAACCGTATTTGCCGCCAATCCCAATATGGGACTGGCGACCGCATCGACCCTAAAAACGGTTACTACTATTACCGCATTCAATTTGCTTGGCAAAGATTTTCAATACCAAACGCAATTTGGCTACTCGGGTTCGATAAGTTCCGATGGCACACTTAACGGCGATGTAATCATCAAAGGCGCCGGTGACCCTACGCTGGGCAGCTGGCGGTATGAAAGCACCCACGAAGGCCACATTTTAAGCCTGATGGCGGATGCCCTGCAAAAAGCCGGAATCAAAAAAATAAACGGGCGCATTATTGGCGACGACAGTGCTTTTGGCACGCAATCCATCCCACCCGGATGGATTTGGATGGATGTTGGCAATTATTACGGCGCAGGCACCTCAGGGCTTTGCTGGCGCGAGAACCAGTTTGATATTAAGCTGCGCACCGGCCGCGTCGACAGCCCCATCAGTATTGCGCGCACCGTACCGGCAATGCCTTACCTGGATTTTAAGAGCGAACTGGTCAATTCTCCCTCCGGATCAGGCGACGAGGCCTATGCTTTTTTGCCGGTAAACAGTAAGCTGATGTATTTACGTGGGACCTATGCGGAAGATCAATCAAAAAAAGCAATATCCGTCGCGCTTCCCGACCCGGCCTTTGATGCTGCCTTCCGCCTGGAGGACACCTTAAAGCGTTTAGGGATTGCGATTGCGAATGATCCTGAATCGACGGGCACTTTAACGGCTAAAGGGCAGCCAACGCCGGCCATCGCCACCAATTTGACCACCATCCTGTCACCCAAACTAAGCCAGATCATTTACTGGCTCAACCAAAAAAGCATTAACCTTTATGCCGAACAATTGTTAAAAACCATTGCCTGGAAAGCGGGTAAATTGCCTTCTACAGACAATGGCGTTGAAGTTGAACAAAACTTCTGGAAAGCGCGCGGCATCGACCCGCATTCATTAAACATTGTAGACGGCAGTGGCCTATCTCCCGGCGACCGGGTTACTACTTTGACGATGGCCACCATCCTGCAATCAGCAAAATCAGCCGACTGGTTTCCTGATTTTTATGAAAGCTTACCCACTTACAACAATATGAAAATGAAAAGCGGCAGCATATTAAATGTGCTGACCTATGCTGGTTATCAAACTCATGACGGACGCGAACTTTGCTTCAGCATTATGGTGAATAATTTTAACGGATCGAGCAGGGCGGTGAGGGAGAAGGTGTTTAGGGTGCTGGATGAGTTGAAAACCCCCTAAAGGGGGGACTGTTGGTGGATAATCGCCTATCTCTCGCCCCACCCCGTTGTCTGTGTCCCCATAGACAACTTTTTTTCTCATTGAAAATCTGTTACCCGTCCGTCGGTTGTCTGTGAGGACACAGACAAGGGGTAAATAATAAAAGAACGTTATTTTTTTATCTAACTCATTTCCCCGATTTTATACTATTAAACGGCAACCCCAGTCCATCCGAACCATATTGTGCAAGCACACTGTCTTTTATGGTAATGTAATCGCCGTTTTTATCAACCTTCCATTTTTCAACGCCGTCCTCGACGTCTTTTTGCGGAACGGTGGATGAAACGATGTTTCCCATTGCATTCAGTTCAATCACAAAAATCTCGTCTTTCTTGTCAGTTGGGTCTTTGAATGGAATTATGAGGGTTTTGGCATAGTCGTCTACAAACTTGCCAAGTATGTTTTTACCAACGATCACATCAGGTTGCAGGGCCAGCAGCGCCTGGGCTTTAGCGCTATCCAAACCGAAAATATTCAACCGCACAGTATTGCCGTCATTATCTTTTACAGTATCAGTTTGTTTGACCTCATTATCTTTTAGGTATCTTATTGCAGCATAAAAACTGTGATCGCCGGCGCTTACATCCGTGTTGCCGGGCAGAAGGTAGTGGATGGCCAGGTTGGTTATTTTAACGCTGTCGATTTTTATTTTTCCGGCAATAAGCACCAATTGCGCTGCCGGCATGCGTTGGGCAATACGCACATCAACCGTAGTTAATGAATCCGTTTTAAAAACTTTCGATATGGAATAAGGCGGTATGTGCTGCTTTTTTGAACAAGAAATTGCCAATGCAATGGAGACTACCGCTAATATCTTTATAAAACTCTTCATTTTGCTGTCACAATAAACCTGAAACCAAGCCAGTCCCCGGCCTTGGTATATTTTTGATCTTTGTCGTTATACGATTCCCTTGCGGTTTGCCGGAATGAGCCACCCATTGCTATACCTTCGGTACTGGTCATTTCCGCGGCGTTTCCTTCTATATTGTACAAGCCCAGGCTCGTCGCAAAATAACTGTTAACATGCTCAAGCGCTTTCCCTTGCGACCGACTCATTTTATTTGTTTCCCCGGTTTTACATTTTGCGGTGCTGCAATATAGCATCAGGCATTCACCGTTTTTACTCAGCGTATCTATATTGGGGATCACCCTTTTATAAATCTCAACAGATGGCAGGCTTACCGTTACCTTAACCTTTTTATACTGATCGATCCTTTCTTCCTTCCATTTACAAAATTTTTGAGCTTGCTGATAAGTAATGCCGGTAATGGGTATATCCAGCGAAAAATAGTTGGTATCGGCATCAACGAGCATTTTGAATTTGCCGGCCGGCTTCACCCCTTTCGGTCCCGATTCTTTCCAAACGCCCTCAGCAGTGATCTGCAGGTAATCAAAGTCTTTTTCTCGCCTTAGGTCATTAAAAATAAGTTTGGCTGAAGTGGTGATGCAGGTACTATCCGGAAAAAGCGATGCGTCAAAATTATTATTTACAATAAAGCCCATCCATTCTTTAACAGTTACTTCCCGCTGGTTCATTAAAGTAGTATTATCGATATAAACCGTTGCGTAAACATTTGGCGGTTTTTGCTGGGCGCGACCATGTTTAACGATCAGCAAGCAACATATCACTAAAAGCAGAATTTTGTTCATATAAATTGTGCATCATATTAGTCCATGCAAAACGCCGCCTTTCGCCCCCATCTTATCCACCATTTTCTCAACCGCCGCATCTTTCTCCAGCACAGGCGCATGGTGCGGTTTTATCCTCGCATCAATAATGAGCGGCCCTTTACAACCCCAATGTTTATTTTCGATAAAACTGTTTATACCATATATATCATTTGCCGGGTTGCTCCGGGTGAACGTAACCCAAACAAAATTATTTAAGTTTTGAGCGGTGAAGGCGGCGTCATCGCATAAAACAATGAGCGGAAGGCCGTCGAGATTGGCATCTTTCAGATGCTCTTCCAAAATCTCAAAAATAATGGGCGAATCGCTGTACCGCACCTGTTTAGGCACTTCCACAGCCAATATACCCGGCATCACCATTTGATATTTCTCAAACGGGCGCGGCAGTTCAAATCCCGCCGGCAATTCTGACCATAATTCCCTTATAACTGGTCCTGCCACTGCCACTGCTACTTTACTACCCGAATTTAAGCCGCTGCCGCTGTAATCAAGTGTATCGATTGTGGTGTTGGTGTAGAAATGCAGGTCACGGGTTAGGTCAACTCTTTGCAGGATGTGCTTCAAAAATCCGCCGATATCGCTCACACTTAATGATGGATCATCTTCTTTTGCTGCGATAAACAGGTATTTGGCCAGGCTTAGTTGCCCGGTGCCCAAAATATGATTGGCGATGGTCAAAATCTCCTGTGGTTTGCGTTCATTGCTATAAGGCGTGTACCGTTCGCTGCCAATCGCGAACAAAAGGGGGTGTACGCCAGCCGCATCAACAGCATTTACGGCATGCAAACCCGGTATCTCTTCTGAAATGGCCGACCCGGTGATCTCGTGGATCAAAGCCCCGAAACTGGTGTCCTCCTGCGGTGGCCGTCCCACCACGGTGAATGACCAAATCGCATCTTTTTTGTGATAGACGTTGTGCACCTTCATCAACGGGAAGAGATGCCTCAGGCTGTAATACCCCAAATGATCGCCGAAGGGGCCTTCGGGCTTATTATCATGCGGCATCACTGTACCGGTCATCACAAAATCAGCATCCGCCGAAATACAAAAGCCTTCGTCATCATAAAAATACCGGAAACGGCGCCTACCCAGCGCCCCGGCAAAGGTCATTTCAGATAATCCTTCCGGCAAAGGCATCACCGCGGCAACCGGGTGCGACGGCGGCCCGCCAACAAATACGCTTACCTTAAGCGGCAACCATTTTGCGTTAGCCTTGGTTTGGTGAACGCCGATACCGCGATGCAACTGGTAATGCAAACCGATCTCGTCATTCAAGACATAATCGTTGCCGGCCAGTTGAATACGATACATTCCTAAATTGGCATTCATGATGCCGGGCTTATCCACGTCTTCGGTATAAACCTGGGGCATGGTAACAAACGGGCCGCCATCTTTGGGCCAGTTTACAATTTGGGGCAAATCGCTAATGTTGCATTTGCCAAAACTAGCGAGTACATTTTTTCCAACCTTTTTTGGCAGGGCCGATAATGCAGTTAAACCAACATTGGCATATTTAAATGGATGCTTTATAGCTTTCAGCGGATCGGATTTCAGGTCGACCAGCACCTTAACCTTATCGAGCGTATCCCTGAAAATGAACTTCGATCGCTCCAGCGTTCCGAAAAGGTTTGATACCGCCGGGAATTTACTTCCTTTCACGTTTTCGAACAGGATAGCAGGCCCCTTGTGCTCAAATACCCGCAGGTGAATTGCAGCCATTTGAAGGTAAGGGTCGACCTCGTCCTTAATGCGGATTAAATGACCATGTTTTTCAAGATCGTCGAGACAGGCTTTTAAGCTGGAATAACTCATATCCGCCGCAAATGTACGAATTGGGGAGCGCAAAAAGGCCGGCCCGGCCGCACGTTTATCTCTTCAAAAAACCAACTAAATCCATAGACAAACATTAAACTATGTGCTTAAAAAAAGTTATTGTTAGCTTTGCGGCAAAGGCCCGGGAGCGCAACATTGACTACGCTAATATTTACCCTTATTGTATTGATCGGCTCGGTTGCAGCTGGTTTATTGGGCTCCTTAACAGGGCTCGGCGGGGGCTTCATCATCATACCGCTGCTTACGCTGTTGCTTAATGTCGATATTCATTACGCGATAGGGGCCTCGCTCGTATCCGTTATAGCTACTTCTTCAGGTTCTGCCGCGGCATTCGTAAAAGAGGGTATCACCAATATGAGGCTCGGCATGTTTTTGGAGATTGCCACTACTGCCGGCGCCATGTGCGGCGCGATTGTGGCAATCTATATCCCAACAAATTATATTGCCATACTTTTTGGGTTGATCCTTATTGGTTCGGCAATCATGTCGCTGCAAAAAAAGATACAGGACGTCAACCAAAAGAAAAGTTACCTGGCGGAAAAACTAAAACTAAACGGCAGTTACCCCGGTAACGGCGGTACGATCGATTATAGCGTTACCAGGGTCGGCGGCGGTTTTGTGATGATGATATTCGCCGGCATTATTTCCGGTCTGCTGGGCATCGGCTCAGGGGCTTTAAAAGTAATTGCGATGGATAATATCATGCGCATCCCTTTTAAGGTGTCGACAACGACCAGCAATTTCATGATCGGTGTTACGGCTTCCGCGAGCGCCGTGGTTTACCTGCAGCGGGGATATATCAACCCCGGCGTATCCATGCCGGTAGTGATCGGTGTGCTGGCCGGCGCTTACACAGGCTCGAAAATATTGGTGCAATCCACCTCGTCAAAATGGCTCAGGTATATTTTTGCGCTCGTTATCACAGTATTGGCAATACAAATGATTTATCACGGTATTAATGGGAGTATTTGATGGGGAGTCGATGGTCCATGGACCATGGACCATGGCAAAACAAATTTAAACTAAGATTATGGACTATGGTCCATGGTCTATCGACCAAAATATGAAAATATTCAAAGACAAAGACATGCAGCTCCTCCTTAGCCACGTGCTGAGGGCAGGAACCATCGTGTCAATCAGCGTTGTCTTCATTGGCGGCATATTTTTCATTTACCGCCATGGGCAAAGCATTTCCGATTATCGCTCGTTTAAGGGGATTCCTGACTTCATTCAACGCCCATCGGGCATCTTTCACGGCATACTGGCGCTCAAGGGCCAGGCCATGATACAGCTTGGTATCGCATTATTGATTGCGACGCCAATTTTGAGAATAGTGTTTTCGGCGATCGGCTTTGTGTTGGAAAAAGATTACCTGTATTTGGGTATCAGTTTGTTGGTGCTGGGTATTATCTTTTTTAGCATGATGAACGGGCATACGGGGTAATCGGCGCCTGGTACACCTGAACCACCCGGCACAGGTGAATACACCTGGAACACCTGGTACACCTGGTACAGTCAACTACCTGAAAATAAATGGATTAAACACAACGGAAAACTTATACAGTTCTGTCAAAAACATACAATGTTTTGATTATCAATGTAATACGTTTTCGGTTTTGCCGCGGGTTTGAAACTGAAAAAAGCAGAAAAAAGGCAAAAACACATTGAGCGACCTTAATTCTGATTGCCCCCGGCAGCCCGGTTTTGCTCCTCCTCGTTACCCGTATGATGAGCCGCTCTTATCGAGGCTTTTCCAAAGCGGTAAGTAAAAGTTAGTGTTGCAATCTGAGTTTCTTTTTTGTCAATCGTCGTAATATTCAGATTCTCGTAGTTAGTGAAGCCCCTGTCGCGTAACGTATTAAAAATATCGGTAAGCCCTAATTTAATGTTACCTCTCTTTTCAAATAACTGTTTGCTGACAGCTGCATCCATCGTATAGTAGGCTTTAAATTGATTGATCCCATAAAAACTGGGCGTTTCATACCTTCCGGAAACTTCGGCAAGGAAATTGTCGCCTAAGTTGAAATATTGAGCGCTATTAAAGATAATATCCTGGGTACCTTTATTTAGGTTTCCATTTTCCGGAAAGGCAACATAGCGTTGGTAGGAAGCGTCAATATTAAAATTCGCATTCCACCAGTTCGTAAAAACTACCGGCGCATTAAATCTTATGCCATAAGTGTAAATTTTACCAAGATTTTTTTGCGTAGTTACATTTATTTTTGTTGTGTCGTTTTGCTCATAAAAGGGAAATTCATAAGCATTATTAAGAGTGTTTGCGTATAGCGTAGTGATTAGAGATTTGTTGTAATTATAGGAAAACTCTATCGTATTAGAATATTCGGGTTTTAGGCCCGGATTACCGGCCCGGTAATCATACAGGTCCACGTAATACAAAAACGGGTTCAGGTCCTCGTAGGCCGGCCGCTTTATTCCCCGGTTATAACTTAAGCTCCATTCGTTTTTATCGCCTGCCTTATAACTGAGCAGCGCCTGTGGAAACAAGTCGGCATAATTGTCGTTCACCACCCGGCCTTCCAAATCAGATGTCCCTTTTGCTATGGTTTGCTCGGCGCGAAGGCTGGTCGTCAAATCCCATTTGCCAAACTTCCCGACATAATTCACATAAGCGGCGTTGATGTTTTCATCGTACCTGAAATGATCGCTAAAATTACGGTCGCTGGTATATTGGCCGTTCACAAAAGGGCCGAAAATAAGGTCGTTATTGCTGATCGCATCACTGAATTTTATGCCGGCCTCCAGTTTCGAGGTTTTTGATAGCGGACCCGAGAAATCAACCCTTGAAAGCCAGATATGAATAGCTGAGGGCGACAGGTTTTGTAATAATGAATCTCCCTCCAAAGTTCCCGATTCGTTATAAAATCGATTGGTGATATATTCAGCTGACGATCGGTTATACGTGGTATAGTCAAAATCGGCTGTTAAGGTTGCGCCGGCGTCGCTCAATTTACCGGTATAATTTAAGTTGTAATTTATCCTGCTTACGTGCCTTTTCAGGCTTGAATTTGCCGTAACAGTCGTATCAAAAAGAGACTGTTCATAAATTGTCAGGTCGTTGTCTTTGGTAATATCATCATCACTTATCGAGCCATTTACAAAAAAACCGATGGTTTGGGTTGATGACAGATAAAAGTCTGTGCCAATGCCGAACGTGTGTACCTGGCTTCGTTGTATACTGTTGTATTCGGTATGATAATCGCTTAAAGTGTCATCGAAGTTAATTTTTCGATCAGTCGTAAAATCATGAAAAGTTTTATTGTCGATAAAATTATAGGTGCCAAAAATATTTACCTTTTCGGTCCGGTCGTTAAAAACTATACCGGCATTACTTTTATAATATTTGCCGTAACCAGCGGTGCCGGTTATCGTTGCGTTGAACCCTGTATTCTTTCCCTTTTTCATTACAATATTGATGATGCCCCCGCTGGATGCATCGTACTTGCCTGTTCCGCTAGTAATCAGTTCAATCCGGTCTATCGTATTGGATTGCATGCTGCGCAAAACACCTGCCAGGTCCTCACCCGAAAGGTTTGTAGGTTTGCCGTCAATCGTGATCAGTGCATTTTGCCGGCCAATAATGCTGATATTATTGCTGTTATCGACCCGCACACCTGGCGATTGCCGCAAAATATCAAATGCAGAATTTCCCTGGGCAAGTAAATTATTCTGGACATTGATGATCAGCTTACCCGGCTGGGCCTCAATGTCCGGCCGGGTACTTGTTATCGAAACCTCGTTTAAAGATTGTATGAGTTGTTTTAATATGATATAAGGTGCGGTAAACGTTTGGCCGGATTTAGTGAAATAGGGGCCGGCATACATTTTTTGATAGCCGGCTTTACTGATCAGCAAAAGGTAGCTATCCGGCTGCAGGCCGCTGAAATGAAACGCCCCATTGTTACCGGCAACAACGGTGCTAACAATCGACGAGTCCCTGGATTTTAACAATACGATGGTTGAGGCATCGGCAGGCGAGCCATTTTCGGTCATTATTTTACCTGCCAGAGCTGACGGGGCTACCTGGGCATGTGATAGCGAAAAAAAACACGCCAGGAACGCTGAAAGCAAGCATCCAATTAAAAGCCTCATTAACAGTTAAGGTAGATTTCTTCGATAAAATTTCTTATAAATTAAACGCTGACAATATAACAACAATAATTTACCTGTTAAATATTCGACTGATAAACCTGTCTTAAATTATACCAACTACATTATTAGGTATACCAACTACTTAATTGTCGATATAAACAACCACAGATAGGTTATTATTTAATATCACCGGCCGGTATAAAAATCGATGTTAAAATAATATAAGTTGACCAATCGCCGATGTAATACTTAATAACATATCAACGTAATGAAAACCAACTTAATATTTAAATTTACCGCGATTAAATTTCTGCCACCGCCATCGATGAATTTTACCCCGCTTCAAATCCGCACCGTTAACGTTACGCGGTATGTCACGCCACTGCGCGAGGGCGGCTCATTGCCGGCTATCGCCGAGGCGGATGACGGCTTTTTATACGTGCTGAAATTTCAGGGAGCCGGCCAGGGGGCAAAAGCATTGATAGCCGAGCTGATCGGCGGCGAAATCGCGCGCGAAATCGGGCTGAAAGTGCCCGAAATTGTTTTCGCCAATCTTGACGAGGCCTTCGGGCGCACGGAGCCAGACGAAGAAATTCAGGACCTTTTGAAAGCCAGCGTAGGACTAAACCTGGCCCTGCACTACCTTTCGGGCGCCATCACTTTCGATCCTGTCATTACCACCGTCGATCCGTTGCTGGCCTCGAAGATCGTTTGGCTCGACTGTTTGCTTATGAATGTAGACCGCACCGCCCGTAACACAAACATGCTTACCTGGCATAAGGAACTTTGGCTGATCGACCACGGAGCCTCGTTGTATTTTCACCATTCATGGGATAACTGGCACGCACAGGCGATGAGGCCCTTTGAACAGATAAAGAACCATGTGTTATTGCCCCGTGCATCGATGCTGGAACTGGCGGATATGGAATTAAGTGAGATTTTGAAAGAAGATCGCATTCGTTCCATTGTCAATTTAATTCCTGCCGAGTGGCTTAGCGATGGGCCATTCAGTTCGCCGGAGGAATATCGTGATGCTTATGCGGAATTTTTATTAACCCGGATAGCCCATTCCGAAATATTTGTAAAAGAAGCTCAAAATGCAGCGGAAACACTTATTTGAATATGCCGTTATCCGCGCAGTGCCCCGGGTGGAGCGCGAGGAATTCCTGAATATCGGGGTGATCGTTTATTGCGCCAAATTAAAGTTTCTGCAAGCAAAATATATACTGAACGAAGAACGGATAAACGCTTTTTCGAAAGACCTGGACCTTATAGAAATAAAGGAACATGTTTGTGCCTTTGAACGCATTTGCCTGGGCGAAAAAGATGCCGGCCCAATAGGTAGGCTGGACATGGCTTCGCGCTTCCGATGGCTTACCGCCGCACGGAGCACCATATTGCAAACTTCAAAAGTACACCCTGGTTTTTGCGATGATGCGGCAGAAACACTCGAAAAATTGTTTGATCAACTGGTGGCATAAAGGTAGAGACGCGATATTTTGCGTCTCGAAACGAAATGATCAGGGTATTCCATCCTCCCACGGGGTCCGAGACGCAATATTTTGCGTCTCTACATTCTGATGCTCTTTTTACACCATCGACGGCGCCACCCCGTAAACCTTTTTAAAAGCGAACGAAAAATGCGAAAGGTCCTCAAAACCCAGGTCGAGGTAAATGTCTGATGATCTTTGCGACTTTTCGCTGATGAGGTAATGCGCTTCCTGAAGCCTCCGCAGCTGCAGCCATTTTCCAGGCGATTGCTTAAAAACCTGCTGAAAATCCCTTTTAAAAGCTGCCAGGCTGCGACCTGTAAGCTGGGCAAAACGGCCAATGGGTACGTTGAACATAAAATTCCGCTGCATAAACTCCTCCAGGTTGATCTTTCCGGGCTGCCTGAAATCAAACAACATATTTTTCATATCAGGTTTGATGCGCATCAGCAATAGCAAAGCCTCTTTTGCCTTCAATGTGGTTAGCGGGCCGCTCAGCTTGTTTGCCGGGTCGAAGTAAGGCAGCAGCGACTTGAAAAAATCCCGCAATAGGCCATTGGGCGATAATACCTGGTTATCCGGCCCCGTGTAGGCTTCGTCGGCAGTAATTTGATATTCTACGCTAAAGTCCCGGAGCAAAACCGGATCGAAAGACAAGGTGATGGCTTTAAAAGTGCCGGTTTCGGCATCGGGATATTTTACAAATTTTCCCAACTGGTTGGCCCGTGCCGCGATAATATCGCCGCTGCTGAATGTACCCGTGCCGCCGCCGACCGTCACCTTCATGCTGCCCGAAACGATGCAACTCAGCACATGCATAGGAACAAATTGTTCCCCTTCGCGCTTGCTGTCAAACTCGCACGAGAACATAATCCTGTCTACATCCCTAAAATCCCAGGTTTCCATTATTTCAGCCGGCTTTCAATCATTTTATCAAATATAGCATCACCCAGCCACCTTTTGACAAATAATATGGGTGCGGCCATATACCCTGCGGAATACCTCGCCTTTGGCTTATTTGCAGTGACCGCTTTTTTTATCAGCCGCGCGATTAAAGCCGGATCCGAGCCTTTTTCTTCTGCTTCGTCAAACATCGGTATGGTTTTTTGTACCAGGCCCTTGTAGGCTGTATCGCCGGATACACGTTTCATGCTTTCCGTCGCAATGCCGGTCCATTCAGTTTTAATGCCGCCCGGCTCTATCACTATAACATCAATTCCAAATGACTTTACCTCTAAGCGCAAGCTGTCACTCAAACCTTCAACTGCAAATTTACTGGCGTGATACCACCCCCCAAGCGGCATTCCTATTTTACCGCCGATGGATGTGATATTAACGATCTTACCAAAATGCTGCTCCCGCATGTATGGTAAAACCAGCTGCGTTAGCCTGGCCAGGCCAAACAGATTCACATCCAGCTGGTAACGGGCATCTTCCATGGTAACATCTTCAACGGTACCATAAGATCCGAAACCGGCATTGTTTACCAACACATCTATCCGGCCTTCGTTTTTGATGATAGTTTTTACTCCCTCAATCATTAATTCTTCGTCAGAAACATCCATTTTCAGCAATTTTGCGCCGAGAGATGCTATATCCTGCATCTTGTCCACCCTGCGGGCCGCGCCGTAAACAATATATCCATCCTGTAAAAACAACTTCGCGGTTGCCTTACCTATGCCTGCTGAGGCGCCGGTTACTAGTGCTACTTTTTTCATGTTATTTTTCGTTATGATTTAACGTTACAAAGATGTAGCGTTAGCGGGCTTGGCGTTTTGTTGTAAAGCTCAAGTTCAGTTTGTTGAAAAGCTCAAAAAGCCTTTTTTTTTGTCTAATAAATATCTTTACCTTTATAGCACAGGGCGTTTAGCACAGCGATGGAAGCCCCCTTCGTGGCTGTGTATATTTACGAAGGCCTTATTTGATCGTTTTTATTTCCGGTGCCCCGGAAATATTAATTTTTTATTCCCCGATAGGATGCCTGTTTTCTGATCTTTTCGCGGAGCAATGCTTTGTATTTATCAATCTTAAATAACATGAGAGCTGACCTTATTTTAAAAACCGGAAAAACAATGTTTGCCATAGCGCTTATGGGCATGGGCGCCATGCATTTAACAAGCGGGCATTTCCTGTTCGATTTCCCGGTGCCGGCCACTTTTATGGGAGGCAGCACACTCCCGGCGTATATAAACGGCGTTCTGCTGATCATTGCCGGCGTATTGATGTTGGCAAAAAAACAGGCGCTGGGCGGCGCACTGCTGGCTGCGCTTATCTTCCTGGCTTTCTTTGTTGTACGGCATATCCTCCTGCTGATCAGGTGGGAAAACATGCCCGGGGAACGCACCTCCGCTACTGAATGCGTATTGTTTTTTGGCGGCGCGCTGATGCTGGCAGGGCTCATTTTAAAATCACGGGGCACGCAACAGCGGGGGCAATTATTTTTTATGATCGGGGAATACGCTTTTGGCGCGGCCCTGTTTGTTTTCGGGATACTACATTACGTGTCAATGGCATTTGTGATCTCGGTTATACCAAAGTGGATTCCCTGGAAGGAGTTTTGGGCCTGGTTTGTAATGGCCGGATTTTTGGCGGCGGGTATCAGCATCCTGATACAGCGGCAGGTGCGGCTGTCATCATTGATGGTGAGTTTGATGTTCGTTATATTTATTTGCCTGATGCATATCCCGCTCGTGATTGCACTTCCTGACCAGGAATCTCAATGGACGAATTTATTTGTACCGATTGGACTGAGTGGGATCGGGTTGATACTGGCAGGCTCAACCGCCCGAAGGCGATAGCATACGCGCAATGAATATTATAAATGTCAACCACATGTATGCTTCATCTTACAGACTTTTCCATCTTCCAGTCTTTCGGACTTTTCTCACGGTCTCGTTTCCGGACTTCCCTCACTCGTCCTCCAGTTTATATTCATTTTTTAGCGCACCTATCAATACAAAGGCATGATGCCTTAAACTATCGGCGTATTGTGCCTGGCTTCGCAAAAACCGCGAGCGCACCAGCTCAATCAATTGGTTAAAAACAACCTTATCGGTTGAAAGCAGCGGAGGGTTTGTACGGATAAACGAATCAATACTAGCCCGGTTGTATTTAATGTAGATTCGTTGGGTAACCATGTTTGCGGCATCATTATATTTAAAATTAAACAACAAAGCCCTTGTCTTTCTTACTTCGGTATAAATTCCCTGGTCATTCTCCAGCGTCGACTTAAAAAATTGCAAACGCTGGTCATATTCAGCCACCATTCGCCTGATAGCTGGTTTGGTGAAGAATCGAAGCGAGCCGGAGCTTTTCATTTCGAGCAGTGTGGCGTCATGTGGTGCAAATGCCAACGGCATGCCTCCGAATAAACCATACCAGTACAATTTACCAGGGGGCACATCTTTCGGATCATTTGCCGAAAGTAGCTGCATCAGCGTGTCCACATTGTCCGCGCCAAAATCAACCCGTTTTAAAAACTTGCGGAGGCTGACGGTATCTTCTTTAAGGTCGCTGTAAAGTGTTGCTGCATATTCATTTGCGCGGCTATTTTCGGTAATATGCTCGCGCAGGCCTTCCGCAAAAAAGCCCATGGTTACGGCTAAAAATATCATCAAGCCCTCCAGGATGTATTCCTTAAAGCCTTTCTTTTCTACTTCGGGGTGGTGGTGTACTTCCATTTTTGTGATTAGTTATCGATGATTCTTTTAATTCGGATTGCGGAATGTCGATTGCGGAATGTTCTTCTTTTTTCGACTTTGGATTTTGGACGTCAAACTTTAGACCAGCTTTCGGACTTTCCGACTTCCGGTCTTTCCGACTATTCTCTTCCATTTATTCCAAATCGTATTTCTTAT
>DASRTD010000063.1:0-19602 GCA_035656115.1 Mucilaginibacter sp.
AACGGGCTATAGCAGCCGCTGGTTACATGAAAAGTTTATAGAGAAAGTTGGCGTAAGCGCGAAAAATCTATCCTCGATCATTCGCTTCAATCAAGTTTATGAACGATGGACAAGTCGCCGCGGGCTTGATTTCCTCAAAGACGACAAAAAAGAGAACATATATGATTATTTTTACGACCAGGCTCATTTTATTAAAGACTTCAGGCGCTTCACCGGGTTTTCTCCATTAAAATTTGCAAAATCCGAGAATGAGTTTGGGAGGATTTTCTATAAAGATTAGTACTTCCGATTTTTACAATTTTTCCTTTGATCGATAATTTACCTTTGCAAACGAGTGTTAAGTAAAGAAATGAATATATGCGTCTTCACCGGGTAGAAAAAGGAGATGGTTTCTTCCAGTCTCTTTTAATCAGGTTTATTTCGATGGTATCAGGAATGCGGCTGCCCGACGCGGCCCGGATCGTGCTGTACCACCAGGATTTTTATGGAAAGCCGATGTCCGCATGGACACAGGCTGCCATGCGTGGAGAAAGCAACTGGTCCGTTGGAGAGCGGGAACTTTTTGCTGCCATGACCGCCAAATGGAATTCATGCACGTTCTGCGTCAAAGCTCATACTGCAATTGCTTCGCTGGCTTTGGATAAACCAATGATAACCGCAGCGCTGGACGATTTCCGGCAGGCAAAATTACCATCGCGATTAGAAACCATCCTGGTTTTCCTCGAAATATTTGCTAAAACACCTGATGAACTCAAGCGGGAAGACGTTCTTATGCTGCTTCGTAACGGGATAACACCGCGGGAGATTGAGGATGCCACGGCAGTTGTCACCCTGTTTAGTATTACGGTTCGCCTGGCTGATGCGCTCGATTTCGCTATTCCGGAAGACAGCGATTTTTCCCGCTCGGCGCCCCGGATGCTGGAAAAAGGTTATGTATTTGGCAAAAGCAAACTGCAAGGCCACCCCGACCATCGGGCGCTGGCCGAGGCACTGCGCAAGCGCGTTCTTGAAGGACCTGGAATAACGGATATTGCGCTTCGCCAGGCAATGGCAAAACGGGCGACCAGTGGCCTTACCATACCAGAAGCTGCCTATGACGACCTGGCCCGGCAAATCGGCCAGGCGGCCTATAAGGTTACAGATGAACAGGTAAAAGAAGTCGTCGAAAAAACCGGGGACGAAAAAGCTGCATTTGAATTGATCGTGGCAGCCGCTGTCGGTGCGGGCCTTTATCGCTGGCAGAAGGGTCTTGATATACTGAAGGACGCTACGGGAGCGGGTATTTGACGCCAAATAAACTGATGCGATTGGTCGAAGTCCCGAAATAACACTGGTATAACAAAATTAGGAAAGTCAAAAAAATGGCCGGCATCTACATTCATATCCCTTTTTGCAAACAGGCTTGTCATTATTGCGATTTCCACTTTAGCACGTCTTTAAAATATAAGGACGATCTGCTGCAGGCAATCATTAAGGAAATTAAACTTCAAAAAAATTATCTTAATGGCGAAACCGTCCAAACGATTTACTTTGGAGGCGGCACGCCCTCCGTTTTAAGCGCTGATGAAATAAATCTTCTTATCAATACCATCACCGGCATGCATACCGTTTCGGCAAATGCCGAAATTACTTTGGAGGCCAACCCTGATGATTTAAGTAAAGAAAAGCTGCATGCGCTACGGCAAACCGGGGTTAATCGCCTAAGTATAGGCATCCAGTCCTTTTTTGACGAGGATCTTTTATGGATGAACCGCGTTCATAAAGGCCGGGAGGCTGAGTCGTCAGTAAAAAGGGCGCAGGATATTGGGTTTGAAAATATTACTGCCGACCTGATCTATGGCTATCCCCTACTCACCAACCAAAAATGGAAAGTTAACCTCGATAAGATATTTGAGCTTGATATCCCTCATGTTTCTTCCTACTCCATGACGGTTGAGCCACGCACCGCCCTGGCTTCCTTCATCAAAAGAAAAAAACAACCGCCGATGGATGAGCAGCAAAGCGCCGAACAGTTTATTTTGCTGATGGATGCGATGCAGGCCCATGGTTTTGAGCATTACGAAATATCTAACTTTTGTAAACCGGGAAGCTATTCAAGGCATAACTCCAGCTATTGGAAAGGGGTAAAATACCTGGGCGTCGGCCCTTCGGCACATTCCTACAATGGCGACACCCGGCAATGGAACGTAGCCAATAATCCGAAATATATCGCGGCGCTTGAAAAATCAGAAATACCTGCCGAAACCGAGACGTTATCTGAAACCAACCAGCTAAACGAGTATATCATGACTTCACTCAGAACGATGTGGGGCCTTGACCTGAAGCAATTGGAAAAAATCGCAGCCGGATCGGCAGCCGAACTCAATAAATCCACACTTGAATTCTTCGAAAAAGAGTGGTT
The DNA here is from genome assembly GCA_035656115.1 of Mucilaginibacter sp. GTDB lineage: Bacteria > Bacteroidota > Bacteroidia > Sphingobacteriales > Sphingobacteriaceae > Mucilaginibacter. The sequence goes on from DASRTD010000063.1 coordinate 2,402, forward strand.
ATTACAAAAAGAAAACACACTTTTCCTTACCCGAACCGGCAAGCTATACGCCGACCACATTGCATCTTCCTTATTTTTTTAGTCGATTATCTTACTGTAAATCAGTCTATTTATAAAATTTCTGCCGATCTGAAAAACCGCCTTTTTGCAAGTCCCGTATCTTCTCACAAATAGCACATAAAAACCTATGAAAAAATTGATTATCGCGGCCATTGCCTTAGCAGCTATCGCAATTGCGCCGAAAGCAAACGCACAAAGTGACCCGATGGTTGGCGGCGCAGCCATGTACCCAACCAAAAACATTGTTGAAAATGCCGTAAACTCAAAGGACCACACCACGCTTGTTGCAGCGGTAAAAGCAGCCGGTTTGGTGGAGACTTTGGAAAGCGCAGGCCCTTTCACCGTGTTCGCCCCAACAAACGAAGCGTTTAACGCTTTGCCCGCCGGCACAGTGGACAACCTGGTAAAACCTGAGAACAAAGAAACTTTAACCAAAATTTTGACCTACCACGTTGTTGCCGGTCGGTTAAGTTCGAGTGATCTTTGGGACAAGGTAAAAGCAGGCAATGGCTCAGCTACCCTTACTACCGTTCAGGGCGGTGCATTAACCGTAATGGCAAAAGGTAAAAAACTCTACCTGGTTGACGAAAAAGGCGGTAAATCCTGGATCACTATTTCTGATGTAAACCAAAGCAACGGTGTGATCCATGTAGTGAATGCCGTGATGATGCCGAACTGATTAGTGGCAGTTAGTCCCCAACATTGTTGGGGAGCAGTTGGCAGTTAAAATTTGCTGATTTCTAACGTAAAAAATTAATCTACCTAAGAAGGAAAAGCCCGGTTGCTGGAAGCGCCGGGTTTTTTATTTTTTATACAGGGGGTAAGCGGGGGCAGGTGCCGAAGGGCGGCGCACCTGCATAGTTTATATTTTTAACAATTTATTAATACACCGCGTAGTTTTTATTAGTTAATTTGTTTCTTTCCGTATTATAGGTTTTATTGATAGCTTATGTTGATCCGGGAAATTGAAACATGAGTTTTATTCTTACTCCGGTCGACGTTGTCGAAAATATCAGTCCAGCCGATTTTAAAAAGCGCTATTTAGTTCCCCGCCGGCCTTTAATCATTAAAGGAATTACTGAAAACTGGCCTGCAAAAGATAAGTGGACGCCTGCATATTTGAAGCAGACCGTTGGAAAAAAAGTGGTCCCCTTATACGATAACTCAAAAGCCGATCCATCTAAACCTATCAATTCAGCCGCCGCCGAAATGCCGTTTGATGACTATATCGACCTGATCATGTCCGAACCGACCGAGTTGAGGATATTCTTTTTCAATATATTCAAGCATGCCCCGCAATTACTGGATGATATTGCTTTTCCGAAGGAATTAATGGGTGGATTCCTGGAAAGCATGCCATCGATGTTTTTTGGAGGGTCAAACTCGGTCACCTTTTTACATTATGATATTGACCTTCCGCATATTTTCCACACGCATTTTGGCGGTAAAAAGCAAGTGATCCTTTTTGAAAACAAATGGAAGCGGCGTTTATATTGTATCCCCAACGCTACCTATGCGCTGGAGGACTATGATGTATTAAACCCCGACATTCAAAAGTTTCCATCTCTCAATGGTATTGAAGGCATGGAACTTTTTTTAGAACACGGCGACACCCTCTTTATGCCAACTGGCTACTGGCATTGGATGAAATATATTGAAGGCGGTTACTCATTAAGTCTCAGAGCCTGGGACGCATCCATCAGCCGCAAGGCAGCAAGCGTTTACAACCTGGCTGTAAAAGGCGGGCTGGACAGTGTGCTGAAAATGACCTTTAAAGCGAAATACGCGAAATATCGGGAAGCGCTGGCTATAAAATGGGCAAATAAAGCCCTGGCCAATGGCGAACCGGCTTAACGTTTACTTTTTTGCGAGTTCTTCATTCAGTTTCTGCCTGGTATCCGTGGTCTCCTGCAGACTCAATGATTTTTTAAAAGCTTCGATTGCTTTTTGTTTATTACCCGCGGCCACATAATAATCGCCAAGACTATCCCAGGCGTTGGAGCTTTGAGGATAATTGATGGTATTCCGTTTTAGAAGTGCATAGGCTTTGTCTAATTTATTGATGCCCATAAAGAAATAACCCAGGTCGTTAACATTACTTTCGCCGGGCAGGACCTTCAAGCCCATCATTGCAGATACGGTTTCAAAATGGGCGTTTAACAGCGAATCAGCATTTAAATCCGGGTTTGCCCTTAGCCGGGCCATATCGAAATGGTAGAAATTGAATAAATACCGTAAGGCGTCATATTCGGCGTTGAGTTCCACCGAGCCATGCCACTCGTTGGGGTAAAATTTTGATGACCACCGCAAGCCTTTGGGATTGGTGCTCCGCAGTGTTTGCACAAAAGGAAATACAGCGTGGGTTACCGCGGCTATTGTGGCCGTATCTTTCATCAGGGCTATGGTGTCTATCCCCGCCGGCATGTCATTGGCCATGGCAACAAATAAAGCCTTATTAGTAAAGTCGCGTTGCGACAGTTCAGCTTCATACTTTTTTATCCATCGTTCATGATCCCACCAAATACTCGGGTCGATAGCAATGTAGGCGTTGAATAGGTTGGTATGATTAAAAAAGGCGTTCATCACTGCTAAGCCGCCCAATGAGTGCCCGCTGAAAACCCGGTAGTTAGTCGTGCGGTAATGTGCATCAACATAAGGTATCAATTCCTTTTCCATGAAAGCCATGAAATTTTCTCCGCCGCCTGATTGCTTCGATTCATTAGAACTCAGTAATACATACGGCTCAACATGGGTTGGCGTGAGGTCGCGTTCACGATTGGTATTGGTAATACCCACGATCACCATATTTGGTATGATTCCCGAAATTTGTTCAACAATGGCTACGGCCGATTCAAAGTGATTTTCCGCGTCCAGGATGTACAAAACCGGAAAACGCTCGTTTTTATCGCCATCAGGCACGTGAACATAAATAACCCGCTTCTCCTTCAATATATTCGAATAAACCGTATCAGCGGCACCGATCACTATCCGGTTATCTTTCCGCTGCGCAAAGCCGGCAACGCAGACCATCGAAAGTAAAAATGTTATAATCGTCTTCATCATCTAAACAATAAAATTCACTAATTCAAAATTCACTAATTCAAAACTCACTAATTAATACGTATACGCATCCTTACCGTTCGCTACCACTTTTTTCATCGGGTCAGCCAAAAATTTGGCCAAAATTTCATCTCCGTAGCCGGTGTTCAGCAAAGGGCCGTGGCTTTTATTTATAAACATCAGCCGCTGGCTGTTGGGCATAAAATGATGGATGATATCATTGTAAAACGGACAATAGGGATCGGTATCGCCCGCGCTGAGCAAAACCGGGATATTGGAGTAAACCGGCGTTTTGGCAATTTTATCCACCGGTTTTACATTCCAGCAGTCGCATATCGGGTGATCAACATTGTTAAACCGATACCCCGCCAGGTAAGGGAATATTTCATTTTGTTTATCAATCAGCGCCTGGTCGGCATAGGCTATTTGCTCCGAGCAATACACCGAAAAACGCATACCCAGCGTGTTGGTATTTCCCGCGCTAAAAGTCCAGTTGAAATAATCGGTCATATATTGCTTTTGATTGCCGGCAATCAGCTGGTTGATAAAATAGGGCACCTTCTTTAGCGAACTATTATCCTGCAGCATATCCACCAAAAAATCAAGCAATTCGCTGCGGCGGTATTTAATAGTGATGCTGTCTTTTGTGCCTTTCTCCAGGTACCGAAGTGTAAAAACCCTATTGCCTATCGATGTAAAATATTGCCGGAAACGTTCTCTTATATGGCCGTACAGGTTCTTGTCGGTCGAATCGCGGTCGCAGTTGCTGAAAATGCGCTCAAACGCCTGGTTAATATTGAACAGCGCATCTTCCTCATAATTCACAAAGCCCGGCAGCGGCGAATCCAGTGTGACAGAGCGGATATGCTGCGGGAAATTGCGCATTACGGTCATCATCAGCCCGCCGCTGTAAGATATACCGACGAGGTTTATGGAGTCGATATTCAGCGCACGGCGCAGGTCCTCGATATCTGCCGCGCTTTCAATGGTATTATAAGCGTCCAGGTCCACACCCGATGCGGCGAGTTCCTCCCGGCATTTTTTGACCGCTGACAGCACTATGCTATCCAGCGGCAGGTTTTTACGATAGGCCTCCTTTATCGCTTCCGATATCCCGTCGCAGGATAGCGTTGGTAAAGCGTAAGTGGTGCCGCGCTGCTCAAAGGCGATGTAATCCCTGTCCTGCATAAATTGCCGCCGGTGGATAAACATTACGCCATGCAATGAGCTTCCGCCTGGCCCGCCAGCGGTATAGAGTACGGGGTCCTTATGCTTATTAGGATTATTACTTTCAACGATGATAAAAGGCAGTTTAATGGTTTTACCGTCGGGCTTGTTCCGGTTTTCAGGGACAATGAGGTAAGCGCAGCGTTCCTTATGGCTGCTGTCGGCTTTAAAGGCGCAGGCGCAGGGTTCAATTTTAGGCGTATAATTTTGTTTTTGGCCGAAGGAGAATTGCCAGGCAAAAACCAAAAATAAAAGGGCTAATATATTGCGGGTAGTCATCCTTATTTCTTTTTCAGCAAAGTAAGCGTATCACGAAAAAGAAATTTAGTAAAAAACGGACAATCGACAAATTACTGGGCTGTAGAGACGCAATATTTTGCGTCTCGGACCCAATATTTGAAATTAGGTCGGGGCGTTTAGAAGGGGTTTAATGCACAAGGGGCTAGGAATATTCCAGACGTTTGTCTCCGAGACGCAAAATATTGCGTCTCTACAGCCAAAAAAAGAAATGTTTAGGCTGTATGCGCTGCCAGTTTTTGACCAGTAAATTTCACTACATCTTTATAAAAATGGCTCATATCATAATAGCCATAATCGTAAGGAATAAAATCCGGTTTATTGCTTACATAGCCGGTCAGCGCGGTGCGGGCCCGCATAATGGAAAAATAATTTTTTGGCGAAGTGCCTATCACCTGGTTAAAATAACGGTTAATGGTTTTTGAGGTGGTGAACATGCGCACGGCAAGGTCGGCATTGCTGGCTTGCAGGCCGGTTTCCGAAAAGTTATCAATGGCGTCCTTTACAAATTTTAGGTAATAATCGTTTGGCTTGCGCAGATTTGAGCGGAAAAAATCCTGCATCAATTCCACCCGTTCGTTAAAAGTAACAGGCTGTTTGATTTTCTTAAGCAGATTTGCCGGCAACAGCTCTTTTAGGTTGATCACCTTATCGGCTAGCAAGGGTTGCCTGATATCCAGCACAGCTTCCAGGCTGCCGGGATAAAACTTAACGGTGAAAATATTGTCAGTCGGCGTGTTATAGCGCTCGACGATGGAGTTTCTCAGGATCAATATATCTTCATCGGCCGCAATAAAATGGCTTTTATTGCCAACCTGAATTTCATACGGCGAACCGAGGTTGATATAAAACGTCGGCGTCCAGCTTGCGAACATTTTTACCGAAAAATTTTTGCCGGAGACGTGTTGTTGGGTTGCCTCGAGGGATGATTCGGAAAAAAACTCGATATGATCAGCCAGTTCCCCGCAAGGCTGCTGAAAGGTATATATTTTGCGGATGTTTTGGAAGATTTCGACCATTGTTCATAAGACGCTGTTTTTAAATAAGCGTTACAGTCATTGGGTAAAAGCCTTTATTAGTACCGGGCGGTAGTCTTCATCTTTTTCCCTCAGTTCCAGCCAATTTTCATTTGTGTTAATATTCATAAACAATTCGCCCTCGTCATTTTTAGTTTCAAAAAACAGCTTGTATTGATCTACGTTTTCGTCACCATTTGTTGTTCCACCTAAGCTTCTGGCAAACGCTCCCAGGTCGACGAAGGTGGCCTGTGCTGTTTTCACGAATTTGGCGTTTGCGTCAATCTTCTGTTTATAAAGTTCGGCGAGCTTTTGAAGCATCAAATCGCTTTCCGGACCAAGGCTCTTCAAAGTAATTGCGTTTCCAAAGCCTTTGCTACCGGCAGGTTTTTTGGTTACCAAAACAAGTACACCCAAATTGCCTTTTTCCGTACTTGAAACAGCCTTGTAAATCTTTGCCGTATCATTTTCGCTTAAGCCAACAAGGGATAGTCTTATATCGCCTCCCCAACCATCATCTTTATTATCAAACACGATAAGTGGTTTTGGAGGCGTTTTTGTAGCCTCAGCGGTTTTATCTGGCTTCAGCGAACATCCGAGTTGAGCGACGGCGATCAACAAGATTAATATTTTTTTCATGCGGGATTTAGATTATGGTTAAGCGTTAAATTTCTACGACATATGATCACGAACAATCACTCATCCCTGTCAACTTTCCTAAAAAAGAGCAGGGTTTTCTTCGTGATGCAATTTAGGATATTTCTGTTAATACCAAAGGCGTAACGCTGTTTTGCCGATTACCTGCTATAAGTGTTCACGAAATTCTTAAAAAACGTGACAATTTTGGGTATCATCGAATTTGAAGGTGCTGAAAACGAGCAGTTTCGTACATAGTTTAGCAGGTGTATGTGTGCAAAACGTGAACACTTTAACACCTGTTTGAAAGCCATCTGTTATGGGAAAATACGCGATTAATTTTAAACGCGATTGCTTGGGCTTTGTCATCATTTCATAACAATTCCGTTCCCACCAAACTTTTAAAAAAAATTATCCGTTTCTTTATATCAGAAAGGGTCCCCTATGCGTGGTTTTGAGTTCTCGAAGTTTAAACCCAGCCAATTGCCAAAGGGCGGGTTTGATGATCTGCTGAAATTATTCCTTGAATTGCTGAACTATACTGCCGGCGATGCAGGCGAGGCTTTGGCCTGGATGAATGAGCTGGATAAACAATACAACATTACCAATGACCAATATGGCATGGGTAATTTTATTGACGACCTGAAGGAAAAAGGCTTCCTGACCGAGGAAAATGAAAAAGGCGAATTCCGCATCACCGCCAAAACGGAGCAAAGTATCCGGCAGTCGGCGCTGGAAGAAATTTTTGGCAAGCTGAAAAAGTCGGGCCGGGGTAACCACCGCTCTCCGCAATCGGGGCAGGGCGAAGAAAAAAATGCCGAACGCAGGGAGTTTGAATTTGGCGACAGTTCCGAGCAGATCGACATGACGCAGTCCATCCACAACGCGCAGATCAACCATGGCATCGGCGATTTTATGATGACTGAGCGCGACCTGGAAGTGGAGGAAATGGATTACAAAACACTCACTTCAACCGTGCTCATGATCGATATTTCGCACTCGATGATCCTGTACGGTGAGGACCGCATCACGCCGGCAAAAAAAGTGGCCATGGCGCTGGCGGAGCTGATCAAAACCAAATACCCGAAGGATACTTTAGACATCGTGGTTTTTGGCAATGACGCCTGGCCGATCACTTTAAAAGATTTGCCTTACCTGCAGGTTGGCCCCTATCATACCAATACCTATGCCGGCCTGGAGCTGGCGACCGACTTGTTGAGGCGCCGCAAAACGCATAACAAGCAGATATTTATGATCACCGATGGCAAGCCCACCTGCCTGAAGGAAGGAACAAAATATTATAAAAACAGCATCGGGCTCGACCGGAAAGTGGTGAACAAAACCCTTAACATGGCCGCTCAGTGCAAACGCCTTAAAATACCGATCACTACATTTATGATCGCCAAAGACCCCTACCTGCAGCAATTTGTTCGTAAATTTACTGAGACAAACGGCGGCAAAGCATTTTACAGCTCGCTGAATGGTTTGGGCGAATATATTTTTGAAGATTATATCCGCAACCGGAGGAAAACTGTCCGGTGATTTGAGGATGCGTCGATTTGAAAATTTGAAGGTGTGATAATTTGAAGATTGTCGAATATTCTTCGTTTTTAAATTAAGGTACGGTAATGTGATTTGAAGATGTGATAACTTGAAGATGCGGCAATTGTTCATTTTCAAATTTTCAAATCATCAAATTTTCAAATTTTATTAATATGAAAGTTGAACGTATTGATCACCTGGTTTTAACTGTTAAAGATGTAGATGACACCTGCAGCTTTTACGAGGATGTGCTGGGGATGGAGGTTGTGACGGTTTCTCCGCGAAAAAAGGCGTTAAAGTTTGGCAATCAAAGACTTGATCTTCGCCCGAAGGGACGTGAGTTTTATGCCACGGCCCATTTGACGATACCCGGCACCATTGATATCTGTTTTGTTGTTACCGAATCGATAGAACAGGTAAAAAGTGAACTGGAAAGTAAAAATATACCGATCGAGGGGATGGTGCAGCGCAGCGGGGCAACCGGGAAGATACATTCGGTATATTTCCGCGACCCGGATCAAAACCTGATTGAGGTTTGCAGCTATGCCTGAGGATGTGCGGATGAGAAAAATAAATAAACAGGGGGTAAATGAATCGCCCAATGACTAATGACAATAGACTAATGACTAACAAACTACATATAAAAACGCTCGGCGAGTTAAAGGCAACGGGTTATAAATGCCGGTCGGTTAAGGAAGAGCTGCGGGAAAACCTGATCAATCAATTGCGCCATGGCGAGGGTGGTTTTGAAGGGATCGTAGGTTTTGAAGATACCGTTATACCCGATCTCCAAACTGCCATCCTTTCGCGCCACAACATTTTACTTTTAGGTTTGCGCGGACAGGCAAAAACCCGTATCGCCCGCCTGTTGGTTAACCTGCTGGATGAATATGTGCCTTATATTGAAGGCTCGGAATTGTATGACGACCCTATGGCCCCTATATCGTGGTTCGGACATCACCAGGTAAGTATTCACGGCGATAATACGCCGGTTGCATGGGTACATCGCTCGGAACGCTATACCGAAAAGCTTGCTACGCCAGATGTTACGGTGGCCGACCTTATCGGCGATGTGGACCCCATCAAGGCGGCAACAATGAAGCTCACTTACTCAGACGAGCGCGTAATTCACTTCGGGTTGATCCCCCGCGCGCACCGCGGAATTTTTGTGATCAACGAATTACCCGACCTGCAGGCAAGGATACAAGTTTCCCTATTCAACATTCTGCAGGAACGCGACATCCAGATACGCGGCTTTAAACTCCGCCTGCCGCTGGATATACAGTTTGTATTTACGGCCAACCCGGAAGATTATACCAACCGCGGGTCGATAGTAACCCCTCTAAAAGACCGCATTGAAAGCCAGATATTGACGCATTACCCGCGCTCGGTTGAAATTTCGCGTAAAATCACCCAGCAGGAGGCATCACTCACGCCTGAACAGCAGTCGGCCATCGAGGTGGACGGGCTCGTTAAGGATTTGATAGAGCAAATCGCTTTTGAGGCCCGCAGTTCGGAATATATCGATAAAAAATCGGGCGTATCGGCCCGACTAACCATATCGGCCTACGAAAACCTGGTAAGTAACGCGGAACGCCGCATGTTGATCAATAATGAAAAAAATACTTTCGTTAGGATCAGCGATTTTCTTGGCGTAATCCCGGCGATAACCGGGAAGATCGAACTGGTTTACGAGGGTGAGTTGGAAGGCCCCGGCAAGGTGGCCAATATCCTGATCGGCAAGGCCATAAAGACACTCCTGGTTAAATTTTTCCCTGATCCTGAAAAGGCTAAAAAATCAAAAGCGCCGAACCCCTACACGGAGATCATCAACTGGTTTGGCGATGGCAATAACCTGTCGGTAATTGACGAACTGCCCCAGCAGGAATACAAAAAAGCTTTAAACTCCGTTAATGGCTTAAAGTCGCTGGTTAAAAAGTTGCATCCGCGTTTAAATGAAAACCAGGAGCTTTTGCTCATGGAATTCGTTTTGCACGGCCTGTCGGAATTTTCGCAGCTGAATAAAGGCTTTTTGGACAATGGCTTCGCATTCTCGGACATGTTTAACAGCCTGTTTAACCTGCAGCCGGACGACGACCTCGACATGGACGACGACAGGTACTAATTTTCTTACATCTATTTAATATTATGAAGGGAATATCCCTCAATTTGCTGTTTTTTATTGCAGCAACCTTATTGATCGATGTTTATGCATTTAACGGATTACGTGCATTATCAACCAAATGGCATTTCCTGGGAAAAAGGTGGTTCCTGGTTGCCTACTGGGCTTATTCCATCCTGCTTTTAGCCGGCCTGCTGGTCGTGGTTTATGTTAAGGTTGACCTTGGCGTCAGGCTGGCCATCATCGTTGCTTTTTTTGGTTCACTTGTATTTGAATTTTGCTTCGCGCTGTTTTTATTGGCCGACGACCTGCGGCGGCTGCTTGTTTTTGCCGGCAGGAGGTTCAAAAAAGATAATATTCAGCAACCCGATCATAAACCATCTGTCGACGCGATTCCGCGATCTCAATTCCTGTTGAAAGCAGGACTGCTTGCCGGCACCATACCGCTCGCTGCGCTTAAGTTGAACATGAAAAGCGGCTTGTACGATTATCATATCGTGCGGCAGGACTTGTATCTGCCAAATCTGCCCAAATCATTCGACGGCCTGCGAATTGGCCAAATCACGGATATCCATTCCGGTAGTTTTTTTAACCAAAAGGCCGTGCTGGGCGGCGTTGAAATGTTGATGCGCGAAAAGGCCGACCTTATTTTTTTTACCGGCGACCTGGTAAACGTACTGAGCAGCGATATGCGCGATTACCAGGATATATTCAGCAGGGTGAAAGCGCCGCTGGGGGTATTCTCAAGCTTGGGAAACCATGATTATGGCGACTACATCGACTGGCCAACACCCGCGGCCAAAAAGAAAAATTTTGATGAAATTGTGGCTACCCATAAAAATATGGGATGGGATTTATTGAGGAACGAAAATCGCAGGCTCAAAGTAGGCAATGATGAAATTGGTATATTGGGGATAGAGAACTGGGGCGACCTGAGCCGGTTCCCCAAATACGGACGCATGGACCTGGCGGTAAAAAATACCGATGACCTGCCGGTAAAGCTGCTGCTATCGCATGATCCTTCCCATTGGCGCGCGCAGGTGCTGCCACAGTACCCGCAGATTGATATGGCATTTGCCGGGCACACCCACGGCATGCAATGCGGGATCAGAACAAAAGATTTTCAGTGGAGCCCGGTAGAGTATTTGTACAGCGAATGGGCGGGCCTTTACCGCGAAGGAAAACAGCAGATATATGTAAACGTAGGCTATGGTTTTTATGGCCTGCCTGGCAGGGTTGGAATATTGCCGGAGATTACGATATTTACTTTAAAATCCGCAGCCGGCCCATCACCTGCTAATACCTAACAAAAGCGAGCGGTTTATCATCCTTATAAAAGATGAAGAAAATATTTCTGCAAGCATTTGATTTCCTGCTCTTCAGTAATGTTTTTATGGCCTTGTGCGCCGTGGCACAGGGGCTGGTCACCTTTTATTTGATGGGTTCAAAACCGGTTGATGCTGTCTTGGGGCTGCTTTTTACTTCTACCCTTGGCATTTACAATTTCTGCATTCTTTTTTCAAAACCGCAAAGTCCTGAAAAATCACCATATAAGCGGGTTAGATGGTTTTTTTCGCACTATCGGTTAATGGTAACCTTCACTATCGTTTGCCTGCTTTCGCTTATCCCTTTGTTTTTCCTGATCTCGATCGAATCGAGGATACTCCTTATCTTTTTGTCAATCCTTTCTTTTGCTTACAGCATCCCGCTATTTACTTTCGGCGAGCAAAAGTTCGGCTTGCGCAACATTCCGGGGCTCAAACAATTCCTCATTACCCTGGTGTGGACCATGAGCACTGTGCTGCTGCCCGTTATGGAGGCACAGCACACGCATTTGACGTCTATTTCCCTGCGCGATACCACTATCCTCATCGCCAAGCGTTTTTTATTTATTGCGGCCCTGACTATCCCATTTGATATCCGGGATCTTTTTGAGGACCGGCAATCCGGCCTGAAAACGGTACCGGTAATGTGGGGCGAAAAAAATGCCTACCTGTTTTGCCAGATCCTATTAGCCGGTTATATTGTGTTGTTATTTCTTTTCCGGGACCAGGGCTTCAATGCCGACTTTTTTGCACTCGCCATTACCGCGGCGCTGGCTGGCTGGCTCATCTTCAAATCTACCTGGGAAAGGAATGAATATTACTACTTTTTTTATGTGGATGGGGTGCTGATCCTGCAGTATTTGTTTTTGCTGCTGTTTAACTGGGCGTGGACGGTGATATAGTGGAGAATCCAGCCCTGATACGTTATGTTACCCTGTTAAGGCAATAGTGTTCGAAAATACTTTTTTGACAAAATCATTGCCGTTGGCTTTAGCCAACGGAATACCAATAACAACCAGAAAGGGGCTTTAGCCAAACAATAACCATGTCATTCGTAAAAATTTGGGTTCATTTAGTTTTTTCGACCAAATGAGACGAAATTTGACAACTTTTAAAAAGTTGCCAATTTGGGTAGCGGATGAGAATTAAACGCCCAGCAGCAACCTTGCCGGATCTTCCAGCAACTGCTTCACTCTCACCAAAAAGCTTACTGTTTCGCGGCCGTCGATGATACGATGGTCATAAGATAGAGCTACGTACATCATCGGGCGGATCACTACTTGTCCGTTAACGGCAACCGGGCGTTCGATAATATTGTGCATGCCCAAAATAGCCGACTGCGGCGAGTTAATGATCGGGGTCGACATCATCGAACCAAAAACACCGCCATTGGTGATGGTAAAGGTGCCGCCGGTCATTTCTTCGATGGTGAGTTTGTTATCACGTGCTTTTACTGCCAGCGCGGCAACGGCTTTCTCAATATCGGCCAGGCTCATGCTCTCGGCATTGCGGATCACCGGCACCACAAGGCCTTTCGGCGCAGACACAGCTATGGAAATATCAGCAAAGTTACTGTAAACGATCTCTTCGCCTTCAATGCGGGCGCCCACGGCAGGCCATTCTTTCAAAGCTTCGCAAACAGCTTTTGTGAAGAAGGACATAAAGCCCAGGCCAACACCGTATTTCTCCTTAAATTTATCTTTGTATTTTGCACGAAGCTCCATGATGGGCGACATATCCACCTCGTTAAATGTGGTGAGCATGGCGGTTTCATTCTTAACGGCCACCAAACGTTTGGCTACCGTTTTGCGAAGCGACGACATTTTTTCCCTGCGGTCAGTCCTGGTGCCCGGTGCGGAGGCTGCCACTTTAGGCACCTCAACCTTAGGGGCCGGCGCATCAACCTTTAAATTCTCCTTGCTGGCCTGTGGGTTTTCGGATACTTTTTCAGCCAGTAAAGCATCTTCTTTCGTAATGCGGCCGCCAATGCCAGTTCCGCTTACCGACTTCGGTTCAACCCCTTTTTCAGCTAATATTTTAGCCGCTGCAGGCGAAGGGGTGCCAGAGGCGTAGCTAGAATTAGTAGCAGTTGCAGTGGCAGTTGCAGGTTGTGAAGAAGTATTGACAGCAGCTCCAGTTTCTTTACTGCTACTGCTACTATCAACTGCTACTGGCGCAGCCTCGGCGCCCTCGATGGTGCAAATTACCGCGCCTATTGGCAGGGTGTCGCCTTCTTTGGCTAATGTTTTTAATATGCCGGCTTTTTCGGCGGTGAGTTCAAACGTAGCTTTGTCCGATTCCAGTTCCGCAATGGCTTCGTCCATCGCAACGGTATCTCCGTCTTTTTTAATCCAGCGCGAAAGCGTTACCTCGGTGATCGATTCACCTACGGTTGGTACCTTCACTTGCAGAGAAGTAGTAGCGGCAGTAGCAGGTTGCACAGGAGCATTGGCAGCAGGCGCAGTTTCTAGACCGCTACTGCTACTTGCAACTGCCACTGGCGTCGGAGCGGCGTCTTTCACCGGAGCAGTCGAAACGCCGTTCTCTTCAATCGTGGCAACAACGGCCCCAATCGGTAAGGTATCGCCTTCCTTTGCAGCCGTTTTCAATATGCCCGCCTTTTCAGCAGTCAGCTCAAAAGTTGCTTTATCTGATTCTAACTCGGCAATTACTTCGTCCATCGCCACTTTGTCGCCATCCTTTTTTTTCCAGCTCGAAAGTGTTACCTCGGTAATTGATTCGCCAACCGGCGGAACTTTGATCGTTAAACTCATATGTTGTGGTAGTGTAATCGATTTGAAGATTTGAAAATGTGCCTGTTTGAAGATTATTGAGGATGTACAATTTTAACGGGGCGCATCTTCAAATCATCAAATCACCAAATTTTCAAATCATCAAATTTTCAAATTAAAATTAATCCGCGCCTACGTGGGCCATTTTTTCAGTTGTTGCCTTAACGGCTGCTTTCACCTGCTTGCCTATTGGCGCATCGAATGCTTTCGACACAATGTGTAATTGTTGTGCCGCATGCTGTTTGGCAAAGCCGGTCGCCGTACTGCTGCCTTCGGGGCGCGAGATCACATTCAGGTTTATTAATTTATCATTATGGAATTTGCGGCAAATATATGGCCAGGCGCCCATATTTTCAGGCTCTTCCTGCACCCAGGTAAACTCGGTTGCCTTATTGTATTTTGCTTTAACTTTCAAAATCTGTACCAGTGGCGTCGGGTACAATTGTTCTACGCGAACAATTGCGATATCCTTCCGTTTGTCTGCCTGTTGTTTTTCAAGCAGATCGTAATATATTTTGCCGGTACAAAGCAACACGCGCTTTACCTTTTTGAGGTCGACATATTCGTCGTCTATCAGTTCGTGGAATCTTCCTTTTGTAAATTCCTCTAGCTTCGACACGCATTTTGGGCTGCGGAGCAAACTCTTCGGCGTAAAAATAATCAGGGGCTTACGGAAATCCCTTTTCAATTGGCGTCTCAGGATATGGAATAAATTGGCCGGCGTGGTGCAATTAGCTACCTGTATATTGCTGTCGGCACAAAGCTCAAGGAAGCGTTCGACCCGTGCCGAAGAGTGCTCGGGGCCCTGGCCTTCGTAGCCGTGCGGCAAAAGCATAACAAGACCGTTGCCACGCTGCCATTTGGTTTCGGCGCTGGCAATGTACTGGTCGACAATGATCTGTGCACCGTTAAAAAAGTCGCCAAACTGTGCTTCCCAAATGGTGAGGGCATTGGGGTTTGCCATCGCGTAGCCGTATTCAAAACCTAAAACGCCATATTCGGAAAGCAAAGAGTTATAAATGCTGAATTTGGCTTCGGTTCCGATGGTATCGAGCGGCGTGTATTCGTCTTCCGAGTCGACCAGGGTCAGCACTGCATGGCGATGCGAGAAAGTTCCGCGTTTTACGTCTTCGCCGCTGATCCTCACCGGGTGGCCATCTTTTAACAGTGTCCCATATGCCAAAAGCTCGCCCATCGCCCAGTCAAATACATGCGTCTTTGTCACCATTTTGTTGCGTTCTTCAAAAAGCTTCTCGATCTTCTTAAAAAACTCTTTGCCTTCAGGTAAAATGGTAATGTTCTTGCCTATTTCTAAAAGTTCCTCTTCAGGCACAGCGGTTTCAATGGGTGCAAAAAACTCACGCGGGCTGGCAATATGCAAACCCTGCCAAACGCCTTCGTACATCGGGTTAGTTTCGGTAAAATGATCTTCCGATTTCGAAGCGTCCAGGTTTTGCTGCAGCAACGCTCTGAAGTCTTTTTCCAGGGTCGATGCATATTCCGCGTCGACGCTTCCCTGTTCAACCAATTTCTGCTTATATATCTCCAGCGGATTAGGGTGCGCCTCGATGGCTTTGTATAATACCGGCTGTGTAAACTTTGGTTCGTCCGCCTCGTTATGGCCGTACCGGCGGTAGCATAAAATATCGATGAAAACATCTTCGTGGAACACCTGCCGGTATTCCATGGCAAGATTTACAACGTAAGCAAGCGCCTCCACATCATCGCCGTTAACGTGAAAAACGGGCGACAATACAGTTTTGGCCACATCCGTACAATAGGTGCTCGAACGGGCGTCCTTATAATTGGTGGTAAACCCTATCTGGTTATTGATGACGATATGTATGGTGCCGCCGGTGCGGTAACCGTCCAGCTTTTCCATCTGCAACACCTCGTACACAATACCCTGGCCGGCAATGGATGCATCGCCATGTATGAGTATCGGGGCTATTTTGGATTGATCTGCATTATATTTGAAGTCGATCTTGGAGCGGGTCAGGCCTTCAACAACCGGATCGACTGCTTCCAGGTGCGAGGGGTTAGGGCACAGGCTTAAATGTACCTTTTTACCCCCCTGTGTGACTATATCGGTCGAGTAGCCGAGGTGATATTTTACGTCGCCGCCAAACGGGGTGTCCTCGTCAAAATTCTTTCCTTCAAATTCCGAAAAAATTTCCTTGTAAGGTTTTTCCATGATATTGGTCAGCACATTCAGCCTGCCGCGATGTGCCATACCGATAATAAATTCCTCAATCCCCAATTCGGATCCGTTTTGGATTACTGAATCCAGCGCGGGTATTAACGCCTCGGCGCCTTCCAGCGAAAAACGTTTCTGGCCTAAAAATTTCGTCCCTAAAAAATTCTCGAAAACCACCGCTTCGTTCAGCTTATTCAGCATCAGCTTCTTTTCATCCAGTGTAAACGACGGCGTATTTCGCCTGCTTTCCATCCGGTCTTCAAACCACTTTGTTTTTATCGGGTTGCGGATGTAGATGTATTCAGCGCCTATTGACTGGCAGTAAGTTTCTTCCAGTAGGTCGCGAATATCCTTGAGGGTCGCCGGGCCAAGCCCGACCTGCCTGCCTGCGTTGAAAACGGTATCCAGGTCGGCGTCACTCAAACCAAATGTGTCCAGCTCCTTGCCGGGATAGTATTTCCGACGCTCGCGAACGGGGTTGGTTTTGGTAAACAGATGGCCGCGGCCGCGGTAGCCATCTATCATATTAAGCACATTTATTTCTTTAAAAATGTGCTCAGGCGCCTGTCCCTCAAGTGAAACCGGGGCATCAATATCCTTTCCGAATTCAAAACCTTCGAAGAATTTTTGCCATCCAAAGTCTACTGATTCAGGGTCTTGTTTGTATGCTTCGTAGAGAGAATTTATGTAGGCAGCGTTGCCGCTGTTAATATAGTTGAGACGATCCATGAGAAAACCAATCTTTAAATCGGTACAAAAGTAAGCATAACCCGTTATATACTTTGTAATTAATTTTTAAAACTCCGTTAACATATAACGAATTAGTGCCTCTGCCGATTTAAAACACCGTTTTTAGTTAGAGGGGCCGGAGTAACCAATGATATAAGTGACGTTGATGTGCGAGGGCATTTCGCCCTGCAGCTGATC
>DASRTD010000064.1:0-30745 GCA_035656115.1 Mucilaginibacter sp.
TGAGGTGGCGCCGGTTCGCGGCGCACCCGGAAAGCCCGCCCATTGTATTCGGCTGTCGAGGTTTAGCGTCCAATCCTCCTTGTAACCGGCATATGCAGGATTCACCGCAAGCCCGTTGAACACATACTGGCTAAACTGTACCGTTTGCTGCGCAAAAGCCTGTTGGGCAAACAATGCCAGCACCGGCGTTAGTATGTAAACCCTCAGCCTGCCCATTATTTGCTTCGTTTTAAAAATACCCAACCCTTAAAGGTGGTGATATTGCCCGATTGCTCTTTCCGGTTCAGAATATAGTAGTAAGTTCCCTCGGCAAGCCCGCTGCCATCCCAATTGTTCAGGTAGTTGTCTGACTTGTAAACCTCATTACCCCATCGGTTAAATATCAGCAACTGCGAACCGGGGTAGCCTTCGAGTCCCTTTATCTTAAAAACATCATTTTTCCCATCGCCATTGGGTGTAATGATGTTGGGAATAACCATGTCGGCCGATTCCACCATCACCGCAACCGTATCCGCGCAACCCTGGGCATTGGTGTAAATAAAATGATAAGAGCCAGTGGTATTTAAACCTGTTACTGTTGTGGAAGAACCGGATGGATTGCCGATGGCGGCAACTGATGGATCGCCAGATGCCTCCGACCAGTTACCCTCGCCGGTTGCCGTCAGGTATACTGTTTCATTGCGCAAAACAGTTTGATCGGGCCCGGCGTTCGGCGCTGTGTTAAACGACGTTGTGGCAGTTTTGATGTTATTGCAACCCGGCCCGGACGGCAGTGCATTACATTCGGTTACCGGGTCGGTTGGCGGCCCGGTATCGGCGGGATCGGTTGCATCAGGGTCCGTAACATCTGCGGGCCTCAGCATACTGGCCGATACGTCGATAGTTCCGCTTGCGTTTATAGCTATTACCCCGGTGATGGTAAAGGTGCGTACCGCGCCGTTCGCCATAAATAGGTCCGCATTATAGGCAGTGGCCGAAATTGCGCCGCCGGATACGGACGATGCTCCGTTGGTCGCTGCGCTGTTCACGTTGACCCCGGTGATGTCAGGCGGAAAATTAAATTTAAATTTCGCCCCCGTTACCGCCGAAGGGCCGTTATTTTTAACCGCAACCGTAAAGGTAACCGGCTGCCCGGCGCAATTAGCCACGGAAATGAGCGTGTCCACTGCCAGGTCAGCTTGCTGCAAAACAAAGCTTATCATGCTTTTTATAGGGGCGCTCGAAGTGTAGGCCCAGGTATCTATTCCCACATTATTGCCAAAATCATCCTGGTTGTTGGGGTCGGAGGTAGGTGTACCCCATTTATGCCCGTTTACCAGGCTGCTTATCCCGCCCAGGTTTACAAGCGGGTTCGATGGCGTACCGATTAACGGCAGCTGAGAATCGTTCCAGTAAATCGTATCATCAGGCGCATAGTCGCCATTGGTGCGGGTCAATATAATCCCGTTTACATTGCGTTCTACATCAAAAAAAGGGAAATGCACTTCCCCGGCTTTGGCGATAAGCGTAATCCGGGCGTTGTAACTGGCGCCCGTATCTGCCGGCACAGGATTGCCCAGACCGTCCAGGCCGTTCCAAAAAATAGTATTCGGACCTACCTGAACATTGCCGGTAAGCACGCGGTCGACAGGATCGTTGAATACGCCGTTTTGATTGACGTCAATAGCAACCTGGTAAGTACCCGATGCCGGGCTCATAAATGTGAAATTGGCGCCAAGCGGGTTGGTCCCTGCCTTGCCAACAGTGCCTTCTATACCGGTAAAGGTAAGGTTGGTGATCGCAGGCGCAGCGGGGGCCGTTAATAACCAGGTAGTTGCCCCCCCGGGCGTAACGGCCGACGCAGGCAAGTCAGCAGATGGAGGGTTGAAAAATATTTTATAGGTGATGTCCGTCGGCGAATCAGGCGCAGTGGGATCCTGCACATCGGGATTATTGATCTCGGCAACGCTTTGATAGAGCGGGTTGCTATTTGCGTCCCTGAACCCTTTGTTATTTGCAAAAAAAAGAAATCCATTACCTGCCTGGCCATTGTTGTTAAGTGAATACTGGTACCCGTCCTTAGTTAAAACATAAAAAATACCATTAAAGCCCACGTTAAAGGTGCCCAAAATGCCTGAAAACACATTGGTGAATACCCTTCCGCCGATAAACCGTGAATTACCGGCATCGCGCACCGATACGTCAAAAGCGGTGACATATTGCCCCTGCGGTTGCGTCCAGTCGGCATTGGAGGGCACAGGGACGGGGTTACCATAGTCGATGCCCGCACTTTGCGATACAAAATCAATCTCCCAAACGCCCGTCTGCCCGCTTTGTACCGTCACGGTGTAGGGAGTATATCCGCCGGCATTAGGTAGGGGACCCGCTATTTCCTGATTGTGGTTTGCAATAAGACCGATGGATGTGCTGCTGCCGCTGGTATAGGTTTTGCCATCCGGCGCGCGCAGGTTAATGGTGCCGAGGCTATCGCCCTGTGCACTCGACCCAACGTAAATGATTTCGCCGGCGTTTACGTACACTTTCATCGTACCGAAAGTGGGAAACGGAAAAGAATTACTACCGTTATTGCTTGAGAAGAGAAAAACCCGGTATCCACCATAGGCGTTAAGCTCCTTGCTGCCTTCCGCAAATACGCTAAGCGCTGATAGCAAAAGGAAAATGAGGCAATAAAAAACACGCCCCCTGTTGCCGGACAATCTCAACCAAAATGAAATTGCTGCGCGGTAACAAGGTATTGTCAAATGTTTCAGCATACTTTAGGGATTGCAAAGCTGAAATTAAGAAAGTTTGACGGCTATTTGATTATCCGTGTTCACAAAAGCTACTAAATGTACCTTCAGTTATCCTTATCATCATCCGCTGTCGGCGTCAAATCATCCTCTTTTTTGCCGTTGCCCAGGTGAATATTGGGTTTCGATTCGGTCCCGGTTATTGTCATCGGTATACCGAGAATGCCGAAAGGCGGCAGCCCCAGCCTGAAATGCAGGTTCAACTCATCGTTAAAGCTTACCTGTCCCTCAAACTTCAACCGAAAACCGGCCATTTTGACTTTGGTCTTTTTTATGGTGATGATATTATTGGCAATGGTGGTTTCCACGTTTACCTTTGAAACATCGCCGCTATCGATCCCGTTACGTTTGGTGCGCTGGCCTACCGCGCTGAATAGCTTAAACCCGTTCAGCTTAACTTTTTCGACGGAAAGTACGCCGCCTCCCTTTAGCGACGGGTAGACCGGCTGCATATTGCCGTTCAGCCGGCCGCTCAGCTGGTAATCCAGCGAAACGATCCCTTCGGCATTGGCGGCAGAGGTGGCCATATCATGAAATAGCTTAACCTCCTTGTATGCTCTTTTTATGTTGAAGTTTTTGGCATTGATATGATAGTCAAAAGTTGCCCTTTTTGGGTCAATGCCGGTGTAGGTGGCATCCATCGTTACCGGCGCGCCGATGAGCGTAAAACCTGTTTGTTTTAAAACGATGCTGCCGTTGTTGATGGTCATCTGGCCTTTGGCGTTGGTTAGCTCCAGGCCGTTATATTTCACCTCTTTTACGTCCGCGCCAAAGCTCAGATTAAGGTTACGCGGCACCATGATCACCCCGGAAGGTCCGCTCACCGGCTTAGCGCTTGATGTGGGCGAACTATTGGCAAATGCCATAAAATCATCAGCGATAATACCATCGCTGTTAAAAGTAAAATTGCCCCTGAGCGTATCATTGGGTTTGGTGGCATAACCGATAAAGTTGGAAAGGGCGCCGTTCAAAACAATCACCGACTTACCATAAGTCGCCTTGAACGAGTCGAAATTCATCTTATCCTGGTTAAAGCTGAACGTGCCGTTTTTGATGAAAAATGGCTTTGGGAACAGATCCGATGTTAAGGCAATATCCTTTACCGTCATCGATCCGGAATTGTTCAGTTTGGCGTAGTTCCCGGCCATGGCATCGCTTTGTTTGCCTTTTAGCGACAGGTTTGTGGTGATGAGCCCGTTTACGTTATAACCCTTGATAGCAAAAACGCGATATATCTTGCCAATGTCCAGTGTGCCATGCGAGGTGATATTATACTCCAGGTTGTCAAAGTTTTTCAGGTCAGCCTTTGCCGAAAATGGCTTATTTTCAAAAACAAACGAAACCGGGCTAAACACCACGTGCAAGCCCTTCATCGAGCCGCCATTATCCGTAATATGTGTATTTACCTGGATGTTTTGGATGGGGTGCGGATAATATTTGGTTTGCACCGAGCCGTTATCCAGGGTAATGTTAGCTTGCGTTTGGGGGAAGATTCGTTTTACCGGCAGGTATTTACCTTTGGTCTGCAGGTCGGCCAGCAGGTTGCCGGATAGTTCCATGCCCTGTACCGGGCAGAATTTTTTCACATCAGCCAGGTTAAACTTTGCCTTGAGGCCTGCATCAACCGGGAAACCCGTACCAGCGCTTAATTTCATATAACCCTTTACAAAGTTATCCAGCACATTTGCATTCAGGTTTTGTATTTCGAAGGAGGCATGTTTATAATCGTGATCCGGGCAGCGTGCGTTTATGTTAAAATTGATATTCCTGACCGCCTCAGGTAACGACGTATACCTAAAATAGCCGTTGCTGAACGACGAGGTTAAACTAAACTTCGGGACACTGGTGATGACCGTATCCTTTTTCCGGATACCATTACGTTTAACGGCCGTTTCGTATTTACCGCTGGCCAGCAGGTGCAGCGAATAGCGGCCCCTCAACTCGTAAGGTTTCACCCCGGAGGCATTGCTCCATTTGGCCAGGTCGATCTCCGTATTCACTTTCGCAAAAATATCCGGCTTCTTTGCCCCTTTTACCCTCAGAACCGCGCCGAAATAATCCTTCCCCATGTTAAAATACAACGAATCCAGGTTTACCTGCAGGCTATCAGGATCGAGGCCGGGAAGCCTGGTTTCAAAATTCACAAACAGGTTACTGATGGCTACAGGCGACTTTTGATTATTGATATAACCATTTCGCACCTTAATATTTAAGCTCAGGTCGGGCATGGTGCTGTCGGCGGCGATGTATTTGCCCGCCAGCCGGAGCCGGATATCGCCTGTGCCGCTTAAATCCGTCTTTTCCAGCCATTTTAGATATTCAGGCGGCAGCGCTGTGACGATGTCGTGCAGGTTGCTCTCTTTTGAATCGACGTTAAAATCCATATCGTACCCGTTTTTCAAAAAGGCAAACTTCCCGATAAACTGAACCGGCAATTTATTGATCAGCAGGTCGTTTTTTTGAAATTCAAAGGCCAGCGATTTGGTGTTAACACTGGTGATCAGGTCAGCATTCAGTTTCTTCCCCAATACATAAGCCTGGTTATTATAGATAAAATCAACCGAGGCCATTTCAGTGTGGGTGTGCAGGTCGAACACATCCTTGCTCAGGTCGCCGCTGCCGGTGTAGTTAATGCCGCGCGCATTAAATACCAAGGGTATCGATCGGTCATGATAAACCAGCCGACTGTTTTCGATGAGGATCTCATTTATGCCCAATGATGCGCTCGACGTGTCTGCTGCTACTGCCTTATTTGGCGTCGACTTATAGATGTTGTAGTTTACGTGCCCGGCGGTATCTGCCTGGATATTGATAAAGGCATCCTCTAAGAAAATTTTGTTGATGGTGATCTTTTTCTGAAAAACGGAACTCAGGTCGATACCGAATGAAACCTCCTTGGCCGCAACCAGCGTATCGTTCTGAAACGGTGCGCTGCCTTTTAGCGAAAGGTCATAAAGCGTGAGCGTAAGGCTGGGAAAGTGCTTAAAAAAAGATAGCCGCGTTTCCGAAAAATCCAGCTGGCTGGTAATGCTGCCGCGAGCGAACTGCTTAATCTTATCGCTTACAGTTTTCGGAAACAAGTAAGGCAAGGCAAATAACAATAAAAGCAAACTTGCAATGGTGATGCCGGTAATTTTTGCCGTTTTTAAAAGTATTTTTTTGATGGAAAGACTCATAAGTAATGTATTGACCCGCTCAAACTGTCTTCGTTTTGTGAACGATTAAACAGTTTTTGCCTGTAAACCAGGCGTAAAGCTTATTTTACTGCAAAAATAGCGGAAAGCAGGCTTAACCCGCGCATCAATTGTATTATTTAACAGGGAGTTAAAACAGGAAGGTTAGTTTGAATAAACAAAAAGCCTCCTCAAAATCAATTGAGGAGGCTCAAAAAGTATATAGGGGTAATTAAAGGGCAGCGAACTCAACCGGGTGGAAATGCCGGTGGGGGCGGTTCAAAACGGTTTCAGTCAATTCTGCTGCTGCAAAATTTGTAGTGTTTAAATAAGCCGAGCGGGCATATTTCAGGTCGCCTTCGGTAACAGTGCCGCTCAGGTCAGCCATTGCGCGGTCATTCAGGCTAACGGTGGCAGAGTAAGCGTCAATATCCAGCTGTGCTGAAGCACGGTTGTACAACGCCAGGTTAAGATCGATGCTGCTGAATTTGCCGAATGATTTGATTTCTGCATTATCATAAGCGGTCAGTTTTGACAGATCGGTAACAGTTACCCAAACTTCCAGTTGTTTTGTTTCGTAGGAGGTGATGCGCAAAACGCCGTTTTGTTCCTGTACCAGGGCGTCTTCGGCATAGTAATCGTTGTAAACTTTTACCTGGTCGGCGTCGCCGGTGGTAACATAAAGTTTAACGTTTCCGTGTACTTCAATTTCGCTTATGTTGCTGATGCCGGTAAGCATGGTGCTAAATCTGGCGCCGTTGCCGGTTGTTGCTGCATGGGCTGAGCGGCTGATGCCGAACACTGTGATGGCAGCGATTGCGATTGTTAAAATTGTCTTTTTCATGGTCTTAATATTTTGTTTGTCTGTGTTTGTTTGTTGTTTTCAATGTCCAAAGCAACGGCTTATTTCGGACCCTGTAAAACGAAATAGACCACGGCGCGGCAATCATAGACGAAAGCCGGTTAATGGCCAATAAAAGGCAAATTGTTGATTTACAGGATGTTTATTGCTTGTTCATCGACAAAAAGCAGGGCTTTGTCGGTTATAATCTGATGGTTATCGATCAATCTGCCTGTTTTACAGGTAAAAAGCATTAAAATGAGCCGGCATTTTGCTTATTTTTGCCCGCAAATTTTTGAGGAATATCCCGGTATAGCATAACATATTTATTGAATGAAAAAACTGCATCATGGTTTAAGGCGGACGATCCTGCTCTGTATCGATTACTTTTACCCCTGGTTTAAAAAAATATTTCCGCTGCAAACCTACCGTTATGCCGCTGCCGGCGGCGTCAACACTTTGTTTGATATAAGCCTGTTTACATTCGCGTACCATTTTGTTTTTAATAAACATAACCTCAGCCTGGGCTTTTACACCCTAAGCCCGCACATTGCATCGCTGTTTTTTGCGTTTTGTTTTAGCCTGCCCTCCGGGTTTTATCTTAACCGGTATATTGTTTTCCCGCAAACAGGCTTAAAGGGGCACCACCAGATGGCGCGGTACATTGTTGTAGTGCTTATCTGCGTGTTGTTTAACTTCCTGTTCTTAAAACTATTCGTAGATTATTTTGGTTGGTACGCTACGCCGTCGAAAATATTGACGACTGTTTTGGTGATCGTATTCAGCTACACCAGCCAGACGTATTTCTTTTTTAAGACGAAGACGACGGATTAGCAGATAATTACTTTTCCATGTGACTAAACAGAGCGGGATTTTACCTCAGAGAACACAAAGGCCACAAAGCTTTAAAAGTCTATTAATTTTTTTCTTTGTGCTCTTTGCGCATTCTTGGTGACCTCTGTGGTAAAAACTAATGCGCTTCCGTTTCCCATTCACCGCCTTTATCCCCCCGTTTACCGAAAATTTATCCGCCTTTGCCAATACACTAATGGCCGTTTTTTAATTATCTGTTAGATTTGTTTTGTATTAGTGCCGCAAGGTTGTCAAAACAAAACCAATTAATGAAAAACGCTATCATCACCGCAGCAACAAAAGGAATGGGCCGGGCCATTGCAACCACCTTTGCCAAAGAAGGGGTAAACCTGGCCATTTGTTCAAGAAACGGTGACGACCTGTCGGCATTTAAAATGGAAGTAGCAGGCATCAACCCCGAAGTAAAAGTATTTACATCTGTTACCGATTGCAGCATCAAGCAGCAGGTTTTGGATTTTGCTGCTAGCGCCGAACGTGAACTGGGGCCCATCAGCATCATCGTTAACAACGTGGGCATATACACCTGGAGCAGCATTTTGGATGACAGCGAAGACGCCTTCCAAAAACATGTGAGCATTAACCTCGGTTCGGCTTATGAGCTGTACCGGTTTTTCGGCAAGAAAATGATCGCCGCTAAAAGCGGTCATATCTTCAGCATCTGCTCGGTAGCGGCAATCGACCCGCTGCCCGAGGCAGGCATCTACAGCGTAACAAAATATGCGTTGCTGGGCCTTAGTAAAGTGATGCGCACCGAGATGCAGCCGCATGGCGTTAAGGTTACGGCCATTATTCCGGGCTCGACGCTTACCAATTCATGGGCAGGGATGGCGGTTGATAAAGAAAAAATGGTACTGCCCGAAGATATCGCCTCTGCAATTATTAGTGCTTATAAAATGAGCGCCGGTGCAAACGTGGAAGAAATTTTAATAAAACCGACGTATGGGCAGGTGTGAATTGGGAGAGGTGAAAGGCGAAAGGTGAAAGGCGAAAGGTGAAAGGTGAAAGGTGAAAGGCGAAAGGTGAAAGGTAGAAGGTGAAGAGTTTTTAGCTGAAAGCACAAAGCGAAAGAAAATTAACATAATCAATAATCGGTGAAATCATCAAAATAATCGGTGTAATCACAAAAACAATAATAAAATGGACAAAAAACTATATCGCGACGAATACCACAAGGTAATAGGTGGTGTTTGTGCAGGCCTGGGCGAGTACTTCGACATGGACGTCACCATTGTGCGCCTGCTTTTTTGCTTCGCCTTTTTTGTAATGGGCGTGGGCTTGATACCTTATGTAATTTTATGGATAGTGCTGCCAAGGAGAGGGTATCCGTACAATAACTTTAATAACCCTACGGTTGACTACCGCGTGCCACCCCAACAACCGGCCGACGGTCCGCAAAGTACTACTCCGCCGCCATCGGCAAGTCCTTATGGCACCAACCCTTTCGCCAACAGCAATTACAACTACAATACGTACAGCAGCGATACAATGAAAAATGTGCCGCCGGTACGTCAGCCTTCTAATGCAGGCGTAATAGTAGGTGTGGTGCTTATTGTGATCGGCGGAATTATACTAATTGATAATTACGACCTGATACCCGACTTTGATTTCAGCCGGTTGTGGCCCCTGGCTATCATAGCCGCCGGGGCAGCTCTTTTAATGAGCGGCCGCGCCTGGATGTCATCCCACCAGGGCAATTTGCAAAATGCCGGAAGACCTGATAATTCAACCAATACCAACCCGCCGGCAACCGAAGATGCTGCCGCAAAAGAAGAATAAGTTTAAACCTATAAACAATTTGAGTCATGAAAAACGATAAACTCATACCAGGCATCGTCCTGGTGATCATAGGCGCAGCAATACTGCTGGCCAACTTCGGCTACCTGCATTTCCACTGGGTAAACATCTTTCGCCTGTGGCCCATATTCCTGATCATCGGCGGCATAAACCTGGTGCTATCGCACAACAAATCTCCCTGGGCGACTATTTTAAAAATCGCGGTGGTGATATTTGGCGTGGGCCTGTTGTTATTCGGCAACTTTGGCGACAGGTACAATTTTTGGCCCGGCAGGCACTGGGGCCATTACAGCAACGATAGTAATGATAATAACGACGATAACAGCGATGATGATAACAGCGACGACGGCGTGCAAAAATTTGCCGTCAACGGTAAGTTTATCGAACCCTATGCGGCGGACATAAAAGTTGCCCGGCTTAATATCAGCGGCGGCGCAACAGGGTACCATTTATCCGACACCACCAGCCAATTATTCAACGCTAACACCACCGAAGAAGCAAACAGGTATGTTTTTACAACTTCCATGGACGATTCAGTAAAAGTGATGAATTTTAGCATGAAAGATCACTCGGGCTTTCATTTTGGAACCGATAAAAACAAGATCGAATTTAAATTGAATCCAAACCCCGAATGGGAGATAAACGTTGAAACAGGGGCCAGCGGACTTGATTTCGATCTTTCAAAGTTCAAAATCCGCGAGTTAAAGATGCACGGAGGCGCTGCCGGCTTTAACGTAAAAATGGGCGCCCCGCAGGCCATAACCGATATTGATGTTTCAACCGGGATGGCGGGCGTTGACATCGCCATTCCCCGCGGTGCAGCATGCAGTGTAGAAACCGATTCGGGCCTTTCGGGCAATGATTTTGACGAAGTTCCGAAAGTGAGCGACGACCATTACCAAACCGCAGGATATGATGCCGCAAAAACCAAGTTCCATATCCACATCAGCGGCGGATTGTCAGGGTTTCATGTAAAGCGTTACTAATATTTCAGATAATTCCCCAGCATGTCATTTCGAGCGATAGCGAGAAATCTTATACGCCGGACATTACCGCATGCAAAGTTCGGATGCAGAGTGTACAAGATTTCTCCCTTTGGTCGAAATGACATTTTTTTGTGTTTTGACCGTAACTACCCCTCACGGCCTCACCACCATCCTTCCCCCTTCCGAATGCGCATTAAACTCCGGTGCGTACATGCATTGTATGCTGGTTATCCCGGTTGAAAAATTGCCGGGTTGGGCCACGCGCAGGCGGTACTCAAACACATAGATGCCTTTGCTTAGCTCGCTGATGAAAAAGTTGGTGGCAACATCTTTGGTTACCTGGTAATAATACAAACCGTCCTGGTATTTGTAGGCGGATAGCGCATCCACCGGCTCGGTGCCCGCGGGGCGCATGTCTTTTAGCTGCACATATTCAAAATCACGGTCGGCGGCAAGGTAGACCACTACTTTCAGCAGGTCCCCGGTTTTGGGTTGGTGGGTGGCATCAACTGCAGTAAGCACCGCCCCGGCATCGGTTTGGGTTTGTATAAAATATTTGCGCTGCAGGTGGATATTGGTGTTTGACGATGTGATCTTATCCAAATTCTCCAGGTACTGCCAGTGCAGCGCGCCCCAACTCACGGTTTTGCCGTTGTTTTTGATCTCCACGTTGCCCAGGGCTGGTTTTATTTGCTCATCTACCCAGGTGGTTTTAAGGTAGCCGGTACCGGCATCAGTTTTTACATCGGGTTTTAGCTCTGCCAGCGTTTTACCGTTTAGTTTGATGGAGGTAGCGCCGGTATCAGCTAATAAATTGCTGCCTTTTAGCAGCAGGGCATAGCAGGCGGCCGCTGTAGCTTTGGTGGTTTGCCAGTTGTTGGTTTGTTTGTTGCGCAGCAGCCATATCTTCATTTCGTCCACCGCTTTGGCGTCGTCACCGGCTTCGGTAAACAGGTCGATCAGTAGGCTTTGCGTTTCAATGGGCGACTCGTACCAATAATAACCCAGCTGGTTTTTGGCCCAGTACATGCCCAACTCGTCCGATTGCTGTGCTGTTTCCAATAAAGAACGTTCAATTTTGCCGGTAACCTCGCTTTTATTAAAGCGCTGCATGGTAAGGGCGATCATGCCCTCCTCGTAGGCGTTGCGGTAGGTCCAATGCCCTTCGGCCCAAACAACGTAATTATCCAGCGCTTTACGCAGCGCGGGGCTTACGCGGTGATCAGTGAAAAAGCTGCGGGCAAACCAGGCCTGTATTTCCAGGTCGCCGTAATACCACTCATCATTCTTCATTTTTTTCCGCTCCCTTTCATCCTTCAGCAATTCGCCGTCTAAGTAGTCGATGGCTTTGCCGGCCATTTGCTGCAGCGTAGCAACCGTATCGTCTATGTGCAGGTGATGCAGTTCGCCCATCCCTTCCACAATGTGCTGGGTGATATACCGGTCGGCATAGTCTCCGCCGAACCAGCAGAACGCGCCGTTTGGTAATTGTTTTTTTTGCAGTTTGTCAAGGGCCGTCTTCAGCTCATCGCTCATTTTATTTAAATCAAACAGCAGGGCGATGCGCTTTTTTTGTTCGGTTTCGTTTTCGGCGTCGCGCAGCCAGGGCGTTTCCTCGATCAGCATGGCTTTCAGCTCCTGGTTTTTCTCCAGGTTGGATAAAAGCTCGGTGCTGTTGGTGCTTTTCCATTGCTCAAAAACCTTTTTGATGACCGGGTTTTTATTCACAATATCCATGGCCAAACTGTTGGCAAAATAGCGGCTGAAGGTTTGTTCCGAACATTCATAAGGAAACTCCATCATATAAGGCAGCGCCTGCACCGCATACCAGGCCGGGTTGGAGGTGTACTCCAGCGTAAGCGTTTTGTTTTTTAGGGTCTGACTGCTTTGGTTGACGAATTTATTGAAAACAAAATCCTTAGTTTGCCCCGCCCGTACCATCATCGGCATGGATTCGGTCACCAGCGTGCGGTTGGGCAGTACAGGCAGGGTATTTTCCTCGCCATCGGTAAATTCGCCGGCATCGGCGGTGAGTTTATAATCCAAAGCGTCCAGGCCGGAAGGAATGGCCAATTTGAAAGAAACCGCTTTATTGGTATTCGCATCCACTTCAAAGTCCTGTTCGGCATCTGCCTTGCTTACAAACAGGTTAACAGGCTGCATATTCACCGCATTGAAAAGCTGCAGCTTGACCTTGCCTTTCAGCTTGCCGACGGTTAAATTGGCCAGCCTTGCCGAAATGGTGATAGTATCGCCTTCGCGCAAAAACCGCGACGTATTGGCGCTGATGCTGAGTTGTTTTTGGGTAACCACTTCGCTTTCGAGGTATCCCGTTGCCAAATCCTTTGTATGCGCCAGCGCCCTGAATTTCCAGCGGGTAAGTGATTCGGGTATGGTGAAATCGATCAGTATTTGGCCTTTTTCGTCGGTATGCAGTTGGGGGTAAAAGAAGGCTGTTTCGGCGAAGTTGGTACGGGGGGTGATGGGTGGAGTTTCCAAATTGCCAAAGCCACGGATATAAACATCGCTGGCTGAACCAGGTGCCCCATTATTAACAACATTTACTCCTGCTGCTCGACCCTGAAGTAGTTCTTCGGATTTGAAAGCTGGAATTTTTTTTGCATCGGCAACATTGACCGAAGCGACCGCGCCATTAAGATCTCTTTTATATTGCGTTGTGAAACCTAACTGCCTTGCCTGCGTCCTAATTCCAAGCGCGCCGGTAACCACAACCTCTCCTAATTGCTGGGAACTTGGCCTTAACCTAATCGTTATCTCGCCTTTTGTAAACCTGCTGATCTCTTTTGTGGTATAACCAACAAAACTAAATACCAGTGTGCCTTTTTCCGGTACCCAAATTTTAAAACGTCCGTTTGTGCCGGTTTGTATCCCGTGGTTGGTTCCCTTTACCTTTACTGCCACACCCGGAATGGGCAGGCCGTCGTCCACCGCCAATACTATGCCTTTTATTTCTTTTCCGCCTTTTCCAATGGCTTTACCTGCATTTTCTTTGGCATTTTCCGCAATAAGTTGCTGGTATTCGCGATAGTTCCCATTATAACCGCCGTAATAGGCGTAGCCTAAAAGATTTAATTGTTCATATGCCCGTGTAAGCAAGCCATAATTACGATAAATGTAATCGACCTCTTCCGTAACCTTTGGCTGAACAAAATCCCAGGTATCCCAAACAAAATAGTTGGGCGAGTAATGGTAGCCCTCGTCAAGGGCTTGCTGCCAGGTCTCCGGCGGGCTGATCTCGTCAAGCGAAGCATCATACATGCCTGCCAGCATTTCGGCATCCGGCACTTTATTGCCCGGAGCGGTCAATTGCAGCTTCCATTGCTCTTTTTGCCCCGGCTGCAACTTATCGCGGAAGGTAATGAACTTTAGCAGCAAGGTTTTGTCCGGGCGCGACAGGTATATTTTCTGGTAACTGTTGTAGGCGCGGTTTTGATATATCATGGTAAACTGCACCGCGGCATCCTTATCCGTATCGGCCGTAGGTGTTTTGATCTTTTGAACGCCGGTATCGATCTTCAGCCATTTTGAGTACAGCAGGCGCGAACCGTTATAACGCTCCATCAGCACATTTACCCTGTGGTTTATCCCCACAAAGAAGATCGCTGAATCTCCTGCATTTACAACGTTGGTTTTCGGCAGCACCCAGTCCCGGATAGATGTAGGTTTCGGGACACCGTTTATTACGTTGACGTAAGCCGTTTTGGAAACCGTATCGCCTTTGGCGTTATGGGCGCTTAGCACCACCCGGTAAAGTCCGGATGGCTGGCCGGCCAGCGCCGTGAGATCAGCCACTGAGGCCTGCGCAGTATCCACCCTGACATTATTGCTAAACACTTTTTTTGCTGCCGGCCAAGTTGCGGGCTGATCTTCATTTTTGTAAGCGTAGCCGGGAAAGTCGCTTCTAAAATCCTCCCTGCTTTCGTTAACCCGTTCCGGTTGTTGCTGCCAAATCCTGGCTTTAAAAACTTCGGCTGGGTCTTTTAAAGCAAACACCTCGACTTTAATGCTGCCGCTTTGCAATTGGTTATTCAGGTTTAAAATTCGCAACAGCGCCCGCACCGAGTCTTTTGCAAATACCTGACCTGGAAAATCTCCGTCGATCTTCAGGTCGTTATTGCCCACAACTACATCGGTGTTGCCCGACTGCGTTTCACCGCTTTCATCGGTAACGTCGGCAGTAATTTTGTAATTATAAATTACCTCTTCCCATTTGTCTGCCTTGCCGGGGATGGCTTTGAAGCGCAAGCGAAAACGGCCCTGGTTGTCGGCTGTTATGGTGTCGGATTTTATTTCGTCCTGTGGATTGTCATAATTATAGTTGCGGTATGCGCCGGCGTTCAATCCGCGGTGGTCATAAGTATAACTCCGTGAGCGCACAATGTGATAGGCTACCCGGGCCTGCGAAAGCCCATAGCCCGAAAAGGCCGTTACATTGCCGGCTACCGAAATGGAATCGTTTAGTTTATGACTTTCCCTAACCGGCAAAAACTCCACACGAAAACTCGGCCGCTTGTATTCCTCCACCCGGATACTAACCGAGCCATCTGCCGTTTTCAATCTAAAATTGCCGTCCAGAGCCGTTTGCGGTATGATAAAACTACCGGCAGCGGTGCCAAACTCATTGGTTTTTAAATCGAGGGTCGCAATACTCTTGTAGTTTGCGTCGATCAGCTCGAAGTCAATTTCGGTTTGCGGTATTATTTTGTTGGCGCCTTTAAAGGTTTGCAACTGCAGCGCCTTAAAATAGATGGTTTGTCCCGGCCGGTAAATCTGCCGGTCGGTAAACAAGATGGTTTCATTTCGGGGCTGCTCGTCGTACCGGTCTTCGCCACCCCGAACGTAAACCGGACCCTGGTGCAAGGTGTCACCTTTCAGCCACATGTCGATTGTCAAATCATCGTTTGCAACGCCCTTTGGCATAAATACGCCGTCTGCGCCGGTTTCGCCGGATACTATGGTGTCCTTGTCCTTCACCTTTACTTTTACACCTTTAATGGGTTCGCCGGTTTCCCGGTCGGTCACCAGTAATTCAACCGTACGATCGGGATTTAAACGGTTAGTGTTAACCAGGCGAGTCACTTTAAAATCGGTTACTTTCGTCAGCGAATCGCTTCGCCATGGCCCGGTCATCAACAAAACATAATTGCCAGGCCCTAACGGGTCGATCTTAAATTCGAGCGTGTGGCTTTGGTAGTCTTTAACAGTGTCCCAGCTTAGTACATTTGTTTGCACTGGCGCATACTTTTTTAAAAATACAGGTGGGTGATCACTATTGCCGCCCCCGTGGTACTTGTCGAACTGTTTTTCCGACAGTTTGTATATCGCCACTTTAGCCGAATGGATGTTTTTGTAGGTAAGGAGTGCCAGAATGGGGCGTCCAGGCATGTTTAGGTCTTCAACGGTTGCCGTTAGGGATTTTTCTTCGATCTGCTTCAACAGGATGGCTGCATTTTTGCCGCCCAGGCTTTTGGGCCATGCAGCGGCGGCCTTTTCAAACAAGCTGTGGGCGATAACCAAACTGTCTATGTCCTTGTAATGCTGCCCCTCCAAAACCAGCACTTCGCTGCTGATGGGTTTGGATGATATATCCTTAAAAACTTTGTCCAGTGCCGAAATGTATAACGAATCCTTATGCTCTACTTTCGATCGCCCATATAAAAACTTAAGCCGCTGCATATCCAGGTCGGCCAGCGCTTCCTTATCGCCATGCGTAAGGTGAAATTGCATTGCCCGCTGCAAATAGCGCATGCCTTTGTATTCGATGGACGCCGTGTCGTTTGTTTTAACGCCCAGGTTTGCAAAGGTGCGGCTATCACCGAAAAAGGCGGGATCGTTGACCGAAAAAGGAAGTTTGGGCTGCGGCAGGGACGACTCATCACCAAGGAAAAAATCAAATGCCCGCTGTACCAAGAGGTCATATAAAGTTGGCCGCAGGTGGCGATTGGTGCTGTCGCCTTCCAGAACGCCATCAAGTACGCTGATTGGGGTATTTTGCTCCTTATTTGCCTCCCGGATCGAAATTTCGTATAAGCGGCTGGTTTGATCGATGATAGTACACAGGTCCCATTTGGTAAAATCGCTGTCGGGGATGATCTGCCGTGTGCGTTGGGTAAACTGGTAACGGTTTTGCTGGTAGTAATTCCAATACATCTGAGCCAGCAATGACTGAAGGACGGGCTTAACGGGATATGCAGCCCTGCCGACATCAATTTTTAAACGCGTAATAATGGCGGTCAGGGCATTTTCTTCGATGTACGACTGGAAGGTCATCCTGTAGATGGCAGCCCGCAATTGCTGGGCCGGGTTATTATTTTTGCGGGCTGCACTATCGAGCCTGTCCACCTCCTTCAGCGCCGATTTGGGTAGGCCCATATTGGCAAACGAATCAATGCGGAAAGCGATGTTGTTGTAATTTACCTGTGCGCCGGCGGTGTAAAAACCAAACATCAGGGCAAAAAACAACAGGTATTTTTTTATGGGCGACAAGGCTGCGTGCATAATTGGCGAGGCTAAATGGTTAAACAAATAACGTTTATTTCGTTTTAATGATATCGACTTTGATAAAAGGATGCAGGTAAGGGCGGTTTTCCATAAATTATTTGAGATTTTTTGTTTTGGGCCATCATGGTCTGCAAAAAATGTCGAAAAGACCGTTCATGGGATGAACAAAAATGAACGCTTTTTTTGCTGAAAATTTTTTTGATTCGGTTTATGGTGGTTTTGATCGGGTTTTGAGGTTGGATTATGATGCGTTTAACCGGCTATCAAGGCCCCCCAGAGTCATGCTTGTTTCGGCACCCCATGATATAGGTTATCCGTAGATAGGTAGCTAAGCGCTTGGTTACCTATCTCCTGGTTACCTATCGCGCGCAAACTTAGCGCGTGGGGTGCCGACCCGCCAATGGGCGGACGGCATGACTTTTTGTATATGGTTTAACTCAAAAGACAGATTCTGATCGCATTTCAGGATTATTCACTAAAAGTGTCATTTTTCAGGTAAAAAAGTGTTCATTTCAGCGTTCAGCGATGAACGCAATATTAAGCCTGAAAATGTTATCCTGTTTTTATTTAAATTATATAAGATACTTATTATCAGGAAATTGATACTAATTTCTACTTAACATAATAGCGTTCAATGTGTTCAAAGTGTTCCATTTTCAACTCACTTGAACACTTGAACACTCCACTTTTTTGGCTAAGCAGGCGTGCTGTTTTGCAGTTTTTCCAACCGGCGGATGTCTCGGTAGCATATCCAAAGCGGGATAATGCCAAAAAAGCCAAAGGAGCAATCGATAAACCGCCAGTACACCGGAATGCCCCGGATGGGCCCGGCAATAAAGGCCAGTGGAAACACCATTACACAGGCAATCATGCCATATTGCAGCACCCAAATGTTTCGAACCGGGTC
Source organism: Mucilaginibacter sp. (assembly GCA_035656115.1). GTDB lineage: Bacteria > Bacteroidota > Bacteroidia > Sphingobacteriales > Sphingobacteriaceae > Mucilaginibacter. The sequence continues at coordinate 17,886 of DASRTD010000064.1, forward strand.
CCTTAACGGACCGATAAAGGAAGTAGCAATCACCAGGTGGCCGAAGGCGAGCCAGTCGGTGCCGTAGGCCAGGTAGGGGTAGGCATGGTTGGTGGTATGCACGGCGTTATAAACCGTTGTTATCCAGCCGGCAACCACGGATGGGAATAAATACGCGTGGCGCAAAAGGAATGCAAGTTCGGTTTCGATGGGGAAAGCGGTGATGCCGCTTAGTGCCAGCCCGGTAATAAAAAGTACCAGCCAGGCCCTGATGCGGCGTTTCAGTTGGTTTTCAGTCATGATTTGGCCTGGTTGTTTAAGCTGAGGCCCGCTAAATTTAACGATTTGGTTCCGATAATGAGCTTATTTTCAAATATTCCCCTTTTTCAATTCCCCGACGGCATGATTGGCAGCCCGCGCTGCAAATGCCATGTATAAAATGGATGGGCTCTGGTTGCCGGTGCTGGTCATGCAAGCGCCGTCGGTTACAAATACGTTGGGGCAAAGGTGCAATTGGTTCCATTTGTTTAGCAGCGATGTTTCCGGGTCATGGCCCATACGGCAGCCGCCCATTTCGTGGATATCGAGGCCGGGCGCCTGGTGGGTATCGCGTTTTTCGATGTTTTTTACGCCTGCTTTTTCCAGCATTTCCGCGCTTTGGGTCAGGAAGTCGGCTACCATTTTATCATCATTATCATCGTAACCGATAGAGGTGATCATCTGCGGGATACCCCATGGGTCCACATGGTCCTTACTTAATCTCACGTGGTTGCTTTCCTTCGGGATGGTTTCGCCCTGCATATACATGCCTGCATACCAGGGGCCGGGTTCGGTAATTGCATCCTTATAGTTGGCGCCAAGGCCGTCCAAGCCTTCGCGGTACAACGGACCTCTTCCCGAATATACAAAGGTTAAAAAGCCGCCCAGGTAATCGGTGTCCTGCTTGTGCAGATTACGGTAGTTGGCGATAATGGGGTTGGTAGGGTTACGGCCAAAATAGTACCTGTCCTCAAAACCCGGCATAACACCGCCCAAGCTTGCCCGATAGTTCTGGAAAGCCATGTACTTGCCCAGCAGGCCGTTATCATTCCCCAAACCGTTGGGGAAGCGGTTTGATTTAGAGTTAAGCAACACCAGGTTACTGTTTAAACACGCCGCATTTAAAAATATCACTCTGGCAAAATAATCTTCCTCCTGTTTGGTTATCGCGTCGATGATCTTTACGCCGGTCACTTTGCCTTTTTTATCATCATAAATAATGGAATGTACTACCGAGTGCGGCCGAATGGTGAGGTTGCCTGTCTTCCTGGCCCAGGGCAATGTTGACGAAATCGAGCTGAAATACCCGCCAAACGGACAGCCCCGGTAACAAAGGTCGCGGGCGTAGCAATGGTCGCGGCCCTGCTGTTTATGTATTTCCTTAGGGCTGGTTAACTGCGCCCAGCGGGTGCGCACCATGAACCGGTCCTTGTAATTTGCCTTTATTTTATTTTGAATTTCCTGCTCCACGCAGCTCATTTCAAATGGCGGCAGGTATTCGCCATCAGGCAGGGCCTCCAGGCCGTCGCGGTCGCCGCAAATACCGGCAAACTTTTCTACGTGCGAGTACCAGGGCGCAATGTCTTCGTATCGAATCGGCCAATCAATGGCGTACCCATACCGCTGCGGCGCCGAAAACTCAAAATTACTCCAGCGCTGGCAGGCCCGTCCCCAGGTGATGGATTTACCGCCAACCTGGTAGCCGCGTATCCAGTCGAAAGGTTTTTCCTGTATGTAGGGGTGTTCCTTATCTTTCACAAAAAAGTGCGCGGTAGCTTCGTCAAAAGCATAGCATTTGCCTACGATCGGGTTTTCTTCTTTTACCTTTAACGGTTCCTCCAACCGGTGCTCAAAATCCCAGGGGGCTTTCATTGCTGTGGGGTAATCCTTGATGTGCTCCACATTGCGGCCGCGTTCCAGCACCAGGGTTTTTATGCCCAGGTCGCATAATTCCTTTGCAGCCCAGCCCCCGCTAATACCCGAGCCTATGACGATGGCATCGTAAGTGTTGGTTTCCATAAATTTCGTTCGCCTCACCCTGCCCTCTCCAAAGGAGAGGGTTTATATTTGTTTTTAACCTTAGCTAATTCCTCTAGAGAGAAATAAAAAATTTGCGCCATTCCCTTTTTTTAAAGCCCTCTCCTTTGGAGAGGGTTTGGGTGAGGCATCCTAATTCAAAAATATCTCATCCACAAACACCCAGCCCGGCTGCTTTTTAACCGGGTCCCATTTGGGCAGGTGTTGTATTGGTTTGGCAATGATCTTCAGGCAACTCAACGAATGCGCAGACTCCAGTTTGCAGTCCATTCCTTTTACCAGGAAGGGGTCGTTTTTTTGCGGGGGATCGGGCTTTACGGTGCTCAGCAATTTTAAATGCGCCGCATCTGCTCCGCCCCAAACTTCTATCTCGATGGGTAAAAATATCTGGCTGCCGATGTTGCGCATTACGTTCAGCGTAACAGTGTGCAGCATAACCGGGGTATTAAACTGCATATAAATGGCGAGATCCTTTTGGGAGGCGATCCATTTACCGTCGCCAAAATTTGTTCCGCCCAGGTCCTTATCGATCAGCGTTTTGGGGCCGTCGGCCGTATATTTCTCGTTGGGACCCGCTATGAAGCTAATGCTGTCAGGCGTGTACACACTTTTATAAAAGTTAGCCTGGACGATGTCGCTGCCATACCAGCCTGGTTTGTAGGCCTTAGCTTTAATGCTGGTGTTTTGGGTGATCATTGTGCCGGGCTTGTAAATCAACGACTTCACGCTATCCGGGTCGGTACCATCTGTTGTGTAGCGTATTTCGGTTCCTTTTATCGGGTGGCTCAACAACAGCGGCAAAGGTTTGGTGAAAACGAAGGCAGTGTTTTTTATCTGCGGGTCATTCAGCTTAAGCGGCTTCCCATTATCCTTAAAACCTTTTATAAAGTCGACCCGAGGATTTTCCTTTTGCAAGGCAGCCAACTGGTTATCGTCCAGGCCGGTATCCCATAATGCTATTTTGGTTAGGCTTTTTAATGCAGAAATTTGCTTTAGAGCGTCGGCGTCGAGCTTATCGCCCGCAAGCGACAGGCTTCTTAAATACTTCAGCGAAGCCAGGTTCTTTAATGTTGACCCGGTAATTTCTGAAAAGTTGAGGTTAAGGGTATGCAGGTTTTCAAACTGGGCGATGGCTTTCAGGTCGGCATCCTTAACAGGCATTTTATTCAGATCGAGCCAGACCACTTGTTTTTTTATCGGGTTGAGTTCTTCCAATACTTTGGGTTGATAAGTGGCCTTGTTGTAGATATTCACGCCCAATGCCGGAGATCCTTGTGCAACCGGGTAGATCACCCGGTAATTGCTGTTCAGCTTTTTAACAAGTTTGTCATCGGCTGCTGCGAAATCAAATTGTTCTTCAGTTTCTTCTGCAGGTTTCAAAAAAGTAGCGGCGACGAGGCGCAGAGAGTCGGTTGCCGGCAGATCGATAACCTTTTTCTTAAAGTCAGCATTTTCTTTTACCCATTGATAAAGCAGGTTCATTTCGTCGGTTGTCAATTGCAGCTTACCTGATGGCGGCATGTGCTTTTTTTCGCCCTCGGGCATGTGTATGCGCTGCAAAAGCAAGCTGATCTGCGGCTGGCCGGGGACGATGATCTTACCATCTTTACCGCCCTTCAATATCGACTTTTCGCTGATCAGCATCAACCCGCCCTTGGTTTTGTTGGGATTATGGCATCCGTTGCATTTGTCTTCAAAAATGGGCTCAACCACATCGCGAAAAACCAGGGCTTTGTCAACGGGCACCAGCTTTTTTTCAGGATGCCATACGGGGGCGAGGATAAAATTATCGCCGTGTGTAATGTCGGCGCCATAGTGGCCGGCAATGGTTAGGCATAACACGGCCGCCACCGCGCCCGACCGAGCAACTTTGGGGCTGTACCACGTAGCGCCGCGACAGCGGTAAATGATGGTCGAAATAAATACAACACATACGCCAAACCACATGTGAAATTGTACGGTATCGCCATCGTAGCCGGGCTCTTTGGAGAGGAACAGGCCCATTATCGCTGTAATTGCTGCCAGCAGCGCGCCGGCAAGCAGCAACCATCGGCTTAGTTCGTTATACAATTCATTACCCCTGAATTTTGGCTTGAAACGGAAGAACTCCATCACACCCGCGATGATCAAAATAACAATAGGGAAGTGAAGGATCACCGGGTGCAGTCTGCCCACAGGCTGCAGCCACTGCGGTATAACCATATCACTACCGAAGAACAAGAAAAAGATGATAAATATATTGAGGGCGAATAACAGGTTTTCTGCAAAAACTTTGTAGCTGTTTTTTATCATCTATTCGAGTCACTTAAAATTAAACCCTTGTAAATTTATAAGGGTAAACCTTTCCGGATGCCCATTGCGCAACATACAAATTCCCATCGTCATCCACGCACACATCATGCGGGTTGCGGAAGATGGTTTCGGCCTGCGCCATAGGCTGCAAATCGCCGTCTTTGTAAACTGGTTCGGTACCGCCGATGTTGGAAACTACTTTATTATTCTTGTCCAAAATGGTTACAAAGCCGGAGTCGGCCTTGCTCAGATCGGGTGAGCGTAATACCGCCGCATACAAATAATTACCTTTTATAACCGGCCGGCAAACGCACGCACCCGGAAGTTTTATGATATCCAGCAGCTTGCCGTGCATGCTGAAACGCTTAAAGCAGTGGCGCGTACGATCAGTGATCAGCAAGGTCGGCGTATCTCCGCGCCGGTCGATCAGGATGCCATGCGCATTGTCAAAGTGCTCGTCGCCATCGCCGCGGCCGCCCCAAAAATTGACCAGTTTGCCGTTTTTATCATAATGCGTGGTGTATTGCGCGCCATAACCATCGGCGATAAAAATATCACCGTTGGTATCGATAGTGGTTTCTGTCGGCACAAATTCCTCGGCTTTTTTGTAAACGCCGGTTTCCAGCGGCACGTCTATCGTCATCAAAATGCGGCCGTCGATAGTGGTTTTATAAACCTGGTGTTTTACCGTATCGGTGATGAAAAGAAACTCGGTACCGTTCTCGTTTACCAAAGTAAGCCCGTGCGCACCCGGGAAATCATGCCCCCAGGTATCCAGCAGTTTGCCTGATTTATTGTAAATAAGCACATTATTCTTCGTCTCGTTGGTCAGCAACAAAATGCGCCCCTTCGAATCCTGAATCATTTCGTGGCAATCATTCACCGGATTTTTCATTGGGTCGGCTTTGCTCCAGGCATTGTCCATCCGGTAACGCATATTGTTGTGCCCGTAAATGGGGCCGTCGTTTTTGGCGAGCAGGTCTTTCGCAATAAAAAATCCCGCGGTAAAAACGGTGGTTTGCTTGATGAATTTTCTTCTTTCCATGTTTTTGGGATTATTCACCGGTGTTTATTTTTTTATTTGTGTTCATGAAGTCGCTGCGCTCAGTTACACCGATTATTTTATGATTACACCGATTATTTTTTGGGATTACACCGATTCTGATGCGATTAACCCGATTTTTGATGGTTTGCAAACTCTTGAAATCGGTGAAATCATTATAAAATCGGTGTAATCCTAAGTTAATATACCCTTCACCACATTGCCTGCCACATCGGTCAACCTGTACCTTCTTCCCTGGCTTTTAAAGGTGAGTTTTTTATGATCGATACCTAATTGGTTTAATACCGTGGCATGAAAATCATGCACATGCACCGGGTTGCTTACGATGTTGTAGCCAAAATCGTCGGTTTCGCCGTAAACCAGTCCGGGTTTTACGCCACCACCGGCCATCCAAATGCTGAAACAACGTGGATGGTGGTCGCGGCCGTAGTTAGCTTTTTCGAGTTTGCCCTGACTGTAATTGGTACGGCCGAATTCACCGCCCCAAATTACCAATGTTTCATCCAGCAGGCCGCGTTGTTTCAGGTCGGTCACTAAGGCGGCCGATGCCTGGTCAACATCCATTGCTTGCCCGGCCATTTCCTTAGGCAGGTTGCTGTGCTGGTCCCAACCCTGGTGGTATAGCTGTACAAAGCGAACGCCATTTTCCGAAAGTTTCCTTGCCAAAAGGCAATTAGCCGCATAAGTTCCCGGCACCAGGCAGTCCGGGCCGTACATTTTTACAATATCGTCAGGTTCTTTGGATACGTCCATTATTTCGGGTACCGCAGTTTGCATGCGATAGGCCATTTCGTACTGTTGTATTTTTGTGGCAATCTCAGGGTCGCCGAATTGTTTGTAACTGATCTCGTTCAGCTCCGCCAGCTTGTCCAGCATTTTGCGGCGGTCGTTCCGGTCGATGCCATCCTGGTTATTTAAATAAAGCAGCGGGTTTTCGCTGGCGCTAAATTGCACGCCCTGGTGTATCGAATCCAAAAAGCCATTGCTCCACAGCTTCGAGTACACACCCTGTCCGTTGCCTTTACCTTTCGACAGCAGCACACAAAAAGCCGGCAAGTTTTTATTCTCGCTGCCCAATCCGTAGCTCACCCACGAGCCCATGCTCGGGCGGTTGCCCTGCTGTGCTCCTGTTTGAAAAAAAGTTAACGCAGGGTCATGATTGATGGCTTCTGTATAAATCGTTTTAATGATGCAAATATCATCTGCGATGCTGCCAATATGAGGGAATAGATCACTCACCCACGCTTTTGCCTGACCGTATTGCTTAAAATCGTAAAACGAACCAACCAGAGGGAAAGACTTTTGCGCCGCCGTCATCCCGGTGAGTATCTGAGTACCGCGGACTGATGGCGGCAACTCCTGCCCCATCATTTCGCGCAGCTTCGGTTTATAGTCGAATGACTCCAACTGTGAGGGCGCACCATCCTGGAAAAGATAGATCACCCGTTTTGCCTTTGGCGCGAAATTGGGAATCCCCGGAACAAAGTCGCTGTCGCTATCGGAGCCTATGCCGCTAAACAAGTCAGGTATCAGCAGCGAACCCAGGGCAACGCTGCCAATGCCAATGCTCAACCCCGACAAAAATTTGCGCCTGTTTATATTAAGCCGATGTTCTAAAAAATCTTTCTCCATAACCCTTAAGTCTTCGTTATCGCCTCTTCCAAATTATAAATAGCATCAACGGTTTTCATCATGGCCGCCAGCTCAACCTTGTTTATGTTTTCTGGCGTTGGGTATTCCCCAACATCCAGCACTTTTAGCGCAGTTTTCGGGTCCATGCTTCTTAGCTCATCGTTATACAAACTGCTTAATATGCCGGACTCCTGTGCTGTCGGTTTGCGGCAAATGATCAAACGGAAAGCCTTGTCAATTTTATCTTTCGAACTGCTTTTATCCGTTAAAAGCTTCGCCGCTAAAACGCGTGCCGCTTCCAGTACGGTCGGGTCATTTTCCATCAGCAGCGCCTGCAGCGGCGTATTGGTTTTTAACCGACGCACCTCGCATTGATCGCGGTTGCTGGCGTCAAAAATAGCCATCTCAACAGGCGGTACCGTCCTTTTTATCAGCGTGTACATGCCGCGCCGGTAAAGGTTAGGACCGTGTACCTGCTTATAAGCCGCCAATTGTCCGCGTCCGGAGGTGGCCGCTTCCCATAAGCCAGGTGGTTGATATGGGTTCACACTCGGGCCGCCAATGGTTCGCGTTAACAGCCCGCTGCTGGCCAAAACCATATCCCGTACAAATTCGGCCGGCAAACGGTTGCGCGGGCCGCGGGCAAGGTAAATATTGTCCGGATCCATCTTTAATCCTTCGGCGCTGATCACTGCCGACTGCCGGTAGGTGGCCGACATCACCAGTTGCTTCACCAATCGTTTGATGTCCCAGCCATGGTTCATAAAATCAACGGCAAGCCAATCCAATAGTTCGGGGTGCGAAGGCAGGTTGCCCTGCCTGCCAAAATCTTCCGAGGTTTTCACAATGCCCCGTCCAAAAAACTCCTGCCACATTTGGTTTACGAATACCCTTGCCGTGAGCGGATTCTGGCGATTAAACAGCCATTCGGCCAGGCCAAATCGGTTTTTTGGGTAGCTGTCATCGAAGGGCAAAATAGCTTTCGGCGTACCCATAAAAACTTCGTCGCCGTGACTATCGTAGTTGCCACGCTTCAGCACGTAGGTGTTACGGTAGCAGTCGCTGTCGCCCATTACTGATACGATAAGCTTGTTGGTATCCTGCTTGTTTACAAATTTCAGTATGCCTTTTACGTCATCATTGGTGATCTGCATCAGCGGCCGCTTCGCATAAGTTTCCGGTCCGCCAACGGTTGATTGTATCCCCGGTTCCTTCACCTGGTTAAAAAATGCAAAAAGGCTGTAATATTCTTTCTGCGAAAACGGGTCGAATTTATGGTCGTGGCAATGTGCGCATTCAATCGTTACACCCAGCAGTGCTTTGCCGAAGGTGTTGGTACGGTCAGTCACATAGGCTACCCGGTATTCCTCGTCTATCACGCCGCCTTCTTCGGTAATTTTATGGTTGCGGTTAAATCCGCTGGCCAGCAGTTGCTCTTTGGTGGCATTCGGTATCTTGTCGCCCGCCAGCTGCCAGGTGATAAATTTGTCGTAAGGCAAATTTTCATTAAAAGCGTGGATCACCCAATCGCGCCAGGGCCATTGGCTGCGGTAATTATCGTCCTGGTAGCCGTGCGAGTCGGCGTAGCGCGAAACATCAAGCCAATGTAGCGTCATTTTCTCACCATAAGCTGGGCTGGCCATCAGTTGGTCGACAACCTTTTCATAGGCATTCGGGCCGTTATCGGCCAAAAACTTATCCATCATATCCAGGCTGGGCGGCAACCCGGTCAAATCAAAACAAACCCGCTTTAACAAGCGCTCTTTGTCAGCCTCCGGGTTGTGGCTTAGCCCGTATTGCTCCTGTTTTTGAAGGATAAAGTTATCGATGGGGTTTTTGGGCCATGTTTTGTCCTTTACTTCGGGTATTGGCGATGATTTTGGCGGCACAAAGGCCCAGTGTTTTTCAAATTTTGCGCCCTGCGCTATCCATTTTTTTACCAGCGCCACTTCGTGCGGCGTCAGCCGTTTAAGGTTGGAGTTTGCAGGCGGCATCATATCCGAAGTATCGCCGGTGGATATGCGGCGAAAAAGCTCTGATTGCTCCGGGCTGCCCGGCACAAGTACATGCGCATTGGGGTCATCCTTCAAAGCCTTAAAGGCGCTTAGCGGGTCGTCAAGCCTTAAACCTGCCTGTCGTTTACTGGCATCAGGGCCATGACATTTATAGCACTTGTCGGAAAGTATTGGGCGGACATTGAAGTTATAACTCACTATGTCGGGCATTTGGTCTTCAATGCTCACCGCGTGGTTACAGGCATAAAAAATACCCGAAATACCCCCTGCACACACCAGCCATAGCAGATATAGTTTTCGCCTCATAAAAAAGAAATGGTCAGTCCGACCGGTTTATAATGAACGTTAAAATTAAATAAATAAATGTGAAATTAACATCCTTAATGCACCTTGTGCAATTAATTTTTTACATTGGCTGATAGGTTTGGCAGGTTAGCCGGCTGGTTCAAAAAATGTTAAATCCTTAATTCCTGTCTAATTTACTTCAGCAAAATCCCTAAATTTGATTTCAATAAAAACCTTATGGATAACACTAACAACAATCAAAACCTGCCGCTAAGCGATGACCCCGAAGAAAACCTGCGCATCGAAAATGAGCTGATGAAGCTTAAAATGCAGGCAGAATTGGGCGCACAATCGTTTACCGCTTCAGAGATCGATCCTGAAATTGAAAATGCATTCCTGAAAAATGTGATGGCATTTGAGCAAAATTGGGCCAATGCAAAACCCGTTAAGGTGTACGATTTGCTTGGCCGGCCGGACTTCAAACGGTCAGACGATTTAACTGACGATGAGATAGAAACGGAACTGGACAGGATCAGCGACTTGCTGTCCGAAAAGAACATAGATGTTTATTTTGATGATGAAGTTGAAGGCCGCACCCGGTACTTTTTTATTACTGAAGAGCTGTTTGAACACGAAAGTACTTTTATGCCGATGCCGGGGATGACGACCTGTTTTGATTACGAGGAGTTTCATCCCAATCATAAAAAAGATATAGAGCGCAGGGCTGAAGAATTTATTTCGCAATGGTTTAAGCGTTCGCTGGACGAAAAAAGCTGGGAACTGGCGCCCGAATTTATTTTGCCCGACAGGAAAATACTACCCAGGGCTGACGTTGTGGCGCAATGCAAACAGATATTTGACGCTTATACCGGTTTTACCGATGGAGAATTCAAGGTAATTGATGTGGGGTTCCAGTTGGAAGAATATATGGGGCTGGGACACGCCGAAGGCGTTGTGAAATACGAGGCTGGTTTGGAAAATGGAGAAAAGGTCCGTATCGGGGGCCCATTCAAACTATACATGGCCCTTGACAGCGGTTGGTGGAGCATCTTTCATATTATTTTCCCGGGGTTTAAGTATCCGTCAGCCGAAGTTTAATCGGTTAAGTCGCTAAATAGTAAACTTGATCGATGATCGATTTGACCCGCAAAAGCGACCTGCAAGTGTATCCGCTGAGTGAGTGCGCGGTAACCATTGAGTTCGGAAAAGTCATCGATGATACCATCGTAAACCGGGTTAACGCTTTCGATCGGCTGTTAAATAAAAAACGATTGCCGGGTATGTATCAAACCGTGCCTGCCTATGCCAGTCTTACCGTTTTCTTCGACCCTTTAGCGCTCCTTGCTACCGAACTTCCCGGAAAAACGAGTTTCGATAAGGCAAAGGCTTTTTTATTGGAATTAAATGATGAAGTTAACAACCCAAAACAAGCCGCCGAAACAAACATCATTTCTGTCCCGGTTTGTTACGGCGGCGCATTTGGCGCCGATCTTGAATACGTAACGGCTCATTGCAATTTGCCGGCTGAAGAGGTGATCCGTCTGCATAGTGAGGTTGTGTATAAAGTTTGTATGATCGGTTTTATACCAGGCTTTGCCTACCTAACCGGCTTAAACCCCAGGCTCGAAATTCCGCGGAAACCGGCGCCGGTTAAAGTTGCCCCTGGTGCTGTAGGAATTGCTGGCAGTCAAACGGGCATTTATCCGCTCGAGACGCCCGGCGGCTGGCAAATTATCGGCCGGACACCGCTTTGTATGTTTGACGCTGGCCGATCGCGGCCTTCGCTGTTAAAGGCAGGCGACGTGGTTAAATTTGAACCGGTGGGCTTTGCTGATTTCGAAAAATATAGCGGCAAATGAAGATCAGGATCAAAAGAGCCGGGCTGATGACCACCATCCAGGACCTGGGCCGCTTCAATTATTTATCACAAGGCGTTCCCGTTTCAGGTGCAATGGACCGTTTGTCTGCACAGATAGCTAATATCGCTCTTGGTAATGATCCCAATGATGCGGTTATTGAATTTACCCAAAGCGGTGCGTCATTCATCATTGAAGAGGATGCATTAATTTGCCTTTCGGGTGATGGCGCCAGTTTGAAAGCCGGAGTTGCAAGGCTGCCATCCCACAGGCCACTGTTTGTCCCGTCCGGGACCCCTATTTATTTGGAAAACCTTGCGTTGGGCTATAGGACGTACCTTGCCGTTGCGGGCGGATGGGATGTGCCGGAGGTTTTAGGCAGCAAAAGCACTTATCTGACCGCTAAAATCGGAGGCTTGAACGGCCGGAGCCTAAAAGAAAATAACATTTTAAAATCGACCGGTAAATTCACGATTGCAGCAACAACAATATGGGACGCCGTAAAAAGTGATTCGATCAATTACCCGAAATGGAGTATCGCCCGCAATTTATTTTTGCCCGCCAACCGGAAAATAATCCGTGTTGTGCGCAGCCGTGAATTTGAATGGTTCGATAAGCCTTCAACCGATAATTTTCTGTCGTTTCAATATACCCTCGGGCACAATAGCAACCGGATGGGCTATCAGCTGCGGGGTCCGATACTAAAGCGCGCCGTTGAAGGTGAACTGCTTTCCACAGCCGTGGCGCCGGGCACCATCCAGGTTACCCACAACGGCGAACTTGTATTGCTGATGGCGGATTGCCAAACTACCGGCGGTTATCCGCGCATTGCCCAGGTATTGGCGGTTGATCTTCCCCTATGCGCACAGCTAACACCGGGCGACGTTATCAATTTCAAAGAGATCGACTGGAGACAGGCTGAAAAGCTGTATATTGAACAACAGGCGGAATTGCGTAAATTGGCCTGCACAATTGAGCAGCTTTATACCTGATCTTTTGATTTTGGAAGGAAAAGAAACTATGCCAACCATCGATCTGAACTGCGACATGGGCGAAGCATTTGGCAACTACCCGATGCCGAATGACGAAAAGCTGCTGGATTATATTTCCTCGGCCAGTATTGCCTGCGGTTTTCACGCCGGCGACCCGAATGTGATGCAAAACACCGTAAATGCGGCTATCAAAAAGGGAGTTGCTGTTGGCGCGCACCCGGGCCTGCCCGATCTGCAGGGCTTTGGCCGCCGCGAAATGCAGGTGTCGCCAAAAGAGGCATACCAGATGGTGCTTTACCAAATCGGGGCTTTATATGCCTTTGTTAAAGCGGCCGGCGGTCGCCTTAACCACGTAAAAACGCATGGCGCCCTATACAACATGGCAGCACGCGATGCTTCGCTGGCTCGGGCAATTGTTGATGCGGTACATGATTTCGACGCGGGATTGATATTGTTTGCGCTGGCTAATAGTGAAATGGTTGTCGCGGCCAAAAAAAGCGGGCTGGCTTTTGCTTCTGAAGTTTTTGCCGATCGTACTTACCAGGATGACGGCTCACTTACACCGCGGACACAGCCAAACGCACTGATAACGGATGAGCAACAATCGTTAAATCAGGCGCTGATGATGGTGAACAAACAACAGGTAATATCGGCAAATCAAAAAGTAATT
>DASRTD010000065.1:0-8766 GCA_035656115.1 Mucilaginibacter sp.
GACCGGCAAATCATTTCGCAGCGGCTGGGCGCCCTTAATCCAAATTCGACGGGGCTCCCTACAAACGGTTATGCTGACGGATACAGCTCGGCATCGCAAAACGTCGTAGTTCCGGCATTCCTTGCGGCGTACACGGGTAAAAATCCGGCAACATCCAGTTTAACACAATTCCCGGATATCCCGATCCCCAACTGGCAGATCACCTATAACGGGTTGAGCCATATACCAATGTTCAGTGATATTTTCGAGTCGCTCGATATTACCCATGGGTATCGTTCGTCATACACCGTTAGCGGCTACAGCACATTGCTGCAATACCAGGAAACTAACGGCGCGGTGAGTTCGCGGGACGCCAACAACGACTTCCTGCCACAGTACCAGTTCTCGGCAGTAACCATTTTTGAACAGTTTGTGCCCTTAATTGGTCTAAACGGCCGTTTCAAAAATGGCATGACCGCCAACCTGGAGTACCGGCAAAGCCGCTCGCTGAGCCTGAGTGTGTTGAACAGCCAGTTGTCGCAGCTTAACCAGGATGCGCTGGTGTTTGGCTTCGGTTATCATGATAAGAACTTTGTATTTCCGTTCGGTATGTTCCGGAGCAGGGACCACAACGATGTGAACTTTAAAATAGACTTTTCGCTACAGGACACAAAAACGCTGATTTACCAGGCTGATGTGCAGGAGGCCCAGGTTTCGGCCGGTGCGCAAAATATTACCGTACGGCCGTCCATCGATTGGCTGCTCAACCAGCGCTTTACACTTAATTTGTTTTACGATTCGAACATCACCCGGCCGTATACTTCGCAAACGTTTAATACCGCATTCACTAATTTTGGTATTAACCTGAAATTGCTGCTGCAATGATTACTTAGCTGCCGGAAAGGCGTCAAAAAAATACCAGCAAAAAGAAAAGGGGCAAAATGAATGCTCATTTATACCCCTTTGGTTTGAACAGGATTATGTTTTTGGTAATAGTCAATGTGACCGCCCACTATAAAATTTTTAGTTTTCTTTACTTACACTGCCCGAGCCGATGGTTTTGCTTTCGGTAATGGTAGCGTTTCCAGAGTAAACCACATTGCCCGAACCTACAATGCGCGCTGAAACGGTTTTATCTGCGGTAAAATAAGCGCTGCCCGAGCCGGTTATAGTTACGGATGCAGCATTGGTTTTTAGTTCGCGGCCCTTTACCTCGCCCGAACCGCTGATCACTACCCTGGCTTCATCGGCAGTCCCCTTCAAATTAATGGAGCCGGAACCGCTGATGGTAGTATGCAGGTTACCAGATTTAACCGAAGTTTCAATATCGCCTGATCCGCTTAAAACTACATTCACGTCGCTGCCGCTAACCGTGCCCTCAACTTTTATCGACCCCGAACCGGCATTTGCAAGCGATGAGAGCGCTTTTGCGGTAACATAAACGTCGATCTGGCCATAATCGCCGTCGTGGTTCCAGTCGTAATGATGCTTAAACCTGATTTTCAATGTGCCATCCTCAACAACTGTTTCGATCTCGTTAATGATCTTTGAACTGGCGGAGATCTTAACGCTTTCGGTGCCATTGATATTTACATGTACGTCAAAAGGACCGGATGAAGCGATACTGTTAAAACCCGAAACCTGCCTGTTTTCTTCGGACTGTGCAGAAGCAGTTAAAGTTGCCGTAAAAACCAGTATTACAGCAAAAAATGTATAGGCTATTCTTTTCATAATGTTTGTTTTTCTGATAAGATGTGATTGGCCGATAATATGTTGCACGGCAGGGAGTTTTAGCCGAAAAATTTTTATGAACGAAACAATGTTCGTACTTCGGCCTAGTTCCCGCCTTCCTGCTTTTCCTGTTGGCGAAGCAGCTGGCGTTCGGCCCGTCGCTGCCGGCGCTGCTGTTTTTTCGCCTGGCGCTCGCGTTTATCTTCCGACAGCTGATTTATAAGTGCCAGCGTAGCATCCCGGGTTTTTTTATCCAAACCGATCGATGGTTTAATGCCTTCAAGCAAAGTTTGCCAGGTGTATTTAAAAAAGGGGGTTTCGCTCGTACGCGCGTTGGCGAAATGTATTTCCCTTGGTCTGCCGCCGGCCTCGTCAGGATTATCGTGTTTTAATATAAAGTTATTTGCATAAAGGGTGGCAATCGGGCTCGACTGAAGGCTATTGAACAAGCTATCCCGCTTTAACAGCGTCACCTTAGCATCGTTGTATAAAAAAAGCATTTTACCCCTTGCGATCGATCGATTCGCGCTAATGTCAAAATCCATCCGTCTTAGCGTACCTGTCTGTATTTTAACCAACGTTAATGGCATCGTGGCTGGGTTAATGGCCTTGAGGTTCATCGGGCCGAGGCTGCCTTTGTAGCTGTATGATCTGTCTTGATCTGTCAAATTAAAAACAAAGCTGACGTTAAACCGCGCCTGGTTCATAAAAAGGCTGTTCAAATCCACTTTGCAAAGATTGTTTTTTTGCAATGCCGCCGGGCGGGTGGTGATGTTTAAAAAGCTGCCGCCGGTATTGTTAAAGGAAATAGTACCCGTTTGATTGGATTTAGCATTGAACTCGGTGTAAAAAACGCTGATTCCGCACAATTTTAGGGTATCTATTTTCAAATCGGAATTGATCTTATTAAGCGCTGCGTTCGGGAAGGTGATCACCCGGTCGGTCAACCGCGGTATTTTCTTTGGATTGCCATAAACTTCAAGCCTGCCGTTGTTCAAGAACAGCCGGGACGCCGTGATAACACGGTATTTGTGATAGCTTAAATAATCGAAATTATCCATTTGCAGCGAATCCAGACGGAATCCAAACTTGTCGTCGTCGCTTTTTGCAAAAAATGCAGCTGTTTTAATCGGCGTTAATGTCAGTCCTTCGATATTTAACCGCGATTGCAAAGTAGACAGCCTCAGGTGATCGAATTTGTACGAATACAAGCCATCCGGCGTTTTCGCGGAATAATTATTGAGTTCGGCTACAACGTTTTTGCAATAGAGCATCCGCGATTTATCGGTTTGCGTTGCCGAATCGATCAGCAGGTCGTGGGCGCTTAGGTTTAACTGTTTAAGTTCCGAGATGACTAATTTATTCCCCGAATAGTCTTCGTATTTCAATTTTACATCGCCTAAAAGGATATTATCAATATGAAGGGATTGAAGACTTTTTGAAATTTTCTGCCATGCAGTTTGCCGGTGGGCCAGTACGGTGTCTTTTTTGTGATTTAATTGATAAGAGATATTCAATACAGGTTCGTCAAGGGCTATCTCGCCTATATCCAGCTGATGCCGGAAATACCATTTAAAGGGATGGATATGCGACAACGTGAGCCGTTTCACACTCATCATAACCAGGTTATTTGGCGCAATATTTTCCTTTTTTCTCCGGTTATAAACGGCTGTATCCGGTTTGAGAGTAATATTGTAGATATCGATAGTACCCCGCAGCACGTGTAACTCAGCTGAGGTGAAATCAACCTTGTACAAGCTGTCGCTGCTTTTCAGCACTATTTTTTTAACCTCTCTTGCCAATATCGGCGACCAGTAACTATTAACAGGTAAAGCCAGCAGCAGGATAAGCGCGATGAAAACGGCTAAAACAATTGCCGTAATTTTTTGCCACTTTTTCCTGAAGACCTTAAATGCCATTAATTTCCCTTGCTTTCCCTGGTGTTATTTAGCGAATCTTTTTTTGCCTGCCGCGCCTTTTTACGTTCCTCCCGCCGCTTTTTTCTTGCCTCTTTAAATTTATTAAATCTGCTTATTAAACTGTCAACTTTTGTTACCGTTGTGTTAACTTTTACAATAGCTCTCGCAACTTTGCTTTCTGTTTTCTTATCGTATCCAACACTGGGTTTTAATCCGTCAAGTAAAGCCTTATATAAAAAGCTGAAAAATGTGACGTCAGCTTCCCGTTTAAGGTCTATTGGGCCAGGCCTTAACTTACCTTTATTATCGGGGTTTTTGTTATAAATAACAAGATTATTGGCCAATGTAGAAAGAAATCCCTGTTTTTGCAGATCATCTTTGCCATCCACTTTTTTTAGCAACTGGATATTTAAATTTTTGTAATAAAATTCGAGATCGCCCTTGCCGCTGTAATTACTTGCATCAACGTTAAAATCCAGCTTTTCAATATCTGCAGACTGCACATGAACCATTGCCAGCGGTTTTACCAGCTTATCAAGTATCCGGCCATCAAACTTCCCCAATTCTCCCGAATAGTTAAACGCGCCGTCAGGCGATGCCAGGTTAAATTTAAAGTTTACCCTGAATGACGCCGTGTCCATGAAACGGGTGTTGATAATTGCCAGCATTGTGGGGTTGCGTTTTTTCTGGTCATCATCATTTGTTACATTCAAAAGAGAAGCATCGGTATGGGTGAACAATATTTCGCCTGTTGCTTTGGTTACGGCATCCGTTTCGGCATAGCTGATGCGGGCGTTTTTTATATTGATCCGCTTCAGCCACATGTCCAAACCTACTTTCTGAAGGGATTGCTGCGGGTCCTTACCGGTCATGTCTTTCTTTTTTCCTTTGTGGGCGTTATTGGTATAGATCTGCACATCGGCGCCTTTAATGTTCATTACGCCCGCATAAAGATTTTGAGCCCTTAGAAAATCCTGCAAGTCAATATCGTCAATAACTATTTTTTTAAACTTTAGGTTGTAAATGTCGGCTTGTGCGCCTGGCTGCAGGTAGAAATCCCCACGGTTATACTTCGGCGAAAGCGATACGTTGTCCAGCTGTATCCTTCGCTGCGCGGTAGAGAAAAATATTTTTTTCAGTTTCGCATTGTACAATCCGTCCGGTGTACCGATATGATAATCGTGTACTGTTACATTGATATCTTTGGTGTAATAAAAGCGGGAGGGGTCAAGCCCAGACAGCGAATCGATAACCACATCGGAAATAGCTATATCCAAATGCTGCAGGGTAGTTTGCCTTACCACCGGTTTGTTTTTATTGATATAGTTCAGGCTGATATCATTTAGCGCAACGGAATCAATATGAAGCTGCTTAAATATCTTTTTTATCATTTGGTAGGGCGTTTGGGGCTTACCAACTTTTACCGTATCGTTAAATGCTAAACGTTTGCTGATCACTGTTAAGTTCGGTTTATCGATAGTAATATTGTCGATATCCAATATTTTCTCGCGGTAGGCTTTTTTTGCCCCTACATTTTTTATCGACAGCTTCTTAACGCCAAGGATGAACAAATTATCCGGCGCTTTTTTCAGTTTTACCAGCTTCTTATAAACCGCGGTGTCCGGTATCAACTTGAAATCATGGATTGTAGCATTGCCCGAAGTAATATTCAGGTCGAAATCCGAGTATTCGATACTGTAAAGACTATCGCTGGCGCTCAACACCAGCTCTTTTAATCGCCTTTGCAAAATAGGTTTCCAGCGGCTGCCGGCCAGGTATGAATTGTAAAAATAATAGCCAGCCCCAACGGCAATAATGAAAACGGCCAGGACAATGAATGGCCAGGCGGGGATTTTTCGCTTCTTCGATAACGGTGAACTCATTATTGGTCTTTGTGCGCTGTGATATAACAGCAATCTACAAAATTTGTTATTCATGACAATATGTCATCTTTAATTTAAATTTTATGTATTTTTGCGGGCTAAATTTTTTGTTTTGATGATCGATCTCGGGATTACAAATAAGGTGCATGATGAGAGCAGACAAGGCGAAGCCCTGTTGCTGGAGGGGACTAAGGTTAAAAACAATGGCCGCAAGCTTTACATCGAAAGCTACGGCTGCGCCATGAATTTTTCGGACAGTGAGATCGTAGCCTCCATTTTGCAGGACCAGGGGTTTGAAACCACAGCCGATTACAATTCAGCGGATGTGATATTTATTAACACCTGCTCCATTAGAGAGAACGCAGAACAACGCGTTCGTAATCGGTTGAAAGAATTTACCATTGCCAAAGTTAAAAATCCGGGTTTGGTGGTCGGTGTTTTGGGCTGCATGGCCGAGCGTTTAAAATCGAAGTTTTTAGAAGAGGAGAAGCTGGTTGACGTAGTGGTAGGCCCCGACGCTTATCGCGACCTGCCCAATCTTATTGGCCAGGTTGACAGCGGACAGAAGGCGGTTAACGTGCTTTTATCGCGCGAAGAGACCTATGCAGATATTAGCCCGGTTCGGCTTAACAGCAATGGGATAAATGCATTTGTATCTATCATGCGCGGATGCGATAATATGTGCTCATTTTGCGTAGTGCCATTTACCCGCGGCCGCGAAAGAAGCCGCGACCCGCAATCCATTGTTAAAGAATGCTCCGACCTGTTCAACCAGGGCTACCGGGAGGTGACCTTGTTGGGACAAAATGTGGATTCGTATAAATGGAAGCAGCCCCTCCCAACCCTCCCCGGGAGGGAGGGCTTTGAAAAGCATGAAAACGAATCTAAAGTCTCTCCGCCAATTGGCGGGGGAGATTTAGAGGGGGCTGGAACCGTGATAGTCAACTTCGCCAACCTGCTCGAAATGGTCGCACAGATTAACCCGGATTTGCGGGTGCGTTTTTCCACCTCACACCCGAAAGACATTACTGACGAGGTTTTACACACGATAGCAAAGCACGACAATATCTGTAACTATATCCATCTGCCGGTGCAATCAGGCAACAGCCGTGTGCTGGAACTGATGAACCGCACTTACGATCGCGAATGGTATATGGGCAGGATTGACGCTATCCGCAGGATCATCCCGGGATGCGCCATATCAACTGACGTAATCACTGGTTTTTGCAGTGAAACAGAAGATGAGCACCAGGAAACCTTAAGCATGATGGACTATGTGCAATACGATTTTGCTTATATGTTTATGTACTCTGAAAGGCCGGGGACTTTAGCGGCAAAACGCTACAAGGATGATATCCCCGAGGATGTAAAACGCCGACGGTTAAAGGAAGTTGTAGCCAAACAACAGCAATACTCGTATTTGCGCCTGCAAAGCCAGTTGGGGCAGGTGCAAAAAGTATTAATAGAAGGTTTTTCAAAAAAATCAGATAAAGATTATTGCGGCCGTAACGACCAAAATGCGATGGTGGTTTTCCCGGTAGGGGACAGTTACAAGCCGGGGCAATATGTAAATGTTTTGGTAGAAAGAACTACCACAGCTACGCTGATCGGCACAGTTTGTTAACCCCCAAACCCCCTAAAGGGGGTTACGTCCTGCTGGTTAGCAGGCGATTTGGGGTATTTAAAATTAAAAATTACAAAAATAAAGCCCCCTTTAGGGGGGTTGGGGGTATGGAAATACAAGAAATAAAGCTACGCTTCGGTATCATCGGCAATTCGCCGTTGCTTAACCGGGCAATAGATATAGCTAACCAGGTATCACCGACTGATATTTCGGTTTTGATAACGGGCGAAAGCGGCAGTGGTAAGGAGGTTTTTTCGCACATCATTCACCAAATGAGCCCGCGCAAACATGGCCCTTTCATCGCGGTTAATTGCGGGGCCATACCTGAAGGCACCATTGATTCAGAACTATTTGGTCACGAAAAGGGAGCCTATACCGGCGCAGTCGGCGAGCGAAAGGGCTACTTTGAAACTGTGAACGGCGGTACCATCTTTTTAGACGAAATAGCGGAAATGCCGCTGGGTACACAGGCCCGTTTACTAAGGGTGCTGGAATCCGGACAGTATATTAAGGTGGGTTCTTCAAAGGTCGAGAAAACAAATGTGCGGGTGATTGCCGCCACCAATGTGGACGTTTTTGAAGCTGTAAAGAATGGCAAATTCAGGGAAGACCTTTACTATCGCTTAAATACAGTTCCCCTGCGTATTCCGCCATTGCGTGATCGCAAGGAAGATATTTACTTGCTGTTCAGGAAATTCACATCAGATTTTACAGACAAATACCGCACACCGCCTATTCAACTTGACGAAGAGGCCCAGCAGGTACTGGTCAATTACTCGTGGCCCGGAAATATCAGGCAGTTAAAAAATATGGCCGAACAATTAGCCGTACTTGAACGTGACCGGACGATAACGGCGCAAACACTACTTACCTACATCCCGGCCGAAGGGTCCAGAAACTTGCCTATGCGCGTGGACAATCAGCCCAAAGAAGATTTCTCCGAACGCGATATTCTGTATAAAGTGCTGTTTGATATGAAACGGGATATGGTTGAGCTAAAAAAACTCGTCGCCGAAATTATCGAACATGGAGGTGTATCTATCAATCATTCCAGCCAATCGCTAAATCAGCTTTATCGTGATATTGATATCCCGGGATCCAACGAACAGCAATTTACTTTGCAGACTCCTGTTATAAATACCAACAACAATAACATCAACTCAAATCCGTATAATATAACCCAGGATGCGGAGGAGGTTGAGGAATCACTTTCATTAATAGACAAAGAATCCGACCTGATCCGTAAAGCGCTCAAAAAGCACAAAGGCAAGCGCAAACTTGCTGCAAATGAGCTGGGGATATCCGAAAGGACTTTGTACCGGAAGATAAAGGAGCTAAACTTATAAAAATGAAAAGAATACCGAAGTTATTGATCGTTGCAGTTTGTTTGATTGTGCCTGGCCCGTCTTGCACCTATAAATTAAGCCTGAATGGCTCGTCCATTCCGTTAGACATGAAAACGATCAGGGTTGACTTTTTTGAAAACAATGCTGCCCTGGTGGTAAATAACCTGAGTACTCAATTTACCGAGGCATTGAAGGACCGCATCCGGAATACCACACGCCTTGCCATTGTAACCGGTGATGCGGATGCAATCTTTTCGGGGTCTATTACCGACTATAATATTGCG
>DASRTD010000066.1:0-10250 GCA_035656115.1 Mucilaginibacter sp.
TTCCCAGTTCATCGGCAAAGTCCCTTCCAAATGAACTTCTCAAAAATACTGAGCTAATAAAAAAGGGAGCAAGTAAAAATATCTCTTACTTGCTCCCTTTAGTCGCTCCTCGGTTAAAAGGCTACTTTTTCAGTGCCCTCGAAACGCTCAGGCGGCCTTTTTGACAAATCAGTCAGTACTATTGCTGCCTCAAGTCGGCCAAAGTTCCTCTTTCAAAGTCTTTTGCAATTCCGTAAGTCCCGGCGGGGGCTTTGTCATCGGTTATGCTCGAAATGGTAATGCTTTGTTCCTGACCTTGTTGGAAGGCGGTGAACTGCATCGGGAATCCCCCGGCGCCGGCGTAATAAAAAGGAATGGCTGTCGACGGAACTACAATATCCTTGGTTACCCAAACGTCGTAAGTTTTGCCGCTCTTATTATCCTTGGCAGTCACCTTTGTGCAGTTGAAGCCTGAAATAGTTTTTGCTTCTGTGCCTGGCGTAAAAGTGAACGTCGGCAATTGACTCATACCATCCTCCAGTTCGGCGGGTGTGGCTATACCGGCTTTTTTCATATTTGCAACCGGAACGTCGACCAGCACTGCTAAATAATCGTGTTTAGCATTCATCAATATTTTTATGGTTGCCGGACCTGAAGTGATCACCGCCGCGCTTGAGTCGGGTGAAAAATACTCTTTTACATCAGCCTGCTGGCCCATTACCTCAGTCGAGTAAGAGATCACGCCCGTGGTGTAAGTTTTCTGCGCGCTGGCGCTCATGGTGGTTGCTGCAAGCGCTATGCCTAAAGCAACATTAAAAAATTTAATGTTCATAAATTCAGCTTTATTTAATACAAGTTTGATTTTTTTGGCAGATACAAATGTACTACAGTTTTCTTTTTAGTTAGATATGGAAATAAAAGATTTGTTACGTTTTAATATTTTATAATTAATGCTCTTGGCATACAATTGTTTTTCCCAGTTCGCGATTCTCTTATCAGAATTTGAGCCATCGATAATCAGGGCCCGAAAATCAAAATTGGCTTCCAGTGTATTCGTATCGAGCTCCGGGTTGCCCGTGACATAAATAAAATCGATTTTTAACCCTGGCGATAGCGCATCCGTGCCGAGGTTGCCATCATAAATAAATACGCTCGTATTTGTAAATTTAATAAAACCAAACTTTTTCTTTAACCAGGGTGTATTTACACTGCAGTTCAAATCATAAATTTTAACATCGTTTATCCTGCAACTATCCAGGTAGGGCTGGATGGAATACTTGTAGTTTTTGTCAGATTCTTTCAAGTCGGTTAATACGATTGCGGATTGGCCGTTTTTGAAGACTATCCCCGGATGCTTCTTTAAATTCAGCCAGGCAATGCTACTTGTCGTTGATTGCAGGATAGTTTTAATACTGAAACTGATAAAAAGCAGCAGGCAACAAAATAACCCAAACTGTAGCCAGCGGATCCTTTTTAGATACCAGAATAAAAACAGGCTGATAACAATAACGTACAGTAATAAATATTCGGAGGTGCTGAGCCAGATTTTATCCAGGCTTGCGCCGGGAAAATGTTCAATAAAAGCCAGCATTTTGTTCATCAAAACAGTAGTCTTTTCCAATAAGAATGCCAGTGCGGTAGAAAGCAGAGGTACTTTGGGTAGTAAAAGAAAACATATGCCGGTGTACATGACGATTGCCGCTGGCACAATTACCAGCAGGTTACTTAACAGAAAATAAACCGGGAACTGGTGGAAATAGAGCGCACAAAGCGGGAAGATGGCCAGTTGTATGGCGATGGAAAACGAACACAGCGACCATATTTTATCGGTTATTTTGTTTTTAAAGCGGAACCATTTGTAAACTACCGGCCTCAAAATGATCGCCCCGAAAACGGCGAGATAGGATAACTGGAAACCGGCTTCCGTTATAAAGAAAGGATCGTAACAGAGCAAAATGAAAGCTGAAACCGCCAGGATGTTTAGCGTATTGACATACCGGATCGACGCTTTGCCGATAAGCACAAAGCTAAGCATCAGTCCGGCCCTGCAAACGGACACAGAAAAACCGGTCAACAGGGCATAATACCAAACCACAGCTATAATGACGGCCACCCTGATGATTTTTCCGTGTTTATACCTGTCCAGGTACCTTAATGCGAACGCAAGTACCAGGTAGATGACGGCCACCTGTGCACCCGATACCGTCAATACATAAACGGTTCCCGTTTTTGAGTAGACCTCTAAAATATCGGCACTTAGATCGGCCCGATAGCCCAGTATTAATGCCGAGGCCACAGCATAAGCTCCTGTGTCGCGGATATTTTGCCTTAGCTTTTCAACCAGTCGCTGCCTTAACCGGATGGAATGCCTGACCAACCCATTGTCTGTGCCAGTTCGCAAAACTGCATATTGCTTCGCATATAAAAATGCCTGGTAAAATATATTTTTATGGGCCAGGTAACTTTTATAATTGAATTCAGCGGGGTTGAAGGGCGGATCGATAGCGTTGTATTTTGCAGGTATGAGCAGGTCGTCGCCATAATTCAGCCTTTTTGCCAGGCTGTCTTTTATGGTGACCAGCAGGGTGCCGGTCGCAGCCATTTCCTGCTCATTAAGCACTGTTTCCTCAACGTCGGCGGTAAATCGAAACAAACCATTTTTTAAAACCGGTTCATTGTTGATCCTGATAACAAGATATTGTGCCGGAAATTTTGAGAAATGAGTGGCTGAGCGCAGTTCATTGTGGCGAACAGGTAGTGTCCAGCCAAAAAGAAACAGTAAAATTGCAATCAAACCGCCGCCGACCCACCTTTGTTTATATAATTTGAGGGCGTTATATTTTAAGTTGAAAATGACAAAAACGACGGCAGTGGCGGCGAATAAACCCAAAAGAAAATTGAAGTTGACACCAGGGAAAACACTTAACCCGGTAAACACACCCAATACAAAGGGAAGCAGCAATAAAGCAACCGGTATTTCGCCTTTGTGATTCGGGATCATATCAGGCTAATATAAAAAATAATGTTTAGCCGCTAAACGGAATCGGTTACAACTGGTCGCGTACGTCGATGAGGAATTTTTTCAGGTTTTCGAGTGAGCTGATAACGCGGACATCGTTTTTGCTTGAATTGCCGTTATTTTTGATATAATCCTTAGCCCCCTGTAAAGTATAACCCTTGTCCCTTATCAAGTGAATGATCAGCCTCAGGCCTTCGATATCTTCCTGGTTAAAATAACGGTTGCCTTTTTTGTTCTTTTTTGGCGTAAGGATATCAAACTCCCGCTCATAAAATCTTATGAGCGATTGGTTTACATCAAGCAGGATGCTCACCTCGCCCATGGTATAGTACATCTTGCTGATTTCCCGTTCTTTATATGCCATGTGCAAATGTAATACTTTAATTGAAAAGTCCGAAAGTCGGGAAGTCCGAAAGACGGAATGTTTTTATTTATTGCGGCTTCTTTTTTTATTTTTAAACGGATCAAGTCTTGAACGTTACGACCAATCAATCTTTTTTTCTTTCACGCTCCCCGACTTTTCCGACTCTTTTCTTCTTTCGGACTTCCGGACTTTTTGGACTTTCGGACTAATACTTACCTTTGCAGCCTATGACCGCTTCTGAAATACGCCAGGCTTTTCTTGATTTTTTTGAATCGAAGGGACATGTGATTGTGCCTTCTGCCCCGATTGTGATTAAAAACGACCCCACGCTGATGTTTACCAACGCGGGGATGAACCAGTTTAAATCGATCTTTTTGGGCGAAGAAGCGGCCAAATACCCCCGTGTGGCCGATACGCAGCGCTGTTTGCGTGTTTCGGGAAAACATAACGATTTGGAGGAGGTAGGTATCGATACCTATCACCATACAATGTTCGAGATGCTGGGCAACTGGAGCTTTGGCGACCCTGCCCGTCCGGCAGGCGGGTATTTTAAGAAAGAAGCCATTGCCTGGAGTTGGGAATTGCTGACGGACGTGTATAAACTTGACAAGGACAGACTTTATGTAACCTATTTTGAAGGCGACGAAAAAGAAGGTTTGGAGAAGGACCTCGAAACCTACAACCTGTGGAGACAGTATGTTGATGAAAGTCACATTTTGCCTGGAAATAAGAAAGATAATTTCTGGGAAATGGGAGATAGCGGACCTTGCGGGCCGTGTTCCGAAATACATTATGACAACCGCTCTGTAGGTGCTCGGATTGCAGTGTCGGGTTCATCCTTAGTGAATGCAGATCACGACCAAGTGATCGAGATCTGGAATGACGTTTTTATGCAGTTTAACCGCCTAAAGGATAGTACTCTACAGCCATTACCGGCCAAGCACGTTGATACAGGGATGGGCTTTGAGCGACTGGTTAGAGTGATTCAGGAGAAGGATTCAAATTATGATACCGACGTTTTTCAACCGTTGATTAACTTTCTGGAAATAGAGTTTAACAGGTCTTACGGGCAAGGGAATTCGAAAACTGATATCGCAATGAGAGTCATAGCAGACCATATTCGCGCGGTTGCTTTTACAATCTGCGATGGACAGTTGCCTAGTAATACCGGGGCTGGTTATGTTATAAGAAGAATTTTGCGACGGGCAGTTAGATATGGATACAGTTTTCTTAATGCTAAACAGCCATTTTTTTATCAGTTGGTAGATACGTTGGACATAACAATGGGAAAAGTGTTCCCTGAATTGTCTTTACAGAAAGAATTCATCAAAAAAGTAATTAAGGAAGAAGAAATAAGCTTTTTTAAGACACTGGCCGATGGGATGCATAAGCTGACATACTTCTTTCAACATGGATTTCTTGATGGTTTTCCTATGTCGAAGGCAGAGGCCTATGAAAGCAAAAGGTTGAAAATTGTTCCTGGTAAACTGGCTTTTAATCTTTATGATACCAACGGTTTTCCTATAGATTTAACAAGACTGGTGGCCAGCGAGTACGGGTTTTCCGTTGATGACGAAGGTTTTAATGAGCACATGCAAGTTCAAAAATCCCGCTCCCGCGCCGCAACAGCCATTGATACCGGCGATTGGGTGGTATTAAGAGACGACGACACCGTCGAATTTACCGGCTATGATGAATTGGAAAGCATTGCCCGTATCATCAAATACCGTAAAGTAACTGCCAAAGGCAAAGAGCAATACCAAATTGTACTGGATAAAACGCCATTTTACGCCGAAAGCGGCGGACAGGTTGGGGATAAGGGTGAGCTGGTTTTTCCGGATGGGGAAGTTATCGAAGTAACCGATACCAAAAAGGAAAACGGCCTGATCGTTCATTTTACAGATAAATTGCCAACCACCCCGGATGATGCTTTAACTGCCATAGTGGACGGCGATTTACGCACCAGTACCGAAAATAACCACAGCGCCACGCACTTACTACATGCCGCGATGAAACAGGTGTTGGGCTCGCATGTGAACCAGAAAGGATCATTGGTAAATGCTGATTATTTACGGTTTGACTTCTCGCACTTTGCGAAAGTGTCGGACGAAGAGCTGGCTAAAATTGAGGCTATTGTAAATGAAAAAGTAAGGGAAAACATCTTCCTGAAAGAAGAGCGGAATGTGCCCTATCAGCAAGCTATCGAAAGCGGGGTAATCGCTTTGTTTGGCGAAAAATATGGCGATTTTGTACGGGTGATTACTTTTGACGATCAATTTTCAAAAGAACTTTGCGGCGGCACGCACATCAAAGCAACCGGGCAGATCGGTTTTTTTAAGATCATTGCCGAAAGCGCCGTAGCAGCCGGGGTACGCCGTATCGAAGCTATTACCGGCATTGCCGCTGAAAATTATATCAATGAGCAAAGTAAACTGGTACATCAGCTGAAGGAATTGCTAAAAAACCCGAAGGATATTTCCAAAAGCGTTGAAAGCCTGCTGGATGAGAACAACCGGCTGAAAAAGGAGATCGAAAAATCTATTCTCGAAAAATCTTCCGGTTTGAAAAATGAGCTGGCGCAAAGGGCCGAAGGCATTAACGGCGTAAATTTTATCGCTCAAAAAGTGACTTTGCCAAACGGGGACGCCGTTAAAAACCTGGCTTACCAGTTGAAGGATATAGTGCCAAACCTTTTCCTGGTATTAGCTGCGGAGATCGGCGAAAAACCGTCGCTGACGGTGATGATCGCGGAGAACCTGGTGAAAGACAGAGGACTGAACGCGGGTAACATCGTCCGTGAATTGGCTAAGGAGATTAAAGGCGGAGGGGGCGGGCAGCCATTTTTCGCTACTGCCGGCGGGAGTGATATGAGCGGGTTGGATAGGGCGTTGGAGAAGGCGAAGGGTTTTATATCTTAATAATAACACGCTGTCATTTCGACCAAAGGGAGAAATCTTATATGTTATACATCCAAACTGTGCAGGCGGTAATGTCGGGCGTACAAGATTTCTCCTCGTTCCTCGTCGAAATGACAACTCGGCGAGGTTTGTGTGTTTCCTGTTTCATAGGATGCCGACCCTGGACGTCCGGGACAGCACGACTTTTGATTTATTTTGTTTATTCCATCGCTCTCCCCACAAAAAATATATCCCACTAATAACTAATAACTTTATATTTGGCATCCGAAATGCGGTTTTTTGTGTGACGCTGAATAATTTTTATGTCGAGTATTGCTGCCGAAATAAGTGATAAATATGAGTTGGTTGTAGGATTGGAAGTACACGCGCAATTATCGACTTTAAGCAAATCTTTTTCGTCCGACTCTGCTGCGTTTGGTGGCGGGCCAAACAGCCATATCAGCCCGGTTTCGCTTGGGCATCCCGGTACTTTGCCGCGCATCAATAAAAAAATGGTGGAGTATGCCGTAAAGATGGGCCTGGCCTGTAACAGCACCATCAACCTGTATAATACTTTTGCCCGTAAAAATTATTTTTATGCGGATCTGCCCAAAGGTTACCAGATCACACAGGACCACCTGCCAGTTTGCGTGGGCGGTTTTGTACCTGTGCGACTAAATGGTGCAACAAAAAATATCGCCATCCACCATATCCACATGGAGGAGGATGCCGGTAAAAGCATGCACGACCAACATCATGACGACTCGCTGATCGACCTGAACAGGGCAGGGGTGCCGCTGATTGAGATCGTGACCGAACCCGATATGCGCAGCGCCGAAGAAGCGGGGCAGTTCCTTACTGAATTGCGCAAGCTGGTGCGTTACCTGGGCATTTGCGACGGCAATATGGAAGAAGGCAGCCTGCGCTGCGACGCCAATATTTCGGTGCGGCTGAAGGGATCCGCCACGCTCAACAATCGTTGCGAGGTGAAAAACCTTAATTCTATCCGTAACCTGCAGCGCGCCATCGAGCATGAGTTCGACCGCCAGGTGGCTGTAATGGAAGCCGGTGGTTTCATCGACCAAAACACATTGAATTTCAACGCCGATACCGGCGAAACCTCGGTACTGCGCTCAAAAGAAATGGCGAATGACTACCGCTATTTTCCCGAGCCCGACCTGACTCCCGTTGTACTGACAAATGCTTACCTGCGGGAATTGCGCAGCACCATGCCGGCCCTCCCAAATGAACTTTTCGATAAATACACGCAGCAATTGGGCCTGTCGGATTATGATGCGGGTGTGATCACTGCCGAGCGGGAATTTGCTTTATATTTTGAAGATTTACTGCAGCATACAAATAACTGCAAAGCAGCCGTTAACTGGCTGATGGGGCCTGTGAAGTCATACTTGAATGAATCAGGTAAATCCTTTGATGATTTTGAAATAAAACCTGATCGGTTGGCGGGGCTGATTCGCCTGATCGATACAGAGAAGATCAATTACTCGCTGGCAACGCAAAAGCTTTTCCCGGCGCTGCTAAAATCACGCGATAAAAGCGCGGAAACCCTGGCCGCTGAGCTTAACATCCTGATCAATCCGGATAAAGGCGACGTGAACCAATTTATTAAGGACGCCCTGGCGAAATACCCGGATAAAGTAGTTGAATACCAAAAGGGCAAAAAGGGCATAATAGGATTGTTTATGGGCGAAATTATGAAAAGCTCGAAAGGAAAGATCGACCCCCAAAAGACCAATCAATTGTTAATTAAAGAATTGGAATCAAAATAGATGTGAGACGTTAGATGTGAGATATGAGACAAAAATCGGTTATGGCTGAATCTCAAATCTCACCTCTCAAATCTCACATCTTATACCTCAAAGAAATGAAAAGAAACAAAATTTATTACAGTATTATCCTTTTAATGCCGTTTTTTCTGTTCTCATGCAAGGATAAAAGCGCATTCACTATTTCGGGAACTATAACTAACCCCGGCAGCCTGAAAAAAATAACACTGATAGCTGAAACAGCTAATGGAATTGCTGTTGTCGACTCGACCAATATAAGCGACCAGGGAAAATTTCAGTTCAAGCACAATTCACCCTACCCCAACCTTTATCGCATGCGGATAGGGGGCAGTATATTTGACCTGATCGCCAAAAATGGCGACGAGATCGGGTTCAGCACCAATTTAACGGATAAAGCGCGCGCTTACACCATTACGGGGTCTGACGAGTCGGACAAGATCAAAGAATTTAACAAGTTGAGTAACCAGTTTGGCGAGATTAACAACAAGATCAGCGAGGAGTATATGAACAAAGCCCAGGGCATCCGGAAAGGGAAAGATTCATTGAAAAAATCCGACTCGCTGGTGAGTATTTATCTGCCTGTGCTTAAAAAGAACTTTAACGATTATAGCCTGGCCGTGTTAAAGTTTATGAATGATAATATCAACTCGCTGGCGAGTTTTTATGCCGCCGCCTCGATCGATTCGATGAAATACGAGTCGCAACTGGTTGCCTATGCCGATACTATTAAAGATAAATTTAAGGACAACCCTGCTGTCCAGCAGTTCATTCAAAATAAAATGGCCATAAAGCCTTTAACCGTGGGCCATAAGGCGCCTGATTTTACGGTTGGCGGAATAGATGGCAAACCGATCAAATTATCGGATTATAAAGGCAAATATGTGATGGTTGATTTTTGGGCATCGTGGTGCGGCCCCTGCCGGCAGGAAAATCCAAACGTGGTTAAACAATACGCCATATACAAACCACTGGGCTTGAATATATTAGGTGTATCACTGGATGTGGACAAGGGCGCCTGGCAGCAGGCGGTAGAGCATGATAAGCTTACATGGGCACATGGATCAGACCTTAAAAACTTTGAAGGGCCCACTGAAAGGCTATATCATATCGAAGCTATCCCGTCTAATTTTATCCTAAACCCTGATGGTGTGATCATTGCAAAAAATATAACCGGGGCCGACCTTGAAGAATTTTTAAAGAAAACATTTAGCAAGCCTCAATAAATCGTTAAAATAAGGTAACATTTAACAATTTATTAATACTAAATTTACCATATTATTCTTTTGCGCGACTACTTTTACGCAAAAAATTAACTGCATGAGCACTTCAAACAAACAGAAAATTCTAATTGTTGATGACGAGCCGGATATTTTGGAGCTGATTGAGTATAACCTGAAAAAAGAAGGTTACCAGGTTTTTTTAGCCCGTAATGGCCAGGAAGCTGTAGCAGAAGCAAAACGCACGCTGCCTGATTTGATCGTACTGGATATCATGATGCCCAAAATGGATGGGATTGAGGCTTGCCGGATCATGCGCACCATGCCGGAGTTTAAAAACACTTTTATGGTTTTTTTAACCGCCCGTAGCGAGGAATATTCGGAGATTGCAGGCTTTAACGTAGGCGCTGACGATTATATTGCCAAGCCGATAAAGCCGAGGGCGCTGGTAAGCCGGATAAACGCCATTTTGCGCCGCAATGCGCCGTCTGAAGATATTACCGAAAATAAACTGGAGATTGGCGACCTGGTGATCGACCGCGAAGCTTACCTGGTTTATCAAAAAGGGGATAAGGTAGTTTTAGCCAAAAAAGAATTTGAACTGCTTTACCTGCTGGCGTCGAAGCCGGGCAAGGTTTACACCCGGGAAGTGATCCTGAAAAATATTTGGGAAGATTCCGTTGTAGTTACTAACCGCACAATTGACGTGCATATCCGCAAGCTGCGCGAAAAGCTGGGTGACGACGTTGTGGCTACTGTAAAAGGCGTTGGCTACAAGTTCGAAGGCTAAGAAATAAAAAGCACATAAAAAGGCGTTCCGGCTAAAAGAGGGCACTGAAAAAGTAGCCTTTTAACCGAGGAGCGACTAAAGGGAGCAAGTAAGAGATATTTTTACTTGCTCCCTTTTTTATTAGCTCAGTATTTTTGAGAAGTTCATTTGGAAGGGACTTTGCCGATGAACTGGGA
>DASRTD010000067.1:0-7785 GCA_035656115.1 Mucilaginibacter sp.
ATTCCACGGTTACGATATTATCTTTTGCAAAGGTGAATTTTAAAAGGTCCGTGCCGTTGGCTTCCAGTATCTCGCCTTTTTCGCAGGTACTGTCGTCCCAGCCATGCCAGTACCATTCGTAAACGTCTTCCTTCATAATAAACTCTTCGGGATCACGCAACCGGCCGGCTATCGCGTAAAAATCTGCCTTTCTCAAAAACCATTTTTCAAGTCCTGCAGGTGTTGCCCAGGCTTCGTACAGGCTTCGGATATCGGTATTATAATCACCGGTAACTTTAAAGCTGCTCCATTTACTATCTAACATATTTGCTCGGTTTGAATTTCTAATTGCCCAAATTTAACCATAATACCTGCTTCATTTATTAACTTGCCATTAAATATTGACGATGGCTAAACAGAGCGCAGGCATACTATTGTACCGTAAAACCAGTATCGGTCTGGAGGTTTTTCTGGTGCATCCGGGCGGACCATTTTTTAAAAATAAAGATGCCGGTGCATGGTCCATCCCTAAAGGCGAGTTTTTGGATGATGAAGAACCGCTGGAGGCAGCTAAGCGAGAGTTTCGCGAAGAGACAGGCCAGTCTATCCACGGAAATTTTGTCAGGCTTGAACCTGTTACTTTGAAAAGCCGTAAAATAGTACACGCCTGGGCGGTTGAGGGGGATATTGATCACAAAACAATAGTCAGCAATCTTTTTGAGATGGTCTGGCCGCCGAAATCGGGTAAAAAACAATCTTTTCCGGAGATAGATCGGGCGGATTGGTTTGATTTGGAGGATGCGCGAGTGAAGATCAATGCTGCGCAGGCTGGGTTGATTGACTGTTTAGTTCGACTATTATAACCGTCAGTAAATATTTTCTAAACGCTCCTTATCGCTTCTTGAGAATACGACTTGAAAAGAATGTGGGTCATTGTCGGTCCAACTGGCAACTGAATCTTGTAAAACCTCCAAATACTTTTTAAGTGTCGTTGGTTCGAGGTTCGATAGTCCGCCGTGAACCAAAACTATATCCCTTTGTTTGATCCAACTAAAATCACGAAGTAAATCGTATAGCGCATCCCAATTGAACCCGAAATAGTCGGGAAATTTCAGCGAGAAAAATAGTTCAGCAAATAGTTGCTCCCTGTCAGATACATTTGCGACATATGCAACAAATACGTTCGTTGGACTATAATCCCTATGGTCATCAACAAAAATAAAATTATCCATTTTAACTCAATTCAAAAACAACCCCAGCCGAAAAAAAGGCATTATGCTGATAAATACATTACAGGTCCGTTGACTGAAATAGTTCAGAGGTGGCTTCGTTCCTCGCCATGACGCCCGGGAGGCGGGTTAGTCAATAGAGCGCCTGTTTTTTGCCCAATTGCTAAACTCTACGTTGGTTGAATTTGAAGCCGATGCACTTTTCTCCCCTAACAACTTTTCCATAATCAATGCCGCTATCAGCGCTTCCCCCTCATTGCCTTGCTGCAATGAACCCGGCGTAAAATACTTCTGCACAAAATGCGTGTCAAAATTGCCTGACGTAAAAGCCTCGTGCTGCATGACGAACTTGCCAAAACCAAGTGTTGTGGTGATGCCGGTAATCTGGTACTCATCGATAGCCCTTATCATCCGCTGAATTGCCTCCTGCCTGTCTTCCCCGTATGTGACCAGCTTAGCGATCATCGGGTCATAATAAATAGGTATTTCCATTCCTTGCTCAAAGCCATCGTCAACCCTAACACCGGGGCCTTTTGGGGTAACATAGGTTTGCAAAGTGCCTATATCGGGCAAAAAGTTATTATCCGGGTCCTCGGCATAAACACGCAGCTCAATAGCATGGCCCTTTATTTGCAGGTCTTCCTGCCTAAAGCTGATGGCTTGCCCCATTGCAATGCGTATTTGTTCTTTAACCAAATCGATGCCGGTGACCAGTTCCGTTACCGGGTGTTCCACCTGCAGGCGTGTGTTCATCTCTAAAAAGTAGAAGTTCAACTGCTCGTCCATAATGAACTCCACGGTGCCGGCGCCGGTATAATTAACTGATCTCGCAACATCTACCGCGCATTTACCCATTTGTGCACGAATTTTAGGGGTCAGGATAGATGACGGCGCCTCCTCGATCACTTTTTGATGACGGCGTTGTACCGAGCATTCCCGTTCAAATAGGTGGACGATATTACCGTGCACGTCGCCCAGCACCTGTATTTCGATATGCCTAGGCGAGGAAACATATCTTTCGATAAAAACTGAACCATCGCCAAAGGCCGAGGTGGCTTCGGATACAGCTAATGCCATTTGCTCTTCAAAATCCGCTTCCCGCTCCACTATGCGCATGCCCTTGCCCCCGCCACCAGCCGCCGCCTTGATCAGTACCGGGAAGCCAACTTCCACAGCCCGCCTTTTTGCTTCCGGCACATCTGTAATGGCCTCTTCGGTGCCAGGCACCATGGGGATATTATATTTTAAAGCTGCTGCCTTTGCCGCCAGCTTATTGCCCATAATTTCCATGGCTTCCGGCGATGGGCCGATCAAAATTAACCCTGCCTCCCTCACCATCCGGGCAAATGCCGGGTTCTCGCTCAAAAAACCATAGCCGGGATGAATTGCGTTTGCCCCGGTTATTTTGCAGGCGGCTATGATCTTTTCGCCAACCAGGTATGACTTTGCCGAGGGCGCTTCACCGATATGCACCGCTTCATCAGCATAACGCACGTGCAAAGCATCGCGATCTGCATCCGAGTAAACGGCAACAGTCTTTATACCCATTTCACGTGCAGACCG
The DNA here is from genome assembly GCA_035656115.1 of Mucilaginibacter sp. GTDB lineage: Bacteria > Bacteroidota > Bacteroidia > Sphingobacteriales > Sphingobacteriaceae > Mucilaginibacter. The sequence continues at coordinate 2,772 of DASRTD010000067.1, forward strand.
CATTACCCGCAGCGCAATTTCACCGCGGTTGGCAATAAGGATTTTGTGCATGGCAACAAATGTAAAATATTGAGCGGATAATTACAGCAGCATCTCCGCACAATACAAACCACTTGGTATTTCACAATCAACCCAGCTTAATTAGTTTTACGGCACAATAGTTCTAAAGGCGTGTGGACTTGTTTTTTAATAATTAACTAATAATCAAACATTAATTTATGCTTCGGCAAAAAATATTTAATTTGGGTGATTATTGTTCACATAAAAAAAAGCACAGCGATGTATACACGGTTAACCCTGAAAATGGCTGCCTGTTGTACCGTTGTGCTATTTTTAATTTTTGGCGGAAAAGCGTTTTGCCAAAGTGATTTTGAACGTGCTATGCAACAAAAAACCGATTCGCTTTTGACGCCTGAAAAAGATGAAAACCCGGAGGATTACCTGGTGCCTGACGATGCCCCGCAAACCACAACCATACCCTCCGGCTGGGGCGGGTATGGTACTTACCTGTTTGGCGGCATCGGGGGAGTTTACCCCCAAGTGTATCTGACGCGGGCCGATCTGATCGCGTTTGGCGGCGCTTGTGTAGGTAATCCTTTTAAAGCGGTTAACCTTGCCGTAAGTATAAATATGACAGACGTGCACCGTTTTCGTGATTTTTCGGGTAACTTTATGATTAGCCGCGTGGTTGCTGCGGGCAGTAGTATTTCGGTAGGTGGTTTGCAATTGTTTGCTAGCGAAAAATTGTCAGATGCACCCGGCCAAACGTTCTATTTCGCCTTTAGCCATGCAGTGCAGTCGCTGCCCTCGCAAACGCCGGGAGCATCGCGGCTTACTTACACCATCGGCATAGGCAATGGCAGGTTTTACTTAAAAAGCCCCGACGATATTGCCGCCGGCCGTGGCAAAAACGGAACAGGCGTGTTTGGGAGCGTATCGTACGAGGTGATACAGCATGTTAACCTGATCGCTGAATGGTCGGGCTTGAATTTGGGCGTATCAGCGGGGTTAAGGCCGTTTAAGCTGCTTAAGATGCCTTTATCATTTGGCGTGGGTGCCACAAACCTCACGCGGTATTCAGGGGATAAACCGGCATTGATCGCTTCAATTGGTTTACCGTTATCGCTGAACCGTTAAGTGATTGGTTTTTGAACTGTTATTTTTAAATATATCGAACTGAAAAGAATGCTTTGGAGGAATAACAAAAAACAAAAGGAAACGATTTGATGAAAAAACTCGCGTTTGTTTTTTTGGTGATGACGCTTTGCCTGCAGGCGCTGGAAGCGCTTTGCCAGGTAAAGAGCGACTTTTCCGACTGGAATGTTCCTCCACCCATACCTGCCGGCACTATTCCAAAAGGACCAGGCGGCGCCAAACTGACCGTAACGCAGACACCAACAGATATACCAGCGCCCAATCTGCAACTGATCGAACTGAGGCTGGCTGCCTTATCGCCCATTTTGCAAACGGCACCCGATGTACAGGCGCCCGAGCAGCCTCAATTCCCCGCGCTGCCCTTTAACGTACCCGACATTCCGCTGCCGAAGATACCGCTGCCCGTTAATTTGCCAAAACAAACACCGCACGATCAAATTATCGAACATAACACGGATATGCCTGAGCCCGGCGCACCTGAAATGCCAGAGTTCCCAAAAATACCTGATGTTACCCAATCGTCACCGAATCAGGGCAGTTTGAAATTCCCTGTGATGCCTGCAATCATCGTCCAACCGGTTACCATCGCACTGCCTGATAACGCGTTCCCATTTTTGGAATGGCCGGTGCCTGAGATACCGGAAAATGCTCAGCTGCATATGATACTTTCTGGTAACTCCAGTGACAATAATGTAAAGCCCATAAATAAAAAGAGAACGGCAAAAAAACTTAAAGGGGGGTAACCCGATATGCACACTGATCGGCCCCGGCAAGGCTGACCAAAAGCGTTTACAAGAATGTTGAAATGAAAATCACCTTAACAAAATTAAAAAATCACCTTGCAATTGCCTTTATTCTGGCAGCTGTGGGCTCCGCCATGGGCCAGGGCATCCATCGTGATTTCAATTTCAAAAAAGGCGTCGAATTTCAGCGGCAAATCGTGATCAAGTCGAATTGCTTGTTGCAGCGGGGGAGCCAGAAATTGAACCTTAGCACGTACTCTTCCGTAACCAAAACCTACAAGATCACCAATGCAGACGGCAACGATGCTACTATGAATATCACGATCAACAAGATTGTTGATTCGCTGAACGCCCTTGGACAAAAGGTTGTGTTTAATTCAGATAAACGGCCCGATCCTGACTCATTTATTCAGATGGCCTTGTTACAAATGATCGGTAAACCGGCGATATTGTCGGTTGACGAAAGGGGTAAAATTTTGACCGTTCAAAAAAAATTGCCCGTAGATGATACCCTGCTTTCATTTACCGGCATACAAAATGAGACGCTGGTTGCCGGACACCTGGTCGATTTTACGACAAATTTCCCGGCGAATCCATTGCTGAGAAAGGGCTATAGCTGGACAGACTCAACCACAACCGCTGTAAGTCATTTTACCATTTATGCAGCAAACGCCCGAACCACCACCATTACCTATTCTACCACCAGTTTCGCAGGAAACCTAAACAGCCGGATTAACGGGGTAATGCTGATAGATAACGAATCCGGCATCATCCTGAAGCGATCCACGCAAAGCGTTACTACAGGGTACGAACTGGTAAAAGGTGTTATTTATACAGCAACCAGGCGGACGGCCACGTCCGAAGTTTGCTATAAAACTACCGATGCCTCAAAATAAGCTTTGCGACCTCGCAATTTCTTAAATTTTCGGGCAGATAAACTTTCACTACAACTACAGTAATTGATACAAATTTTCGTTTCAAAAAATGAAAAAATATATAAAATATTGTATATCAATAATTTATAACAATTTCTTACACAACTGCAGCATTTTAAAAATTTAATTAAAAAACGAGGTTGAATGTAACCCAACCCCACTAATCTGCGTAAAAAACCAAAAAACCAAACAGCAATGGACGCTATCATACTCGCAGCTAAAGTTTTATTTTCACTGGCAATACTGCTATTCCTGGGTGTCTTATTTTTCAGCTACCTGAAATATTTAAAAAGGACATACTACCCCAATTGGAAATTTCCGGACTATATCAGTGTCGGCTATGCCGAATACTTGTATAAAAAATACATCAAACGCACTGCTAAATAGGCCCTGGCGTATTTTCAATCATTAGTTCCAGGAACTTGAGATCGAGCCAGCGGTTAAATTTGTAGCCTACTTCTTTAAAGTGCGCAACTTCGACGAAGCCGAATGACTGATGCAGGTTTATGCTTACCCGGTTGTCGGCGCTTATGCCGGCGATGATTGCATGTACATTTGTTTTTTTTGCCTGGTCAATTAACGCGCCGAGTAAGGTTTTGCTGATTCCCTTCCCCCTAAAAGCTTTTTCTACATATACCGATACCTCAACGGTATAGCGGTAACATGGCCATACTCTGAAATGGCCGTAACTGCTAAAGCCCGCTATTGACCCATTTACGTCGGCCACGTAGACTGGAAACTTATTGTTTACCCTATCGCGGAACCACTCAATGCGCATTGGCAGCGTATGGGGTTTTTCGCTGTAAACAGCAGTAGTATTGATAATGACATCGTTGTAGATGCTAAGGATTGCCGGAAGGTCACCTTCGGTGGCATCCCGCAATTTAATCTCTGTATTCATCATCATTAAAGCAGAACACCCTTAGCCGGCAGCTAAAGGGTGTTCTCAAGTTATTGTTTTTGCGGAGTGCCCTGTCCGGCGGGAGGGGTACCGCCCGGAGGAGGGCCGCCTGGTCCGGCCTTCATTTCGGGCCATTTAGCTTCCGGGTGTGACGTTCCGTGATGGCAGGTATTGCAACTTATTCCCGAGGTTTCAACCATTCCCAAAGAGTCCTTTTTCGCCTCAAAATATTTTTGATTGATCTTGCTCATCATTTTATACATATGACGGGCCATTTCTTTTTCAGGTTTGGCATCACTTGCAAAATCCAGCCCTTTGCCATCCGCACTCGCGGCATGGCAAAAGTTACAACGCACACCTAACGACATGGCCCACTCCCGCATGATCTTATGAACCTGCATATCGGTTGCGTGTTTTGGCAATACTTTCAGGTTTTTAGGCGCATCATCGTCAGGTGCCATTGACGTAAGCGCTACGATGGTTACGATGGATGATAATCCTATCGCAATAAGAGCTTTTCGGTTTACAAACATATTGTCATGATTAAGTCTTCTAAAATATATTTTATCTGCGAATGTTCCAAAAGCAATCGACCAATAGCGCCAAATTGCCGACGTAGCCTACACAATTGTTACATAATCCAAAGTGGAAGACGACGGGTTTGGGAATGGGAATACGAAAAGTAAACACGAAGTTTCCCGGCTTATTTCAAATTGACGCATTAATACACCTGTTAGCCTGTCTTAATATCTAATCCGTCAAATCATTTTTGACCCTCAACTGACGGTTGGGCAATTATAAAACTCTCAATTTTACAGCAAATCAAAAATCATCAACTTATGAAATACAATTTTTTAGGGAACACCGGCCTGGTGGTTTCCGAGCTTTGTTTTGGCACCATGACCTTTGGCGGCAAAGGGGGCATATGGGAGGGTATTGGAAAACTGCAGCAACAGGAAGTAAACGAACTGATGAAGGTTGTGGTCGACTCGGGGATCAACTTCATCGATACAGCGAATGTTTATTCGTATGGCGAATCGGAGCGGTTGCTGGGCCAATCGATCAAAGACCTCGGCTTTAACCGGCACGACCTGGTTATCGCCACGAAAGTACGCGGCAGGATGAGCCAGGGCTTAAACAAGAGGGCACTGAAAAAGTAGCCTTTTAACCGAGGAGCGACTAAAGGGAGCAAGTAAGAGATATTTTTACTTGCTCCCTTTTTTATTAGCTCAGTATTTTTGAGAAGTTCATTTGGAAGGGACTTTGCCGATGAACTGGGA
>DASRTD010000068.1:0-35062 GCA_035656115.1 Mucilaginibacter sp.
CGATCCTTAAATACGACAAAGCAAAGATAACCTTTAAGTTTCCAATTTTTTTCTCTCCCCACCCCAACCACCTTTGCACCACCCCCAAAAATTAACCCCAAAATTTGGCTCAACAAAAACAACGAGCCATGACAAAAACCATCAATAAAATCCCCATTTAAAACGTCCTTTTTTTCTCTGAAAAAATGGAGCAAGCGGGAGTTGGACTTTCAGCCCTACTCTCTGCCTGTTTGCCCAGCAAACAGGGTATGCCGTACACTCCGGGTGTACGGAACAGCCAATTAATAGCATTAACGCCATAAAAAAGTACACGCTAACTTATACTTCTCAGATGGAAGACCTCAATATCAAGACCATCCGTTTCCCGGTGGAAACTGATAACAAACTCATCAAGATGGCCGACAAATTTGGCCGGAGCAAAATCAACCTGTTCAAACAAATGGTAGACTATTTCTACCGCACCAAAAAAGACCCGCTGGATGTAAATGATGAATTATTGAAGAACACCATCATCAAAGGCCATCAAAACCTAACCGGCTTCATCAAAACCCAGGAGCAAACTTTATTAATACCCATGAAGCTGGATGTAGACCGGATGATCGGCTCTCAAATCAAAATACTGGATTGCTTCAACAAACAAATACTGGAACATAATCAGCATAGCAGCCAGCAACAAACCGATTTAATAAAACAGATCAACCAGATGCTCCAAGCCAAAGAACAGCTTAAAACCAAATTCATCTACCTGCTTGATGGCTATATAAAAGCAAGTATGACTTTATCGGCAAAAGAAAAAGAAGAATTACTCAAAAGAACCAGGGAACAGGTTAAACTATTATAAAATCAGCAGCTATGTATATAAATGTAACAGATAAGGAAGCCGGCAATAACAAAGGAAGCAGCGGTGAATTAGTACACTATCTTGAAAAGGAAAACCGTGTTACCGCAAAACAACAGCCCGAAGCAGCGCCCGAACGCTGGTTTAGTATTGGCCGAACAGATATTCAGCCCTTTGAAGTCAGGTTAAAGATTGATGGCAACGTAGCCAAATTATCCAAAGACGAGGCCAAGTTTTATTTAGTCAATATCAGCCCGAGCCAAAAGGAAATCCGTTTCCTGAAAGAAAAATATGGCGAAAAAGGCGCGGAAGAAAAGCTAAAAGAATATGCCGCCAAAGTGATGGATGAATACGCCATGAACTTTAAACGGCCCGGCATCAACAACAGTAACGATTTGGTTTGGTTTGGCAAGCTGGAGCATTACCGCTATTACACGCACAAGGATAAAGAAGTCCAACAGGGCTTGAAAAAACGCGGCGAACGAAAAGAGGGCGAACAAATGCACCTGCAAATTATCGTTTCCCGCAAAGATGCGACCAACAAGATTAAACTTAGCCCACTGAATAAGTCAAGCGGTAAAAATGAGGAACATTCAAAAAAAGTCGGTCAGTTCAACCGTGTGGCCTTTAAAGCATCCGGCGAAACCGTATTTGATAGTTACTTTGGTTTTGACCGGGGTATCGAGGATAGTTTCCGATATGCCAATGGTATGAAAAACGGCACGACCAAAGAAAAGGTAAAGCTCGAAAACGAAAAAACAACGGAAAAATCACATCGGAAAAACACCAATATAGAGGAACGCGAAAATGTTGAAATGTCGCTTTTGCCAGCGGCAAAAGGACTGTTGGATGCTTTACTCATGCCAGTACGAAACGAAGCCGCAGGCGGCTTATTAGGGCGCAAAAAACGAAAGAGAAAAGGCCAGTCACACGACCAGGACTTATCACTATAAGTAAAAAATTATTAACGATTAACTCCCCCTTTAGGGGGTTGGGGGGCTTATGCAAACCGGAGAAGACATTAACGCACTACGCAAGATCATCGATTTTACACGAACCATCAGTATCGCCATTTTAGCCCTTCATTTTTATATCACTTGTTATCAGGCATTCCACAACTGGCACTGGACAGCAACCATCACCGACCGGGTTATCGGTAACATTACACGCACCCAATTATTCAGTAACCTTTGGAAGCCAAAACTGGCGGCCTTATTATTACTGATCGTATCGCTTATCGGTGCCAAAGGGAAAAAGGATGAAAAAATAAGAAAAGACACGATTGCCATTTACATAGGTTCAGGATTACTACTTTATTTTATTAGTGTACTCTGCTTTTATTTAAGGGCGGGTATCAATATAATCGCCATTAGTTATATGGCTTTAACAGGTTTGGGCTACTTATTAATATTGACAGGTGGTGGGCGACTATCTCGTTTACTCAAAGCGGTATTATCCAAAGATGTGTTTAACCGGGAAAACGAAACTTTCCCACAGGAAGAACGCAAATTGGAGAATGAATACTCTATTAACTTGCCGGCTATCTATAATTTAAAAGACAAAAGGCGCGATAGCTGGATAAACATTATCAATCCTTTTCGTGGGATATTGGTAGCCGGTACACCAGGAGCAGGTAAATCTTATTTCGTTATCCGGCATATCATCCAACAACATATTAACAAGGGTTTTCCGCTATTCCTGTATGATTTCAAATACCCCGATTTATCTATAATCGCTTATAATGCATTACTCAAATACAAACGCAACTACAAAGTCAAGCCGGGCTTTTGGGTCATTGATTTTGATAATATACAGCACCAATGTAACCCATTATATCCCGAAAGTATGGAAGATATAACGGATGCTTCGGAATCATCACGAACGATCATGCTGGGCCTCAACCGGGAATGGATACGCAAGCAGGGCGATTTTTTTGTGGAAAGCCCAATCAACTTTTTGACAGCTATTATCTGGTATTTGCGCAAATATCAGGATGGTAAATACTGCACCCTGCCGCACGTGATTGAACTCATGCAAACGGAATACGATCACTTATTTCCCATACTCATGGAAGAAAAGGAAATAGCGGTTTTAGTTGACCCTTTTGTATCTGCCTACCGGAATAAAGCCATGAATCAACTGGAGGGGCAAATCGCTAGTGCGAAGATCAGTTTGGCAAGGTTGTCCTCACCAAAATTATATTATGTGTTAAGTGGTAATGATTTTACATTGGATATAAACAACGCTGATGCGCCAAAAATTGTCTGTATCGGCAATAACCCGCAAAAGCAGCAGGTTTATGGTGCGGTATTATCCCTCTATGTTTCCCGTATGATCAAACTGGCCAATCGTAAAGGACAGTTAAAAAGCAGTTTGATTTTTGATGAGTTTCCAACCATATATATTAATAACATGGATAGCTTGATCGCTACGGCAAGGAGCAATAAGGTATCCACCACAGTAGCGGTACAGGATTTTAGCCAGTTGCGCAAAGATTACGGCAAAGAACAGGCGGATGTGATACCGAATATTGTAGGCAATATTATTTGCGGGCAGGTAACCGGCGATACAGCCAAACAACTATCCGAGCGCTTTGGTAAAATTATGCAGGACAGGACGAGTTTATCCATCAACAGTTCAGATACGTCCATAAGCAAATCCTTGCAATTGGAATATGCGATACCGGCATCAAGGATTTCGGCTTTATCTTCGGGTGAGTTTGTGGGTATGGTGGCCGATGACCCAGATAATAAAATTGATTTAAAGCTTTTTCATAGCGAGATACAAAACGACCATGAGGCTATAAAAAAGGAAACGGATGCCTATAAATCAATCCCAATGGCACGCATCGTAACCGAAGAGGATATTATGGAAAATTACGAACGGATTAAAATGGAAGTTCGTGAATTGGTGGAAGCGGAACTGGCACCGTTACTGGAAAGGCAAAAGGAAATGGAAGCACAGCAAAACGAAACAAAGCCGGAGAACCCAAAGCCACCGGTTGAGGGCTTGAGTATGTAAAATGGCGGCTTAGGCATTAATTAAACATACCCGTTATAATGCATGTTTTTATCCAAAATATAAAAACATGCAACCTCACATAAACATCCTTGAAGCCATGCTTTATTGCCCCTATAAAGCATGGCAATTATCAAAAGAAGAAGTGTTTGAAAGCAATAATTTTTTGACAAATCAAATAAACTCAATCGCACTTTCAGCCTGGCATATCAGTCAATTACCTGATAATGTAACACTAGCAGCTAAGACATCCCGCCATAATAATCAGGCACGTCAACTATTAACGGATACGTTGAACTTAGTAAATAAAAATGAACCGCCACCTTTCTATAAGGTATCGCATTGTTCTGAATGCAAGTTTAAAAACGATTGTTATAAAAAATTAATTGAACGAGATTGTATCAGCCTTTTACCAAGCATGTCTTCAAAATCAATGTTCAAATACCACAACAAAGGTATTACGACCATCACGCAACTTTCTTATCTGTTTAAACCACGAAGAAGACGAGCTCTAAACCCGCAAAGCAGCTATTTATGGGAGTTGAAAGCCTTAGCTATCCGTGAACAAAAAACATTTGTGATAGAGCCGCCTGTATTGAACGACACGGACACCGGCATTTATTTGGACTTTGAGGGCACAGCAAACGAGCAACATATTTACCTGTTAGGCGGCCTGGTCATACAAGACGGGAAGACGGAAGAAAAATTCTCCTTTTGGTCGGATACTAAGGAAAGCGAACAAGCCAGCTTTAACCGGCTTTTCAAACTGTTTAACCAATATCCTGATATGGAAATTTATCATTACGGAAGTTATGAAATCAAAGCCTTAAAACGGATTGTTAAAAAATCACCGTTTCTTAAATATTGGTCGGCCATTGAAAAAAGAATGGTCAACCTGCTGGCTTACCTGCGCACTCATGTTTACCCGCCGACTTACGGCAACGGTTTAAAGGAATTGGGAGATTACCTGGATTTTAAATGGAGCGACATCGAAGCCGATGGATTTTTAAGCATGGCCTGGCGAAAGGAATGGGAAGAAACCGGCTTGAATGAATGGAAAGATAAATTGCTCCAATATAACCATGATGATTGCAGGGCATTGCGTGTTGTTCATCAATGGTTCAATAAACTGACTTCAGACGCTAACCCGGAAAATGTGCAGCAGGTCGCCAAAATGAAAAAGCACACCCCTTACCGTCTGCAACATAACAAGGAGTTTGGCGATGATTTCCAGTTAATCACCAAAGCATCTTATTTTGATTACCAGCGCAATAAAATATACTGGCGCAATGAGTTAAAAAAGCAAACGCCATCCGGCAGTTCACCGAGGGAAAGGCCCGAACAATTGGGACAGGGACATATGGCCTGGAAACCGAAAAAGATCAACGAGGTCGTGATTTTGCCGCCCTTAAAAACCTGTCCGGGCTGCGGTCATCATAAACTATATCAAAGCCATGAAACCAAATCATCTGTTCTGCAAACCGACCTGAAATTTACCGCTTCAGGCATCCGAACTCATATTATAGAATACCGGTCAGGTACGGCCAAGTGCGCCAAATGCGGTAAGAAGACCATGAACAAAACGCTGCGAATTATGCATTATGGCGACAACCTGTTTGCGTTGGTACTGGATTATTATGTCAATTTCCATATCAGTAACGAAATGATCAGTAAGCTGATACAGGAACACTATCATATCTGGATAAGCCCGATGTATTTGGTCATGTATAAAAACCGGTGGTGGAATAAAACATGGGCACCGATTGCAAGCTATATCAAGTCAATTGTATTAAATAGCCCGGTTATCCATATTGATGAAACTACGATCAAGCTTTCCAGGGAATCGGGGTATGTATGGATATTCGCAACTACCCACACGGTATTTTATCACTATGCTTCTACGCGCGAAGTGAGCTTTTTGCAGCAGTTACTAAAAAGCTACGAAGGTATCATCGTTTCCGATTTTTATCCGGGTTACGAGACCCTGAACGTCAAAAGCCAGAAGTGTTTGATCCACCTCATCCGTGACCTAAACGATGACCTTTTTAAAAACCAGTTCGATCCGGAATATAACAACATGGTTCCACCTTTTAATCAATTAATGCGAAGGATCGTTGAAACGATAGATAAGCATGGCTTAAAGCAAATTCATCTGAACAAACACATTAAGGATACCGATAATTTTTACAGGGAATATATTGAACGAAGTTATAAAAGCGAAACAGCCAGCAAATACGCCAAACGGTTTAAAAAGCATTGGGAACAACTATGGACTTTCCTGCACAATGATAATGTTCCGTGGAATAATAATAACGCAGAAGCGGCAGTAAAAGCGTTCGCGCAGCACCGGCGTGGCGTAAAAGGGCAAATGCACGTTAGAGGGATCACCGAGTATTTGCAAATGCTGACAGTTGCGCAAACCTGTCGTTACCGCAATATCTCCTTTCTCAGCTTCCTGCAAAAAAAGAAAGGTATTTGGGAGAATGTACAGCCGGAAATTTTGCCGGGATTTTTACCGTTTGAACAAGCTAAACTTTTCATACATCGCCTGGGCTTTGAGCGTACTGCCCAATGGACGGAATGGAAAAGGCAAGGCAAACGTCCGGGGTTTATTCCGTCAAACCCGCGGGTTACCTACGCCAACAGCGGTTGGATAGATTGGCGTGACTGGCTTGGTTTTGACTTTCTTCCTTTTGTCAAAGCACGTACTTTCGTAAGAAAATTGCATTTAAAAAGTAGGAAAGATTATACTGTTTGGTTAGTCAGCGGGGGAAGGCCAAAATTTATTCCGGCTGTTCCAGAAAAAGAATATAAATATACAGGATGGGTTAGTTTAAAAGACTATCTAGGTATAACTTGACTTCAGACAAAACGACAAACTAAAACTATCGACCTTTAGGTACATACTTAACAGGAAAATCATCCTCAGTTATTTTCACCGTGATGAATACTTGTCAGCTTTGGTAATCTTGAAATAATTGGCAGTTAAAGGCCCGTTTTCTTTCTTGATTATTTTTTTAACTAAATTTGATAGAGTATTTAAAATGCTAAGGGACAAAATTCATGACGCGAATGATCTGTTTTTGCTCTCAGAAATGAGGGCTGGAAATCGCGCGGCCTTTGATTCCCTTTATGAAAAATACAAAAAAGATGTTTTCAATGAGGCCTATAAAAGATTGAGCGATGCCGACCTGGCCAAAGATGTGACTCAGGACGTTTTTACGTCTTTATGGATAAAAGGCTCCGAAAACGAAATAAATAACCTGCCTGGCTATTTATACATCTCAATTAAAAACAATACCCTTCGCCTAATGCAAAGGCAGAGCAAATTTATTCCTATTCCCGATTTATTGGAAGAACTGGACAATAACCGAAATCGTGCCGATGCAGAAATGCTCTATAAGGAATTAACTAGGGCTTATGACTCGTTAATAGAAAGCCTGCCGGAACAACAAAGGGTTATTTATAAAATGCGGTATAACGATCACCTGACACCTGATGAAATAGCCCAACAACTCGAAATATCCCCCAAGACTGTTAGAAATCATCTCGGTAAAGCAATTACCCGGTTAAAAGCTGCCATGATGCTGATTCAACTGCTTTACTTGGTTGTAGGTAAGCACTGATCTCCAAAAAATATTTTCGCTCTCGCTGGGCAAAATTAAATTTCATGTATCCTGTAGTTATATAGCCTATAATGCAGCGATATGGATAACGATCAACTCAAGCAACTATTCGAAAAATACAAATCCGGGAAAGCAACGCCTCAGGAGATTGATTTTTTAGATGCTTATTACAAAGCTTTTGAATTACGCCCGGACTTTACCGATGGTGCGACTGGTGAACAGCACGACCAGATGTGGGGGGACATTAAAGCTGAAATTGATGCGCGAATTGATAAACAACAAAACCAGGCCAAGACAATTCGTTTATGGCCACGTATCGCCGCTGCTGCATCTATATTATTATTCCTATCTGTGGGGGGCTATTACTTGTTTCATAAACAGTCACCACAGCAAACCGCTCAAAATCAGAATGATATTGCTCCGGGCAGTAACAAAGCCATCTTGTTATCGCATGGCAAAAAGTATAGTATAACCGATGCCAAAAATGGGCTTATTGCCACCCAGGGTAATATGTCTATCAGCAAAACTACGGACGGTAAATTGACCTATTCAGGCGGGGCGAATCAAAGTTTAGTTTATGACACGTTGATCGTGCCGCGTGGCGGGCAGCATCAATTAACACTTTCGGATGGTACGGTGGCCTACCTGAATGCGGATTCCAAGTTCCGTTACCCAGAGAGTTTTTCGGGCAAAGAGCGTGATGTCGAACTAATATCGGGCGAAGCGATATTGGATGTCAAGCATAATGCGGTATTACCATTTAAGTTAATAGTAAAAGGCCAAGAAGTGCGTGACATCGGTACTGAGTTTGATGTAAGTGCTTATAATGATGAGCCTGGGATAAAGACTACGTTGATACAAGGCGTTGTAAAAATTACCTCTGCTTTTAATAAATCCGGTAGAATATTGAAACCAGGTCAGCAAGCAGTTAATCCAGGAAACGCAGCTATTACAATACAGGATGCGGATATCGATGGAGTGACTGCGTGGAAAGACGGTAAGTTCTTATTTAATGATGAGCCATTGGCGAGTATAATGCGTCAGGCATCACGTTGGTATAATGTTGATGTAAGCTACGAAGATGAAAGCTTAAAGGATAAGCGGTTTGGCGGGGTGACAACAAGGTTTGCTAATGTTTCCCAATTGCTCAATACACTGGAGATGACCGGCAAGGTCAAATTTACGATTCAAGGAAGAAAAATATTAGTTCATTATAAATAATTAATCATTCACCCTTAATTGATTTGAACATGAAGACAGCAGGAAAATCCCCATAGCCGGTTCTTAATAACCCAAAGGCATACAGCAGAAAAAATCAGGAACACTTGCAATGTCCCTGATCCAAATATCTGTACAAGCTTAAATAATGTGCGACACTATTCATTCACTTAAACAGAAACTCAAATGTATAAAATTTATACTAATAATGGGTGTATGCCGCCTGGCTACATCAGAAAATTCTTGCTGGTCATGAAAATTACAACTTTTCTTCTTTTCGTTGCATTTATGCAGGTAAGCGCAGCGGGATTGGCACAGAAACTAACCTTAGTAAAAAATCCTGTAACACTACGGCAGCTATTCCTGGAGATCAATAAGCAAACAAGCTATAATGTTATTTGGTCCGCCGATGAAGTCAACGGCGATATTAAGATAAATGCTGAATTCAAAGATAGCCCCTTATTGGAGGTCTTGGACAAATCTTTAGCAAACACAGGGTTGACCTATAGTATTGAAAACAAAACCGTATTAATAAAAACAAAGCAGCCGACGTTGTCTGACAAAATTAAAGCTGCACTAAATATTCCAATTAATGTTTCAGGCAAAGTGACCGACACGCTTAATACACCATTAATCGGAGCAAACGTTACCATTAAAGGCACAAATAAATCGACGGTCACTGGTGAAAACGGTGAGTTTACTATTAGTGCCGAACGGGGTGATGTGTTAACAATTACATATATTGGGTATAAGGCTTTTGAAATTACAGTCAGTAGTAATACGCCTTATCTAAATATAGCCTTACATACTGCCGTTGGCGGATTAAAGGAGGTAGTTGTGAACACAGGTTATCAAAGGCTACCCAAGGAGCGGGCTACAGGTTCATTCGCCTTTGTTGATAGTGCTTTATTTAATAAAAGCGTAAGCCCGGACGTAATTAGCAGGTTGGAGGGAAATGTTCCAGGTTTAGTATTTAATCACAATACCGTTAATTCCGCTCTTGGAAACTATGATATTAGTATTCAAGGCCACAACACGCTATTTTCCAATGACCAACCGCTGATCGTTTTAGACAATTTTGCCTATGACGGAAGTCTTCAGGATATCAATCCTAATGATGTCGAATCAATTACTATTCTAAAGGATGCTGCTGCCGCGTCGATATGGGGCGTTCGCTCAGGTAATGGCGTTATTGTCATAACAACAAAGAAAGGTAAACGGAATCAGAAACTTGTCACGGAAGTAAACGCAAATGTTACGATTGGCGACAAGCCTAATTTATTTTATAGTCCTAATTTTCTAGATGCAAATGACTATATAAACGTTGAAGAAAAGTTATTTAATTCTGGATATTATAACTCGATTATCTCAAACGGATTTCAAGCGGTAACTCCGGTTGTACAAATTTTGGCAAATGAGGCTGCTGGTCAAATTTCTGCGACCGATGCAAATAATCAAATTAATGCGCTTCGGAATCAGGATGTCCGAAATGATCTATCGCAATATTTTTATAGGAAATCTGTTGACCAGCAATACAGTGTAAATTTTAATGGCGGCGGAGATAAGAGTGACTACTATTTTTCAGCAGGTGAAGACCATGGGGAAAGTAACCTTGTAGGCAATAACAACAATAGGATAACTATAAAGTCAAATTATAATTTTTATCCGGTTAAGAATTTACAATTGTCTGCCGGTATAAATTACTCAGAGAGTACTGCCCAAAATAATAGCTCGGCCGGGGGACTTTTTGGCAATCTATATCCTTATGCACAATTAGTGGGCGCCAACGGAACCCCGTTAGCCATTTCGACTGACTTGTCGTCAGGATATAAAGCCAGTACGGCCACACAAGGACTTTTAGACTGGCAGTATAGACCTCTTGCTGAAATCGGCCTAGATAATAACACAACAAAGAGCTATGATAATTTATTGAATTTTGGTGTTAAATATACATTCTTAAAAGATATAAGCGCGCAGGTGCTTTATCAATACGAAAAATCAAATGCAATTGCTCAGAACGATAATAGCGTAAACACTTATTACGCAAGAAATCTGATCAATGAATTTACTGTAATAAACTCGGACGGTAGTTTAACCTACAACATTCCGGTGGGTGGAATTTTACAACAAAATGAAGGATATTTGACGTCACAGCAAGTTAGAGGGCAACTGAATTATAGCCATAGCTGGAGCAAAGACAATGAACTGGCCGCCTTAGGGGGAGTGGAAATCAGGCAAGCTATTAATCAAAGTAGTGGTTTTACAACGTATGGATATGATAATAACACTTATATTAGTGATCCTAATATTGACTTCTTAGATTATTTTCATATTAATCCAAGTGGATCATCGCGAATACCAAATTCCTCAGGCTATAGTAAAACAATTAATAATTTCATTTCCTATTATAGCAATATCGCCGATACATATAAGGACATTTATACTTTATCATTAAGTGCAAGAATTGACCACAGCAATCTATTCGGAGTTAGTACAAACCAAAAAGCAGTGCCGTTATACTCCGCAGGTTTCGCTTGGGCATTAAGTAAAGAAAGTTTCTATAATGTGGATTGGCTCCCATTTTTAAAGCCACGAATTACCTATGGCTATAGCGGAAATATCAACACAAGTGCGACGGCAGTCCAAACCATCCAACAGTATTCAGGATCACCTTTCTCAAACCTCAATTACGCAATGGTTGCCAACCCCGGTAATCCGAACCTACAATGGGAAAAAAATCGAAAGATTGATTTTGCGTTGGAATTTGGAACAAAAAATAATGTAATAACGGGGTATCTGGAATACTATCTAAAAAATGGGATTAATTTATTTGGCAGTTCTCCATTACCTCCATCAACTGGGTTGACAACATATTTCGGAAATGTTGCCGATACAAAAGGCCATGGAGGGGAAATTGCAATATCATCAAAGAATCTGGTTTATCGGGATTTCCGCTGGACATCTAATTTTACTTTCAATTATGTAATAGATAAGGTAACGAAGTATGATGTTCAATCAACCCCCCAAAATCTTCTCGGTTACGGATCTGGGAATGCTGGAACCATAGTGCCAATTGTGGGTGCTAACGAATTCGGAATTTACAGTTATAAATGGGGCGGCCTGACCCACGAAACAGGAGACCCACAAGGGTATTTAAACGGGCAGTTAAGTACGGATTGGACTTCAATTTTAGCCAATACACCAATCAGCGGGTTGGTTTATAATGGGCCTTCAAGGCCTACCACAACGGGGTCGTTCAGGAATACCTTTTCCTATGATCGCTTGTCCTTGTCTTTTAATATTCTTTACGAGTTTAATTTTTATTTCCGTAAAACTTCGATAAGTGACGTAGCGGGAATGACAACACCCAATGGGGCAGGAAATGCTGATTACACAAAAGCGTGGCAAAAACCCGGCGATGAAGCTTTTACTTACGTGCCATCAATGGCATACCCGCCGTTTAATCCGGATAGAGAAACATTTTATAATTACTCTTCGGTATTAGTTGATAAAGGCGACAATATACGCCTAAAGGATATTAGCTTAAGCTACACTATCAACAAAAATCAATGGCGCGCTCTTCCATTTTCCAACCTGCAAATATATAGTTATATAAATAACATTGCGATACTTTGGAGGGCAAACAAGGACCATTTAGATCCGGATTTATACAGCACCTATGGATATCCGAATCCATTAACAATTTCTTTTGGTGTTAAAGCAAATTTTTAAACCTTAAAAAAATAAAAGATGAAACAATTTAAGATAAATAGGTTTTGGCTCTTTGTGATTTTTCTACCGATACTGTTATTTAATAGCAGTTGCAAGAAACAGGATGCCTTTTTAAATGAAAAACCTAATCAGGCTTTAGCCATCATTAGTACTCTTTCGGATTGTCAATTATTGTTAAATAATGAAAACGTATTTAATAAATTTAGTGATCCGATGTTAGGTGAATTAGCAACAGACGATTATTATGTTACTTATTCCAATTGGCAGGGGGTTTCCGCCATTGAGCAGAATTCTTATATATGGGCAAAGCAGGTTTATCCGGTCGGCGCAGATATAACTGATTGGGACCAACCTTATCAGGGAGTTTATTATTCTAATGTCGTGTTAGATGCATTACCAAATATAAATATTTCTCCAAGCCAACAAACTCAATATAACCAAATAAAGGGTGCTGCCCTGTTTTATCGATCAATAGCTTTTTATAACCTGGTGCAAACTTTTGCATTGCCTTATAAAGCTGCGACCGCAGCTACTGACTTAGGTATTCCTTTAAGATTAAGTTCGAATTTAAACATAAAGTCAGTCCGCGCAACGGAACAGCAATGTTATAATCAGATCATTCAGGACTTACAAACTGCCGCTACATTATTGCCAAAAACTTCAACTGTTGTTACTCAACCTTCCCTAATAGCAACGAATGCTTTGTTGGCTAGAATATATTTAGCAATGGGAAATTATTCACAAGCCCTATATTATTCCAATGCCGTCTTGGCAGTAAATAGCTCACTTACAGACTATAATAATCCTGCTGTTTATAACGCATTCCTTCAAGTCTCTACAGAACCCTATTTTGTTGAAGATTTATACCATTGCACCCTAAACAGTTATCTAATTAATGAATTCAATACTGGTATCGTCGATTCCACATTGTATAGCTCTTACGATGCCAATGATCTTCGAAAATCTCTGTTTTTCTTTCCAATCGGAGGGCAAAATAGATTTGTTGGCTCGTACGAGTTTAACAACTTTGGGGTGTACTTCAGTGGTCTTGCAACCGATGAGATGTATTTAATTCGTGCTGAATGCTATGCCAGGGCGAATAATGTAACTGCGGCCATGGCCGATCTAAACAGTTTATTAGTCAAAAGATACGTAACGGGAACTTTTGTAAATAGAACAGCTGCAAATGCGGACGTTGCACTAAATCAAATATTAATAGAAAGAAGGAAGGAACTTTTATACAGAGGATTGCGTTGGACCGACCTGCGGAGACTAAACCAAGATCCCAAGTACGCAATCACATTAACGCGGGTACTTAACGGCACCACATATACATTGCCACCAAATGATCCAAGATATGCGCTACCTATACCAGATAACGAAATTGCGATTGATGGGTTGCCGCAAAATCAACGTTAATTGTCAACCAATTAATTCTAGGAAGATAGGTCCCTATCTTCCTACTAAACTAGTTGAATTAATAATAATCATGAAAAGAAAATATATTTTAAAGACACTTATTACTTCTGTTTGCATTTTTTTTCACTCTGCAATTGTTTTCGCGCAAACAAAATCATCAGAAGACAAAGATGTAATTATTGAGGGCCGTATCGATAGTTTAAAGGATGGTGCAATAATCAATTTAACATTTGCAGGAGATGTTTATGGAGCGTATGGAAATGAGGACATATCCGATAACAAGGATCATAATCTTCTACAAAATCAATTTACGAATAAAATATTGCTGTCAAAAGTGGTCAATCATTCATTCCGCTTCATTCTGCATAATGTTAGGTCCATTAAGTATGGGGTCATAAGTTCCGAAAATGGTTACATACAACAGCATGTCCTGGGGAGTTTACCAATCTTTACAATTGAACCGGGGGACTCAATATTAATCACTGGAAGTAAATTGTTAATGAAATTCACAGGGAGGAATGCTGCTAAGTATACTTGCGAATATGAATTAAGGCGGTTGGACAAAGATATTCCTGTAGTGACGCGGGAAAGTCAAGTATTAGATTATTTTATGCATTATGATTCTATCGCAGTTAGCAGTCTAAATTTATTGGAAAAGTTCAAACAAAAAATAGGCAATAGCAATTATTGGCTGCTTAAAGGAAACATAATAAGTGCATGCGAGGGCCAAAAATTTCTGTTGCTTAATTCTGTTTTTGGGCCGGGAGATACTTTATTATATACTTATCTAACGCGCTATAAGTCTCCCATTTGGAATAGAGATATCCAAGCTTCTTTACAGAAAAACACAGTGCTTCAACATTCCGTCTGGTACCTGGATTTTTTACTCGACCAATATAAATACGATTCGTGCTATATAAAGAGAAAGATATTTAAGGTTGCAAATTGCTATTCATACATTGTACATTCTTATTCTGGAACCGTTAGAGAATGCCTCATATATCATTTAATGAGCCAAAACTTAAGAACTCGTACGGATGAGGATATGGCGTTGTGTATCAATGATGCGTTAAATTCAGGATATATTAGGAATCCTTTGGTGAAAAAATACCTGGTGAATTTATTGAATACTAATATGCCAGGCGCGCAGGCTTATAACTTTTCGCTATTAGACCCTACAGGGAGAACTGTCAAACTGTCTGATTTTAAAAACAAGGTTTTACTAATGGATTTTTGGTTTGTCGGTTGCGGAAACTGTATGGGGGTGCATCCCTATATTGATAGTATTAAGAATTTATTTAAGGGAAGGGATTTTGAGTTGGTTAGTATTTGTATTGATTACACTGGTGAAGATAAAAGAAAATGGCTGCCAGCCATCGCAAGTAATAAGTATACATCCCCCGAAAATATTAATCTTTTCGCTGTTGGTACAAAAGGCGTAGAACCACCGATTACCAGGCAGTACCATATAAAGGGTTGCCCAACCTTACTTCTGGTCGATAAGCAAGGTAAACTCACCAGGGAGCCAATCGATCCACGGAGCGACAGCGGTGCTGACTTAGTGAAACTTATTAACGAAAATTTGTAATGTGGTGGCATGAATTTTTGACGGACTAGTGCATTGTTAGAAAAAAATTTTGCTGCGCTGAGAGATTCAGTTTTCAGCTCTTTTAATTAATTATTAAAATAAACAATCAATGTTCCCAAATTCTTTAGGAAAGACCATTCAGGCTTTTGTCTTCTTAGTAATATGCACCTCTGCTGTATTTGGAAGTTGTTTCGCGCAAAGCAATAACTCGCACTTGATTGGTGAAGAAAGTGTTCAATCGAAAAATTGGTATCTGTTGACCTTGCTTGAGCAAAATGAAAACGCAAGAAAAATATTAGAAAATGACCCTAAATTAACGGGCTCGGTACAAACTAAGTTAATTATTATACAGCAAATTCTTGATACTGCCACGACCTTCAGCAACTTATTAGGCGAACGCTATAGCTGAATACCGCGAGGTAGCCGCAAACATTAATGAGCTCCAGCCATTAGTCAAACGAAAAGAGCCTCAATCCAAATAAAATATGACAGCGCCATAGCTGTACCAAGATGCTTAGGGCAGTAAGCAATGATTAATAATAAACCAGTTAATGAGGAAACGGGGCCGCTTGATCGGTCGCATTTATTTAAACCAAAATGAACCACTACAAAATAAAAGCATTCCTTTTTATTACTATGTTGCCCATGGCAGCATTTGCACAAACACCATTACCACTCGATCCTTCTGTCCGAACCGGTAAGTTAGCCAACGGCTTTACCTATTATATCCGACATAACGAGGAACCCAAACACCGGGTGCTGATGTACATGGTCAATAAGGCTGGCTCAGTGCTGGAAGACGAAGACCAGCGGGGCCTGGCACATTTCATGGAGCACATGAGCTTTAACGGGACTACCCATTTCCCCCATAACGAGTTGGTAGACTATCTGCAAAAAGCAGGCGTACGGTTTGGTGCAGATATCAACGCCTATACCAGCTTTGATGAAACCGTTTACGAGCTGCCTTTGCCAACAGATAAACCCGCTATTCTGCACCAAGGCATTCAGATAATGCGCGATTGGGCACAAAACGCTACGCTTGACCCGGTCGAGATTGACAAAGAACGAGGTGTAGTACTCGAAGAAAAAAGATTAGGCAAAGGCGCGGGTGAAAGAATGCGGCGGCAATACTGGCCGGTGTTGCTCAATAATTCAAGATACGCAGTACGCATACCCATCGGCCTCGACACGGTATTAGATAATTTCAAACGGCCAGCTATCGCCCGTTTTTACCATGACTGGTACCGTCCCGATCTCCAAGCCCTAATTATCGTTGGCGACATCAACGCCGATAGTTTAGAGAAAGTAGTCAGGATGACATTCGCTGACCTGAAAAACCCGGTACACGAACGACTACGTACAAAATATACTGTGCCGTTAACTGGTAAGAACGAGTTTATCGCGGTTACCGACAAAGAAATGACTTCGACCCTGGCCGAAGTCATTATCAAGCACAAAAAGCCGCCATTAAGAACTGCAACTGATTATCGCAGATCAATTATTCAAAATTTGTTTAACCAGATGCTGGGCGAACGCTATGCGGAATTGTCACGAAAGGCCAATCCGCCGTTTGTCAGCGGCGAAGCCGGCATCTCAGGTTTTATCGGGGGCCTCGACAGCTACGATGTCAGTGTCAGCGCCAAACCCGGCGAACTGGAAGGGGGCTTTAAAGCCGTATGGCGGGAGACGGAAAGGGTGAAGCGCTGTGGCTTTACAGCGACCGAACTGGAGCGCGCAAAGACAGCTTACTTAAGCAGGTTAGACGAGCAGTTACAGGAAAAGGACAAAACCAATTCCGAAAGCTTTGTAAAAGAATACCAGGAATACTTCCTGAAAGACATCGTTTCCCCGGGCATCGTCGCCCAAGCAAAACTCACCAGGGCTGATATGCCAACCATCACCCTATACGAAGTCAACAACTTAACAAAGGAATATATAACTGACAGTAACCGGGATATACTGATCATGGCACCGGAAAAGGAGAAAAGTACCTTGCCGAATGAAACAACGGTCAATAGCTGGATCAAATCAGTTGAGGGGGAAAACCTGCAACCTTATAAGGATGAGGTAAGCGCACAGCCATTGTTAAGCGCCGAACCGGTCCCCGGTAAAATCATCAACGAGCGAAAAGACCTGGCATTAAACATCACTACCCTGACACTTAGCAACGGCGTTAAGGTGGTACTCAAGCATACGGACTTTAAAAACGATGAAATCAGCTTCAGCGCCTTCGCGCCCGGCGGCACCTCATTATACAACGATGCGGATTTCCAGAGCGCCGCTAATGCCGCCCGCATCATATCAGCAAACGGCGTGGGTAATTACAACCCTGACCAACTGGATAAATTCCTGGAAGGTAAGCAGCTCACTGTAGAGCCCTATATCAGCGAACGCTATGAAGGCATTAACGGTGCTTCTACCAATAAGGACCTGGAAACCGCCCTGCAAATAGTGTACGCCTATTTTACTGAGCCACGAAAAGACACGGCTATTTTTAAGGGCATTATCGAAAAAAGCAAAGCCGCATTGGCCAACCGGGGTAACGATCCCAATAGCGTATTCAGCGATACCGTAAGCGCCGTACTGGGCAATTATAATATCAGGCGCACCGGCCCGTGCCTGCAAAAATTGGAACAGGTCGACCTTGATAAAGCCTATAGAATCTACAATGAACGCTTTGCAGACGCCTCAAACTTTACGTTCACATTTGTCGGCAGCATTGATACAAATAGCTTAAAGCCCCTACTGGAGAAATACTTCGGTTCGTTGCCTTCCTCTAATAGCCACGAAACCGCCAGGAACCTGCACATCCATATACCCGACGGCCGCATGGAGAAGATCGTCTATAAAGGCAGCGAACCTAAATCAACTGTGCTATTGGTTTATTCCGGTACATTCGATTATAGCGCAGCTAACAAAGTAAAGCTAGATGCTTTAAAGGAAACGCTGGAAATTCGTTTACTGCAAAGGCTGCGCGAGGAGGAAAGCGGGGTGTACAGCCCCGGTGTATTCGACAATGTTTCGAAATACCCGGAAAGTCGCTTCAGTTTTATTATTCAGTTCGGCTGCGCACCGCAGAATGTAGACAAACTGGTCGCATCGACCCTCGATGAGATTGGTAAGCTAAAGACGAGCGGCCCGCTCCAGGAAAATCTTGACAAGTGGCGTTCAGAAGAAAAAGTAGCGACCGAAACGCAGTTAAAAACCAACAGCTTTTGGTTGGGCTATATCAATGGGCAACTACGAAATAATGAAAGCCTCGAACAGGTAAATGGTTATACCGCATTGCTGGACCAGGTCAAAACAACTGATTTAAAATCATTGGCAAACCAGTGTCTAAGCGGTGCTAATTATATCAGGCTGGTACTTAAACCTGAAAATATCCATACAACAGAATAAATATGTTAAAAATCAGGAACGCGACTTACCATGATGCGCCCTTCATTAAGGGCTTGCTTGCTGTGCTCGGATACCAGACCAAATTAAGTTTGCTGGTAGATCATTTGGAAAGGCTGTTCGGCGGCGAAAATGATCAGGTTTATGTTTGTGACATCAATAGAGAAGTGGTTGGCTTTGTTACTGTTCATTATATGCCGCAGTTGGCATTTGCTGGCGGAATAGCGATTATCAGCAACCTGTCTGCAGAAGAATCGGTCAACGGTACAGACGTTGCCGCCGCCCTGGAAAAACATGTGATGGAGCAGGCCAGGATCAAGAGTTGTGAGCAGATACAGGTGCAATGCATAGACTGGCAGACGCCGGCGCACCAATTTTACTTAAATCATGGTTACCAGGAGTTTCCGAAATATTTCACAAAACGATTGGTTCAGGGATAATAGAGAAAGGATTTAGAATTTTTTGAAATGATTAAAAACACATTACATCTATACATAACGATTGCTCTTAGCATATTGAGCACATTCGTTCATGCTCAAAACCAAGTAATGGTAGCTGCACATCGCGGTGATTGGCGGAACGAACCTGAAAATTCCGTTAGGGGTTTTTTGAGCGCCGTTAAAATGGACGTCGACATCGTAGAACTCGATTTGGAAAAATCGAAAGACGGGCAGATCATTATCCTGCATGACCATACCTTGAATCGCAGCACTACAGGAAAGGGAAAGCCGGGTGATTATACTTTAGCGGAACTTAAAACCTTTCGGCTGCGCGACGGCTTGGGTGTCCCTACAATTAACAATACTATCCCCACTCTTGAGGAGGCGATGCTGGTGCTCAAAGGAAAACCTGTGTTGGTCAACCTGGATCACTCTTTCCCTTTTTACCGGGAGGCTTATGAAGTGCTAAAGAAAACAGGCACATTGAACCAGGCGCTATTTAAGTCAGAAGAACCTTTTGATACGCTGAAGGCGCATTACCCCGAACTGATCGGCAAGATACGGTTCATGGCCATTGCCGATCTGGACGATCCGGGTGCCAAAGCTTTTATCAATCACTACCTGGAAAATATGAAACCCTGGGCGTTTGAACTGATTTTCAGCAAAGACACTTCGACATTGTTGAAAGACAATGCCTATATCCGCAAAACCGGCAGCAAAATATGGATAAACGCCCTATGGCCGGTACTGAATGGTGGGCATGACGACAACTTAGCCTACGAATTAGGAAATACCAAAGAAAGCTGGGGTTGGCTGATTGCGCATGGTGCCACGGTTATTCAGACCGACCGTCCAGAGGCATTGATCGCCTGGCTGCGCAAAAAAGGTTTGCACAAATAATTTTAGATTGCTTCAGAAAACATATCAAAATGCTTGAAATCAACCTGCTGTTGCGCTGTATAATAAAAGATATTCGCTTCGTTCTTTTTCGTTTTTTCATATCGTATAATGAAATCAGTTTAATAGTTAATACAAGGTACAGCCTTTAAGCGGAGGATGGTGCCGTAGATACTTTAATTTAGTTTTAGTTGAAGTTGATTAATGAGGCGACTGCCGGTGGTAATGCCGGCAGCGCTTTTTTATCAGTTATGGATAAAGCCGGGGAAAAGTTGGAAAAATACAGGTTGCTGCATGAATTGAGCCAGGAAGATGTTGCTTTTATGCTGGACGTGCCGGTGGCAGATTATTTGGCGATTGAAAATGGCTGGTCTGAACTAAGTTTGAAACTGATGTTAAAGCTTTGCCGATTCTATAAGATCAGGCCGGATGAATTGTTGGAGGGTGAGTTGCGTACAGGCAAAAAAGACGTTAAAGATGTTGCACCCAAAAAGACGGTTAGAATTACCACACTTGTAAAGCAGCCTGTTAAAGTAATTGAGCAAAATAATAAGACCGCGAAAGATTCGCCTTTGTTTGATTTTGATAAGCCGCGGCAGAAGATAACGCCAAAACAAGCGATGGCGATATTGAAAGAACATGGTACTGAAGTTACGGAAGAAGAAGCGGAAAAGGTACTGGAGTTCATGAACAAAATGGCAAAGCTTACCCTGGATCAGGTGATGGAGGAAGCGGAATGGGAACAAAAACTGTTAGAGTTTCCTGGGGGCTACGAGTTTGATAAGGCTGGTTATGGATGCCGGATATGCGGTGATAGTACGAAGAATGGCTGGTATGATAAATATGGATTGAAGTGCAGGCTTTGTCAGAATGCGGTGGATCAAAAGATTATTCCGGGAAGGATAACAGCGAATAAAGAAAGCTACTATACAGAATATGAACTGGAGAAATATTTTGGCCTGAAAGGCACAGTATTGACAAAATGGATAAAGGAAGGTATTATCCGTGAAAGGACGATCAAGGGGGAAGATGGGAAATGGAGACATTACCGGATATTTTTATTAAGCGATAACAAGGGCTTCTTGCCGCCAAAAAAGAAATTGGATATCGGGGAAACGATTACTTATATGAAAGATGGTGAAGAATACCAGGAACACTTGGAATGGTATGAGTGCGTTGACCCGTTTAAATATTTAAAGAACTATGGCATCATGCAATATATGAAATTAAAAGAGCCGGTTGAAAAATCGGGGGAATGATTGGTATTAATCGGAAACAAAAACAATATGTACTTATGTGGAGGCTCAAACATTATGATACCAAAATTCTTTTGCGGAATCCTTGTGGTGATAGCCTTCGCCGCGCTTTGGTTTGATAAATACGATAGAAAGAACAACGAATAATATACATTTACCAATTAGGAAACAGACTATGAAAAAGAAAGATAAAACATAACTATTACTGATTTATACATTTAGTAATTTACAATATACAGCGTACGTAACGCTTCTCAGATAAGAAAACGGGTAATTTTTTTAGGAAAACGAGAGCAAGTGCGGCCTGCGAGTGTGCGGGCTTGCCTGTTCGGTTTTCCTGGCATACCCGTGCCACTTACTCAGTTCAGGTAACCCGTGCATTTACAGGATTTTTGTAATCCTCCGGCAACCGCCCCCGGTTTTAAATGCAAATCAATATTGATTTTTTTGGCATTTGAACCAGTGCATATCCGGTTTGGATTGAAATCTAAACATGAATACCTGTTACCTATGAAAACAAATTTTAACCTATGAAAAACTTAAGCAAAGCGCTCCAGAGCGCCAATGAAAACGAACCACCCACGAAGAAACACCAGGAGATACTAAACCGGCTCTATAAAACACTCGATAGCTACAAAAAACAAAGCCCGGCATACTATGAATATTTAGGAGAAATTATGAAGCCCCAATATTTTGCAAAAGACGAGGTGCTTTACGAGCAGGGCCAGGTAATCAAAAAGGCTTATTTTTTATCCAGTGGTTTTATGATGGCTAATCACTATACCGAAAAGGAAGGCGACAAGCATGTGGTCAATATATTTTCTAGGGACGAGATCATTTCTGGTAAAAGTTTCACCGAACAAACTCCCTCTGATTATGAGCTGGTGGCTTGCAAGGGTACTTATGTGCTGCATCTCACTTATGAAGAAGTCAATACCATTTACAGCAAGTTTCCCGACACGCAGGAACAAGCAATGATCATACTGGCCGACAAGGAAAAGAAAGAGTTGGAAACGAAACGGATGCTGGGTCTGGAAAGGATGGATATGGTAGCGGAATTTTACAAACGGCACCCCGAACTATTAAAAGCCGGGAAAATAATAAAGGACAGCGACATTGCCTCATTTTTACTGATTGGTCAAAGTACGCTCCGGGGTTTACGGGCCAAACTCAAACATTAAATTAAAGTTAACAAATTTGCGTTTTGCGCTAACTATGGCACTTTTTATTGGCGACGGCTCAGGATTTTTGTAGCCACACCAATGAGAAAGCTTATGGAAAAAATTTGACATATTTCGGCCCTGTGGTTGGGGCTGATATTACTTAAAGTTGAATATATGCTCAAAACGTTTTTTGATGAACTCTATACAGAGTTTTTGAGGGAGATGGACAGGATCATCGAGGAAAATCCAAACGGTTTCGACCGCCTATCTGCGATCATTCATGGTATCCGTAAATACCTGAACAGGTTACGGGAACAGGTTGTCAAATATGGCTTTAAAGACGACATCGAAGAAGTTTACTGTTTTAAAGAAGCTAAACCAATGCTTTTT
This sequence comes from Mucilaginibacter sp., assembly GCA_035656115.1. Classification (GTDB taxonomy): domain Bacteria; phylum Bacteroidota; class Bacteroidia; order Sphingobacteriales; family Sphingobacteriaceae; genus Mucilaginibacter. The sequence goes on from DASRTD010000068.1 coordinate 22,982, forward strand.
GCCTGGTATATCTACTATACTGAGTGGCACCATATTGATAGCCGCGTCCCTGTCGGCGATAACGAAGTGATCAATCATTATTATTTGGATGAGACCAGGACGGTGGACAGGTACCTGGAACAGGTGAATTTCTTTCGCCAGTACCTGAAGATGAAAGCTACGGAACTGGATCATTTATGTTGTATCCGTGGCAAATCGCTGGATACGATCCTGATGCCGGACATTATAGAAACCGACCCCGAATTTTCGACCTATGCAGATCATGTATTTGCGAAAATCAAAGCCTATGAAATGCTGAAAGAACGCTTACTGGAAGAGGTGCGTTTGCCCGATTTTGGAGTAAACGGTGTGGATATGCGCTGGACTGGTGAAGCCTGTAACCTGGTAGAGCTAATCTATGGTATTTATGATACGCAACAGATCAATCATGGTAAGGTGGAGTTACAGGATATTGTAACCTGGGTGGAGCAAGGCTTAAAAGTCAATTTAAGCCGTTTTTACCGCCGGTTTACCGAAATTAAGGAACGGAAAATGATTAGTCCTACCAATTATCTGGACCAAATGCGGGACGCGATCTTGCGCCGTATCGATGATGATCTCAAATTAAAACCTAAGAAAAAACAACAATAAATCTTTCCGCGCCGCTTATGGCTTTGGCTTTGGGCCTTTCAGGTCTTGCCAATTTTGCTTCACCCCCGGTAATGGAGCCGGGGGCTAAAGCAAAATACGATGTTACATTTTTTCACCTGGCAGCAGTTCGTGTATACGGCTGCCGTACTGGTCGTCATTTACTATGTGACGGTTGGCCTACTGTTTTTCCGGCAGGAATTACAGCATTATTTGAGCGGTAAAAGAAAACCGGAAAGATTAAAAAGAGAGTGGGAAGAAGAATTAGAGGACGAAGATGATCTGATGGGGCAAGCCAAAGAGCCGGAGGGTTTAAATTCAGTTAGCCTAAGTGGGTTTGATTTTGGAGCCAAACCAAAAGAAACACAGTTAGGCGTAGTGCCCGATGTGCTGGAAGAATTGAAATCCATCTTCTACATCCTCGAGAGAGATCATGGTACAAAGGAAGATTTTATATCCCTTTTTGATTTGGTCAGCACCAAATACCCGAAGATCAAAGGAAGCCCCAACCAGGACGCGCTCAACGACTATATCCGCACCAATCTGCCCTTTGAAATCACAGACGAAGAACTCGAAAACCTTTGGCAATAAAACAATAATCATCCCATGAAAAAGAAATTAAATAAATACTACCGTTTTGCGCTTATAACTTTTACCTTTTTGCTTTCAGCTTTATGTTCAAAAGCCCAGGACGGCTCGGCAGGCATCACGCAAGCCACCTCGATGGTCAAAGGTTACTTCGATGCAGGCTGTAACCTGATGTATGCTATCGGCGCAGTTTTAGCCATTGTAGGCGCGATCAAAGTTTTTAGAAAATGGAATGAGGGAGAGCCTGATACCAATAAGGTAGCCGCCGCCTGGTTTGGTTCCTGCATCTTTTTGGTAGTAGTCGCTACTGTAATCAAATCATTCTTTGGGTTATGAGCAGCGTGTACCAGATCAATAAGGGCATCAACAAGGCGATTACCTTTAAGGGCCTCAAAGCCCAATATATAGGGTATTTAGCCGGTAGCTTAGTGGTATTGATGTTGTTGTTTGCCATCCTCTATATCTGCGGGGTAAATACCTATATCTGCTTGTTACTCATCGGCAGTTCAGGTACAACCCTGGTACTTTCCGTTTTCCGCATGAGCCACAAATACGGGCAATATGGCCTGCTCAAAAAGAACGCCAAACGCAGTTTGCCGACCTATCTCAAATTCAAATCAAGAAAAACATTTATTCAACTAAAATCAAGTCCATCTCTTTTGGGGATGGATTTACGGAGGGGCCGCAATGGTTGATATAGAAAGCATATTACCTGTTTATAAAGTGGAAAATGATTGTATCCTCTCCAGGCGGGGTGACATTACCATTGGTTATGAAGTTAACCTGCAATCCATCTTTACCCGCTCCGTACAAGATTATGAGGCGGGGCACCAGGCAACGGTAAAAGCGATTAAAGTATTATCACCATTTACCATTGTTCACCAGCAGGATCATTTTACCAAAGGCAACTACCGGGGTAAGATAGATGAACGGCAAAGTTTTTTGGCTAATGCCAGCGAACAATTTTACAATGGCCGCGCCTATCTCGATCACCGTTGTTATATCTATCTCACCAAAAAACCGGGTGGCCGTAAAATTCCTACCAGTAGCTATTCCGGCCTGATGCGCAAGTCGCCTGTTCCGGTGCAAACTCTTGATCCGCAACTATTCCGGGATTTTACAGAACGGGCCGGGGCTTTTGAACGGATATTGACCGATAGTGGTATTCGTTTGCGCAGGCTAACGGAGGATGAATTGGCCGGAACAAAAACAAAGGCCGGGGTAATTGAACAATATTGTTTTTTAAATGGCCCTGAAGAAAAACCGCTTATTAAAGATGTTCACTTAAAAGACGAAATACGCATCGGTAATAATCATTGCCAGCTATTTACACTTTCAGATGTAGAAGATCTGCCCGCGCTTTGCGGCAGCCGTATCGATTATGAAAATTACAGTACCGATAAAACGCGGTTCAGCATTGGTTTTGCAACCCCACTCGGTTTACTATTAGACTGTAACCATATCCTGAACCAGTACATCTTTATCGAAGATGCGCCAAAAACGCTAAAAAACCTGGAAAAGAAAAGACTGCGCCTGCAATCCTTATCGGGTTACAGCCGCGAGAACGCGATTGCCAGGGATGCGACCAACGATTTTTTGAATGAGGCCATAGGTGAACAGCGGTTGCCTGTTAAAGCGCATTTCAATATACTGGCCTGGACAAATGATAGGAATGAATTACAGGAGATCAAGAACCATGTAAGCGGGGCGATGGCACAAATTGACGCGACCGCCAAACTGGAAACAGACGGGGCCGCACAAATCTGGTGGGCAGGGTTGCCGGGCAATGCTGCCGATTTTCCTGTCAACGACACCTTTGATACTTTCCTGGAACAAGCGACTTGTTTCCTCAATACCGACGGCAATTACCCATCGGCTGCAAACGGCATCCGCTTCGGGGAGCGCCTGTATGGCAGGCCGGTGTGGGTTGATTTGTTTGACCAGCCGATGAAAAACGGCACGATTACCAACCGCAACCTGTTTGTTTGCGGCGGCAGCGGCGGTGGCAAAAGTATGACGGTCAACCACATGCTACGGACGCTATATGACCAGGGCACCCATTGCGTGACGATTGATATTGGCGGCAGCTATAAAGGACTTTGTGACCTGGTAGGCGGCTATTATTTTATCTATACCGAAGAAAACCCAATCAGGTTTAACCCATTTTATTTAGCTGCTGGCGAGGTACTGGATACCGAGAAGAAAGAAAGCTTGAAGACTCTGCTAATCGCACTATGGAAACGGGAAGACGAGGGTTATGCCATGTCAGAATATGTGGCTATCTCCAACGCCATAACCCTGTATTATAAATACCTGGCCAAAAACCCCGATATATTTCCCGGCTTTAATTCCTTTTACGACTTCCTGATGCTGGAATATTTACAGGTATTAAAAGACGGTAATGTTAAAGAAACCGATTTTAATATCGGCAATTTCCTATATGTGCTGAACCCTTATTACAAGGGCGGTGAGTTTGACTATCTGCTGAACGCAACCGAAAATTTGGATATGCTCAACGAACGATTTATTGTATTTGAGTTGGACAATATCAAGTCGCATCCCATTTTGTTTCCGGTAACGACCATCATTATTACACAAATGTTCATTGATAAAATGCGTAAGCTGAAAGGCATACGCAAGATGCTTGCCATAGATGAAGCATGGGTGGCCATCGCCAAGTCCGGCATGGCGCATTTCATAAAATATTTATATAAAACGATTAGAAAGTTTAACGGAATAGCCGCATTGATTACGCAGGAAGTGGACGACCTCATCAATTCGCCGATTATCAAAGAAACCGTCATTAATCTTTCCGACACCAAGCTATTGTTGGACATGCGCAAATTCATGAACAAGTTCGATGCCTTGCAGCAAGTATTAGGATTGTCCGGCAAAGCCAAAACCCTGCAACTATCCGTCAACAAAGCCAACGAACCCGGCAGAAGCTACCGTGAAGTATTTATCGACCAGGGCGGGCAGGTGATGAGAGTTTACCGTAACGAATTATCCGTTGAAGAATATTTAGCCTATTCCACTGAAGAAACAGAAAAATTGAAGGTGCAGGAATATGCCGAGAAATACGGCAGCATGGAAAAGGGGATCAGAACCTTAGCCCAGGAACTCAGGAATAAAACCATAAACATATAAATTATGAAAAACTTAATTAAGATAACGGTGATAGCCCTGTTGGGCTTAACTGCCTGCCACCAGGCCGATCCGGTCAAAGCATTTATACCGGGCACTTATACCAAAAGCGTAACCGGTGAATTTAGCAAAGCCGATGATACGCTAATCATTAACGTCTTTAACGGCAATGCCTGCCAGATCATTAGGCACACCACCTACCAGGTCATACGCGACGGCAAACTATTACCGCCGCAACATCAAACGGAAAACCTGCAAGGTATTTATGATGACGGGCGGCAGGTGTTACAGGAAACTACCAAAGGCAAGACGTTCACCTTTGACCCTGCAAAACACATCCTCATTGTAAACGCTAAGGGCATATACAAAAAACTCAATTAACCCTATCAATTAACAAAATTTATTAACGCTTAAACATTCCCCCTTTAGGGGGTCAGGGGGCTATTATGAAAAAATACATGGTAATTCTACCTATATCCGCTATGACCATCTTTGTATCCATACCCAAAGATTCGGATGCGCAATTTATTGTCGGCTCTGTTATCTCGTCAACCGTAGGCCGGGTAATACGCGCCATTGATTTACAGGTACAGCAAATGCAGAACCAAACGATATGGCTGCAAAACGCGCAAAAGGCGTTGGAAAATCAATTATCCAGGCTTAAACTCACCGAAATATCCGACTGGTCGCAGAAGCAAAAAGACCTGTTCAGTTCTTACTACCAGGAACTATGGCAAATCAAATCGGCCATTGCCTACTATTCCCGCATTGCTGAAATGACGCAAAAGCAGGTTACGCTCGTCAATTCTTATAACCAGGCTTGGGCGCTGCTCAAAAACGATAAACATTTTAACGCCGATGAACTGGCTTATATGACCAGGGTATATTCCGGCATCTTACAGGCATCCGTCAATGACCTTGACCAAATCCTGCTAGTGATCAACGGCAACAAAACCCAAATGCCGGATGCAAAGCGGATGGACATCATCAATAAAGCTGCCGACCACATGGATACCAATTACAACGACCTTCAACGCTTCAACAGTGAAAACGAAATGCTCAGCCTCCAGCGCGCCGAAGACGAAAACGAAGTACAAACCTTAAAACAATATTATGGCATCCAATAAACTAAAAGTTTTCCTGTTGGGCTTTCTGCTTTCCGCTTTAAGCTTTCAGCCATCACACGCGCAAAGTTTCGCCGACTGGTTTGAGCAGGGCAAAACCCTGATCAAAAACCTGGAGCAACAGGTTGCGGCATTGAACGCCTGCGAAACCGGTATCCGGCAAGGTTACACGATCTTTAAAACTGAATGGGGTTCGGTCACCAATTTTAAAAATGCGGAGTTTGGGTTACATCAGGGCTATTATAATTCCTTGAGCCGGGTTAATCCGAATATCAAAAATACCACAGATATAACCACCATCGAAGCCCAACAGCAAAGTATTATTAACCAGTTTAATACAATCAACAGCCTATCAGGGTTAACCTCGCAGGAACAAGTTTATATCGGAACGGTGCAACAGCAGGTAATTGCCGAATGCGCTAAAGATTTAACGGATTTGCAAACGGCCTTAACACCGGGGCAACTGGTACTATCCGATGATGAGCGTATTAAACGGATCAATAAGGTTTCCGCAGCTATAAAAGATAAATATGTTTTCACCTGCTCATTTGCCAACCAAGTCCGGCTGCTGACTGCACAAAGAAACCAGGACACACAAAGTATTCAAACTTTAAATCAACTGTATGGAATCAATTAAAAAATGGGCGATCCGGTTGTCAAGCGTTTTGCTTTTAGCCTTCAGCTTTACGCCAACAAAAGCCCAATCTACCGCGCAGGATGTTCAGCAACTGGTTTTGGATATTGAAAAGCTGACCCAATTCAAAGCCATTTTGGGTGATATGAAGTCCGGCTATACGCTGTTAACACAAGGCTATGGCGAGGTCAAAGATATTTCCGAAGGCAATTTTAATTTACATTCCGCATTTTTAAACAGCCTCATGGCTATCAGCCCGGAAGTGCGAAAATATGGCCGCATCGCCGATATTATCACTAACCAAGCCAGCATTGTATCGGAGTATAAGGCCACCTTACAACAGGCCAATGCCAACGGCCATTTCAGCGCAACGGAAATTATTTATTTAAACAGCGTTTTCAGCCAGCTACTCACCCAAAGCGTCAACAACTTAACCAATTTGGCTAACGTATTGACTGCCGGGAACCTGCGCATGAGCGATGCTGAACGCTTACAGGCTATTGACCATATCTACGGCGACACGCAAAGCAAACTCGTCTTCCTGCGAAATTTTGATAACCAGGTCAATATCCTTGCCCTGCAACGGGCCAAAGAAGAAAGTGATATCCAACAACTCAAAAACCTGTATTAACATGAAAAAGAAACTTTTTTATACAACCGGCATATTGCTTGTTCTACTGCAACTGCCGCTTTGGAGCCGGGCAGACGGCATCGCTTCCAGTCTTACCGGGATGCAGCCCGTGCTGGACAACGTGTATAGCCAAATGCTTCCCCTTTGCAGTTCGCTCATCGGCGCGGCGCAGGGCATCGCCGGGTTTGCCGCCTTGTGGTATATTGCCTCGCGGGTATGGCGGCAGATAGTCGCCGCCGAACCTATCGATTTTTATCCTTTGCTGCGGCCTTTCGCACTCGGCATAGCTATTATGCTTTTTCCAATGGTGATCGCCCTTATGAACGGGATACTGCAACCCGTGGTAAGCGCCACCCAAAGTATGGTTACCGACAGCAATGCCGCGATAACTGCCTTACTGCAACAAAAGGAAGCTGCGGAAAAAACAACCTCATCTTATCAAATGTATGTCGGCGCAACCGGGAACGGTGACCAGGACCGCTGGTATAAGTATTCGCATCCTGACGATCCCGACCATACCAACGAGGGTGTATTTGACGGCATCGGCAATGATGTAAAATTCTGGATGGCCAAACAAAGCTATGATTTCAGGAACAGCATCAAACAATGGATGAGCGAAGTGTTACAAGTGCTGTACGCCGCTGCATCACTTTGCATCAATACGATACGCACATTCTTTTTAATTGTGCTGGCTATCATCGGGCCGTTAGTATTTGGCTTTTCGGTATTTGACGGCCTGCAACATAGTTTAACCCAATGGATTGCCCGGTATATCAATGTGTTTTTATGGTTGCCTATCGCCAATATTTTTGGCAGCATCATAGGCAAGGTCGAACAAAATATGTTGCAGTTGGATATATCGCAAATTCAAAGTGCAGGCGATACCTTTTTTAGCCCGACAGACACCGCGTTTTTGATATTTCTTTTAATTGGAATAGTAGGTTATTTCTGCGTTCCAACCATCGCCAATTACGTTGTACACGCGCATGGCGGTAACAGTATGGTAACGAAAGTAAACAGCCTGTTGGTAGGAGGCACCTCAGTAGCCAGTTCAGCAATGGTCGCCGGGGCTAATTTAGGTGCTGATATGGGCGCAAGGGCGCACAACGGTTATGTTAACCTCGTCAATGCACCGTCCGACTTCAGGGCCGGTTATAATAGCGGCGGCTCGGGCAATAACCACCAAAAAGACAAACTATCCGGTAACTCCAAATCTTAGATCATGTTTACACAACTCAAAAATATTGACACGGCGTTTAAGCACATCAAGCTATTTAGCTATCTGCTTATAGCGGCCTGCATTTTTATATCCTGCTTTGCCATATTTAAAAGCTACCAATCATCGGACAATTATAAAAGCCATATCTACATATTGGCTAATGGCAAGGCACTGGAGGCGTTTGCCGCCGACCGTAAGGATAATATCCCTGTTGAACTGCGCGACCATATTAAGGTATTCCATCATGACTTTTTTACGCTTGATCCCGATGATAAACAAGTGCAGGCGACCATTACCAAAGCCTTGTATTTAGCTGATGGCTCGGCAAAGACCGCCTATGATAACCTGCGGGAAAGCGGGTTTTATGCCAACCTCATTTCCGGTAATATCAGCCAGCAAATCAATGTAGATAGCGTCCAACTGGACATCAACCAGTATCCCTTTTATTTCAAATGCTTTGCGACTGAAAAATTAGTACGGACAAGCGGAACACTTAGCCGTAGTTTAATTACCCAGGGATATGCCCGTAACGTATCCCGCAGCGACAATAACCCGCACGGATTTCTTATAGAAAAATGGGAAACGCTCGAAAATAAAGACCAGGCGACAACCACCAAATAAACAGCTATGTGGAAATTTAAAAATAAACCAATAAAGCGCCCCGCCGCTCAACGTGGCGATGCGTTGGCCAGCCATATCGCAAACGCCATTATCCGCAGGCAACGGCAAGCCGCTGCCTACCTCGAACGGAAAACGCAGTATTGGAACAAGACATCCAAACTCGTGGCGCTATTGATTTTTTGCCTTGTATTCGGCGGATGTAGCTTATGGCTGCTCATTAAATCAATTTTTTAATCATCATAAAAACAATAAAAAATTATGGAACAATTAACCATTCAGGCACAACGAAAACGAAAGTTTCTATTGGTGTTGCCCCTCATCTTTTTACCGCTTGTGGCCTTTTTCTTTTATGCGTTAGGCGGCGGTAAAGGAAACCCAGGGGAACAAGCAATTGCGCAAAAAGGCATTAACGCCAACTTACCCGGCGCACAATTTGACAAAAACGCCAAACAACAGGATAAACTAAGCCTCTATGAAAAGAGCAAACGGGATTCTATTTCGGCAAAGGAACATGACGGCAGTAACTTCATTTCCAAACTTGGTTTTGACAGTTTAGTAAATTCAGCAAGTAAACAGCCCCCTGCAAATTCAGCGCAGGCCAATGTCAAAAAGATCAACCAGCAACTGGCGCAAATTAACCGGATAGTTAACCAACCGGAACAGCCTGTTTCGCGCCCGGTAACAACGCCTACCCAAACAGATGCCGAAGCCGCCAAGCTGGAAAAGCTGATGAAAGCCATGAACAACAAAAATGCAGACGACCCGCAAATGAAGCAATTGGATGGCATTATGAATAAGTTGCTGGATATACAACACCCCGAACGGGTAACTGCAAAAATAAAACAACAGGAAGCCAAACAGCCGGACAGCTTGTACAAAGCATTCCGGGCCATTATCGTGGACAATCAAAAAGTAATGCAAGGTTCATCTGTCAAACTGCGCTTAGTAGATTCATTAAACCTTAAAGGGCAGTCTATCCCGAAAGGCTCCTATGTATATGGTTATGTGCAGGTTACCAACCAGCGGCTGCTTTTAAACATCAAAAACATCCGTTTAGGCACTTCCATTTTGCCCGTTGACCTAACGGTATATGATATGGACGGAATGGAGGGTATTCGTGCGCCCGACTTGGTAACACAGGATGCCATGCGCAGCGGTTCGGATAATGCGGTTGAAAGTTTGCAGTTGATGACAATGGATCAATCCATGACCACGCAATTAGCCGGTGCCGGAGTCGAGGCTGCGAAAGGGCTTTTTTCAAAAAAGGTCAAACGCATCAAAGTAAAGCTAAAAAAGGATTACCCAGTGCTGCTACGTAATAATCAGCGTCATTAAAAGGACCGCCATGACCGCTAAGGAGTTTGAAACAACGCTATTGGATGCAGGCTTTTCTGAAGGCACCGTTAGGTATGGTTTAGCCGAATTTGAAAGAGGCGATCACCCCTTATTTTTTGTTCGCCAATGGGCTATCAGGGATTACGACCGCTTATTCTTACAAATGAAATTCGAGACCAACGGTATAGATATTCGTTTTAAAGATGGTCATGCCGGGTTGCTCCGGGTGCCTCTGGAACACCAGGTCATCGGCGGCTTAGATACTATTGCATTAGAAAAACGCATCGAAACGGTCAATTGGTCGTATGACTATCCATTCCTGATAGGTGAACTCCCGGAAAACAAGCAAATAGCGGAATGTGGGCAAATAACCGTGCCCGGTATATTAAACGATCTGACAAGTCTGTACACTGATTCAGCAGTTGGTAAACAACTGGCCGAAGAGTTGTTGATACGCCATATCGCCTGGCAGTATAGCGATGACCGCAACGACCCTTTGCATGCGTTGATAGATCAAAAATATTACGCCAAGATGGAATTGGACCGGATCGTTTCGTTTGATACCTGTTACGAAAAACTGGCGCAATGCGCGATACCAGAGGTTGATATGACCCAACCCGTCGGCAATTTCATCCAGCGTCATTTATCTTATTATTCACATATATCCAAAATACCGATCATTATGAATTTAAACAATTTGCAAGACCTCAAAAGCGAGATCAAAGATTTAGGCTTTAGCCCAAAGGTAGCCGAGGAAATGGAACAGAACATGAAAAGCCAAGCCAGCTATTTCACGTTAAAAGACCGTTTGCCCGGCGACAATAACAATGGGGTTGACATGACTCTTCATTTCCGTAAATCCAACGAATCGGAATATTATTCCTTTAATAAATTCGAGGCAGTTGCCGGGAAAATACCGCCTGCCGTTGAAAATCAGCAATACATGGTATTGACCGAAAACAAGGATAATCCCGAAAGGCCATTAGTGCGGCAATTTGAAAGCGGAAACGATGCTGTAGAATTTTTCAAAAAGCAAAAAGGGACAAGTGAACTGGCATTAGGCGAAAGCCCCGAAAGCAGGCAGTTACTGGCCAGCAAAGAAACGGGGAAAGTCAACTTTGTTAATCCTGACTTCAAGCAAGCCTATTTTTCTTCGGCCATCAAACAAACGTTTTATGTCAAAAACGGTGTCGGCTTTTCCGCACCGCAGGCCGCAAATATGGTACAGCACCGTACCGTCCACCGCGACAATATGCTGAACCCCAATAACGGGGAAGCCTATAAAGCCTGGATCAGCCTTGATTTTGACCAGAAAAAAGATGATTACGGCAACTATAAATTCAAGCAAATGAACGACCCAAATTTTGGCTTTAACCTCGAAAAAACGCTGGATAATTTCAAAATTAAAGAATTAGCCGACCCCGCCAAAAAGGAAGCCATTATGGAGGCTATGAAAAATGGTGACCGCCTGCAATTGACCATAACTGGCAAGGACAACAAAGAACACACCGTACAGGTAGAGGCCGTACCTCGCTACAAAACCCTGGACTTTTTCAACTCCAAAGGCGAAAAAATGAAACGGGAGCCGTTCCTGAAGCCTGCAATTAACAAAGACCTCGGTAAAGATAAAGGCAAAGGAAAAGGCAAAGACGAGGGCGAAGACCTCGGCATAGCCGTCTAAACCCGCTTTATAACAATCAATTAACCAAATATTAACCCATAAAATTTCAAAATCATGAACGCATTTGAAAAATTAAAAGAACTTGTGGCCGCCACAGAAGCAGATGCCACCAAATTCTACAACAAAGGCAACCAATCCGCCGGAATACGATTGCGCAAAGCCTACCAACAAATCAAAACCATTGCCCACAACGGCCGCGCCGAAGTAACAGAACTAAAAAAAGCTACGACAAAATAATTTAGAAAAATGGTGCTTAGGGAACCCCTGCTGATGAAATCGGTGGGGGTTTTACTTTTTGCCTGTAAAAAAAGAGGTAAAACCGGCTTGATATTCAAACACACCGTAAGGATCGCCATTTATAGTTATCGTAGATGATTGTGAAATTTCCCCAATCCAGTATTTTATAATAAATGTCCTCAATATTGATGAAAGCTTATCAATGTCTGGGATAGGTCCATTTGTTTTCAGCATGTAAGT
>DASRTD010000069.1:0-3514 GCA_035656115.1 Mucilaginibacter sp.
CAAATCAACCGGAAGCTGGTACACCGTTCAGACAAAAGATGGGCTGAGAGTGGAATGCCGCATAAAAGGCATATTCCGCATCAAAGGGATGGTGACCACCAACCCGCTTGCCGTGGGCGATATCGTGGATTTTGAAATGGAACCCGAACAGGAAACCGGCGTTATCACTAACCTGCACCAGCGCAAAAATTATATTATCCGCAAATCCATCAATCTTTCACGGCAGGCGCAAATACTTGCCGCCAACCTCGACCAGGCGGTGTTGGTGGTTACTTTGGCATCCCCCCGAACTTCACTTGGTTTTATCGACCGCTTTTTGGTGACCGCTGAAGCCTATGATATCCCGGCGAAACTGATCTTTAATAAACTCGATCTTTTTAGTGAAGAAGGTATGGAGGTACTGGCGGATTTTATGTCGATCTATCAACATATCGGTTACCCGTGCTACGAAGTATCGGCGCTGGAAGGAACGAATATTGACCAGGTAAAGGAACTATTGAGTAACAAAGTGACTTTGTTTTCAGGTCATTCCGGTGTTGGCAAATCAAGCCTGATCAATGCTTTGCTGCCCGAGCTTTCCCTGCGTACCAACGAGGTGTCTGACTGGAGCGACAAGGGCATGCATACGACCACTTTTGCCGAAATGTTTGAACTTCCAGGCGGAGGTTTTATCATCGATACGCCGGGTATAAAAGAACTGGGGATTATCGATATCGAAAAACAGGAGCTCGGCCACTTTTTCCCCGAAATGCGCGACCGCATGCACGACTGCCGCTTTAACGATTGCCGCCATATTAACGAGCCGGGCTGCGCGGTACTTCAAGCGGTGCAAAGCGGAGAAATCACGTTATCCCGGTATGAAAGTTACCTGAGTATTTACAACGGGAATGAGACGAGGGGGTAAACTATACAGCGATCCTATTTTGGGACTACCGCAATACCATAAGCCATTGCAGAACCGTCGTCGCCCGGCGGAAGTTGGATCAAAGTTCCATTTTTCCAAAAACAGGCGGTTGCACCAGCTAAAATAGCAGGCTCACCCGGAGTAAACTTAAACCCGGAGATGTATAAATCCGTGCCGTTTACTGCGATACCGGTAGCTTCAAAATAATTAGTGCTTAGCGTATTCATATAGCCATTGCGCCAATAAACTGCAGCCCCTTGGGTATTAAAATAGCCCGTTACGTAAATATCACCTCCAATCACTTTAATGGCACTTGCATTTGCTTCAACAGTGGTATCGGATAGTGCGGTATGTGTTTTATCGCGCCAATCCGTCGCTACATCTGTGCCACTTCCGCTTTCCCAAACTCCTGTTGCATAAACGTTTCCACCGTCCACATCAATGCCGTTAACTCTGGCCGGAAATCCTCCTGATGTCAAATCCTGCTGAACCCCGTTTATCCAGTACACCGCTTTTTGAGCAGTAGTAGATGAAGTCACATACCCGCCCAGGTAGAGCGTGCCGCCACTTACCACAATGCTGTTAACTGCGCCCTGTGTAGTTGTAGATACCATGTTTAGGGTGCCGTCTTTCCAGTATGCGGGGTAACTATTGTAGTTTTGTATGACGTATCCGCCAAAGTAAATATCGTTCCCGTCCGTGCAAATACTTGTTGCGGACGCATTGGGCGAGAGGACTGTCATAATACTGTTTTTCCAATAAACGGCCCCTGCCGATGTATAGCCAGCGATATAAACATCGTTACCGCTGGCGCAAACCGCGTATGCAAGGCTATGTCCTAAGCTATCGGCAAGCAAATGGCCAACACCATTTTTCCAATAAGTCGCAACGTTTACGTAGTTCTTAGTTGTCGAAGCTCCTACCACGTAAATATCCAAATTGGACTGGGGCTGCTGCTTCGTAGACTCTTTTTTACAGGAGCTGAAAAAAAGACTTATTATTACGATAAGGTATGCGTATTTTAAAGGCATAGATTTGAGATTTGTTCAAAAATATTGCCTTTTCTTTAGATTTCAAAAGAAATCAATTTATCGATCGCATGCGTTAATGATGATCAAGTGCACTTTTAAAATCATGCAGCAAATCATCCAAATCTTCAATACCAACAGACAGACGTATCATCGATTCCCCTATACCCATTTCAGCGCGTTTTTCGCGACCGAGCTCGTTAAAGATGGTGTGTGCTACCGGGATGGCAAGTGTACGGGTATCGCCCAGGTTGCTTGATTTTACCACTAGTTTTAATTTGTTCAGGAATTTGAAACAATCGATGTTCTCGTCCAGCTCAATGCTCATCAGCGCGCCGTATTTCAAAAACAAATGACAGGCCAAAGCGTGCTGCGGGTGCGATTCGAGGCCGGGATAATTTACTTTTTTAATGTGCGGGTGGCTCTCAAAAAACGTGGCCAGCGCAAAGGCGTTGTCGCAGGCGCGTTCCATGCGCAAAGCTAGTGTTTCGGAGCCTGCGGATAAGGTGTGCGCCGCTTCAGGCGAGAGCGTGCCGCCAGCATCTCTCAGGCCCTTTTTGCGTATCTGGGTTACACCGAAAGCCTCGGGCGCCACCTGTTTTTTAAAGCCCTCGAAAATATTGGGATATTTTGTCCAGTCGAACAGCCCCGTGTCGGTAACGCTTCCCCCCAACGCATTGCCATGGCCGCCGATGTATTTGGTAAGGGAGTTCATTACTAAACTTGCTTTCACGTTTATGGGATTAAACAGGTAAGGCGAGGTCATGGTATTATCTACCATATAAATGACACCTTTTTCGGCACAAAGTTCCCCGATGTTTTCCAGGTCGGCGATCTGTGTGGCGGGGTTGGCAATCGTCTCTACAAAAACCATGCGGGTGTTTGGCTTAATACCCTCGCGGACATTATTCACCGAGGTTGCATCAACAAAACTGATATCCAGCCCTATATCGATAAACGACTGGAAAACGCTGCGTGTATTGCCAAACAGGTACGAACTGGCTAAAATATGGTCGCCTTTTTTGATGAGTGCGAGCACGGTCGATGTTATGCCCGCCATGCCGGTTGCAAAGCAAATGGTGGCCATGCCACGCTCCATCTGGGTAATTTTATGTTCAAGCGCTGTCGCAGTCGGACTGCCCTGGCGCGAATAGGCATAACCCTTTTTGCGGTTTTGAAAAACTTCGATCAAATCTTCCACCTCGTCATAACCGAAAGTTACGGAGGTATGGATGGGTTTATGCAGCGCTCCGTGTTCGGGTTTTGACAAACGGTCGGAGTGGAGTATGGTAGTCGTGAAACCTCGTTTAGTAATCATTATGATATAACACAAATAAACCGCGAACTTACCTGTTTTTGGAGAAAATAGACTTACGAAGTTTCAAAAACTTCGTAAGTCTGAAAATTCTTATGTTTGGGATAATAAATACTTGAACAATTGAGGGCAGTAATACAACGTGTATCCGAAGCAAACTGCAAGGTTGATCAACTGGTAACCGGGGCCATTGGGGCGGGTTTTTTAGTTTTATTGGGAATAGAGGACGCCGATACGGATGATGATGTACAATGGCTGGCACAAAAG
>DASRTD010000070.1:0-5900 GCA_035656115.1 Mucilaginibacter sp.
AAAAAACGGTGAAAGTGGTTCTGTTAAAATACCAGCCAAGGCAATGAAAATCATTGAACAATACGGGGACGGGCAAAAAGACCCTAAAAATGTACACGATTTGGTCTTTCCTTTTCTATGGGATTTAGCGTCTCTGGACGACCGTATGGAGGTCAGAAGAAAAATCGCTTTTACGGTTAAACGCCTAAACGATGCAATGGTTAAAATCATGGAATGGATAGGTAGCACGAAGAATGCATCACAACATAAAGCAAGGCACTCATTTGCGCAACGGGCTGAAGAAAAAGAGATACACCCTAAAGTATTACAAAAAATGTATAGGCATGAAAGCCTGTTGACAACAATGAAATATCAGTCAAACTTCTCATTTAAAAAGGCAGATGAAGCAATAGATGCTGTGTTGGATTTTTAAAGATCGCATTTGAATGAAAAGATTTAGGGTAAGATTTCATGTCCATCGGGGTTTCCTAGCCCCGATGGTATTTGAATCGCCAACACTATCCAACATTTTTCGAATTACCTCGAAAGTATCTTGCTCATTTGTTTAGTAATCATTGCCGCAGCGGACTTGGGATTCAGTCTGTACAGAAAGTCCATTATCCTGGCATCCTTTCCTACTAACACGCGGTACTTGTCTTTTTCAATCCCGTCTATCATAATTTGCGCTGCTTCAGCAGCTGACAGGATGGTACGCGTTTTGCCTTTACCTTCCGACGGTTTCGGCATTTCGAGCCCTGAATTTTTTAGAATATTAGTATTCACTCCACCTGGGAATACGACAGTAACTTTAACATTTGTGCCAGTTAATTCAGCATGAAGTCCTTCTGTCAACAACTTCACCGCTGCTTTGGATGCGCCGTAGATCGTTTGACCCGGAACCGGCAAAAAACCACCCATACTCGAAATATTGACAATGTGCGCGTCCGGTCGTGTAAGCAAATGTGGTAGGAATGCTTTTACCATGTAGAGTGTTCCATAGAAATTAACATTCATCACGCGGTCGACCAGATCGTAACTCAGGTCGTTTACTCTTACAAAGGGCTGGATGATGCCTGCGTTGTTAATCAGCCCATCTACAAAGCCTTGTTCCTTAATAATCCTTGCGGCTAATTGTTCGACTGTAGATTTGTCGGTGATGTCGATGACATAGGTAGACAGGTTTGCCCCATTCTCCCCTGCAAGCTTCGCGGTTTCTTCGAGGGCTGTTTGATTAATATCTAATCCCACGACTTTTGCACCTTTTGATAACAGGGCAAGTATTAATTCGCGGCCCATACCGCTACCGCCGCCTGTAACTACAATGGTTTTATTTTGAACTTTCATTTTATTGTTTTTCGCGGATGATAACTGGGCCCATTAAACCTGCGGCCATCACCTGATCTTCCTTATTTTTAAATTGTTTGTAGTGGGCATCGCCCTGCTTTGCTTTACCGATAAAGCCATTCAATTGGCCGGTTGTAACCCGAACTTCCACCTGATTTGTTCCTTCAACCAGTAAATGGGTTATATCGAGCATGTAAGGCGCAAAAACACGCTTACCAGCAAATTTGCCATTCACATATACTTCCGCAGTGAAGTAAACCATTCCCAAGTCAAGGTAGTAATGCGCCAATTTCTCGGTGTTGCCCCATCTAAAGGAAGCGGTGTAAACACCCTGGGCTGACGAAAATTTAAGTTGATCATTAGTTCGCCAATCAAACAAAGGGGTGTTTTTTAATTCGACAGTGTCTGCTTTTAAATTCCATTGATCTATAGATAGGGTCGGCTTCCATTGATCGCCGGCAATAGGCGGACTCTTTTTTCTTGCCCCTCTTGTTCTTTTATCCTGCAGAGCAGACGCGAAAAGTATAATTGAGCCATAAGGCGGCATACGGTATGTTGCTTTGGAGCTTTCAATTCCAATGACCCATCCCTTATCCGCATCCAACCAATAACTGGTTTTATACTTTTTATCCAGTGATAACGACAACGTTTGCCATTCATCGCTTTTGTTCCAAATAAATTCTATTCGGCTGCCATCGCTCATATCGCGCTGAACCTCCCTTGTGAAATGGTATTCGCCATTAAATGCAACCGGTCGGTACAAGCTTTTAACCCATTTGCCTATACCTGCTGTGTTTTCAAAGTATTTGCTGTTCGCCTGTTTCAATGCGGCCTTTATCGCCTGTGCCGTCAGCTTATCATTTTCCTGCCAATTTAAAAATGAAGGCTGCAGGTACGGCAAATTGCCCGTGGCAATCAGGTTCATCCCTTTTTCGGCCAGGTATTTGATTTTCTGCGCGGTTTTCAATTGGATAATGGAATCATCGGCCAAAATAAGCGCCTGGTAAATGTTTCCGCGGATGTTGATCTGTTTTCCGGGCGTAAGCTGCGCGTCCTGTATCGAACGATCATTCACCCAATCCCAGGTGATGCCTTTTGCGGCGAGTGCATTGATCAAAGGGTAAACATTTTGCGCCCACTTTGATTTTGCAGCGCTCGGCGCTGAATGAACCGACAAAGGGCCTTCCACATCCTTAATATTCCCGCCTGCTAAAATTTCTTCCGGATTATCCGGCATACCGTCGACATCCATAAATGGGAAATAGATAAGCACATCAGCGTGCCATTTTCCCGAACGCAAAGCATATTGTGTCCGGTTGATGTATTCGTTTACGTCCTTTTGGTCTTTCCAAAAAATATTACCTTCACCCAGGTTGGATGAAAAATTTACTGCCGACGTCAGGGGTGTCGAAAACGGATACCAGCCTTCGGGGCCTAAATCAGCGGGTGTATAGCGGTAGGGAACACCGTGATAAATAATTTGGTTAACGCCTGCGCTAAACAGTTTATCAACAGCAATTTTTATTTTCTGCGGCGTAGTGGTATAAGCCCGCGTAATAAAAACAACAGATTCGGAGGTTTCAATAGGTCGATTATACAAATGGCCGCCCGATGTCATGATCTTTAAATTAACCTCGGGGCCAAGCATGCTTTCTGTTTCCGGTATCGAAGCAAGGCCGGCCTGGGCAATCATGTCCATATTCAAACCATAAGCCTGTGTCCGGTGCAGCAAGCCCTGTGGTTCCAGCCAGTCGCGGCTGGCTTTTATAAATTGTTCACCCAGTAATTCACTTACGGTGAGGTCATAATCATACTTTAGCCGCCAATCCTGGTCCGAAAAAGTAAAGTCAGGGTCTGTTTTAGGCCGCATATAGGTCACATAATTATACCCTCTTTGCGTTTCTGCAGGTAACCATGGAGTAATGTCATAACCCCTGTGCTTTTTAAAATAGTCAATGAAACCGTAGGAATAGTGACGATCGACCGCAAATTCATAGCTATCGTTAAAAACTGCACGCATCGGGTTACCGAAATAAGGCGCCAAACCCGTTCTGTCGCCAAATAAATGTTTGTAACTTTTCAGCACCTTGGTAGAGTCGAGGTGGTTCATCACGGGCCCCTGTGTTGGCGATGCCGTCATGGTTTTTTGCGTGGCGGGCTTGCTCCAGAAAGCAATAAGTCTCCAGTTACCCGCCTGGGCTTTCCAGCGCAATGAATCGTTTTTTACATATTGGCTGACGACAATAGTCGAAGATGGATCCAGCGGAATGGTACTGGTTTTATCCCCAGCTTTTTTTGGCAGCGTTTTAGCAGCCAGCACCGCAACCAGCCGCGAAGGACGGTCGCTCGTATTGGTAATAGCGGGCAATGCAACGGCGCCATTGCCATTAGCTGCCAAATCCACCGAGGCCGACTCCAGCGATATAAATCCGTCATCCGTTGAAAGGAAGGAACCGCCGGGCGGCCAGCCGCTGCCATCGGTCATGTCTATTGTCATTCCGCGTTTCCTGGCCTCCTGCATTACGGCAATCACATTGGCATAGTAGTCGGGTGTATCCCAGGTCACCGCTTTTGCCCTCGCTTGCGCGGTGCCGGGCACAAATAGGTTTAATGGTTGTATTTCCATGCCGCCAAAATCATTATCCGCAAAAAGATTGATCTCTCTTTTTAGTTCGGTCGTATCAACGTTGTTACCGGGCCACCACCAACGGGCAAACGGAGCGAACTGAATCGGCGGATTTTGAAAAACCGATGGATTGAAATCGTATTTGGGAAACCATTTTTCGATTTTATTCTTTTGACCAACCTGGCCAAATAGCGCTACGGGGAGCGTTATTAATAAAAAAGCGAGGGTGTGTAGAATTTTCATGCTCCGACCTTTTTTAATGTAACCAGGATGACATCATTCTCCAGCAGGTCAAAACTTTCCTCCACCGGCTTTTTGCCGGTAACCACAACGGCCTTACTCATGATGGGCACATCATTGTCTTTTTGTTTGATCAATGCTACTTGCGGTTTAGTTAACTGTGACGGCGCTCCCAGTTGCAGGTAACTGGTATAGGGATCGTTTGCGCCGTAGCCGGTTTTGTAAACAGTCATCGTGTATTTTCCAGGCGCCAGGTTTTTGTAAACAAGGCTGACTTTCCCTTTGCCTTTTGGCGGAATAACGGAGGAATAAAATGCTTTGGAATCACTTAGAGCTGGGAAAAGCTTGTCGGTGAAATCATATAACAATACTTGTACACCTCCTTTATTATCGCGGCAAACCCACGAGGAAGTGTCGGCATTTTGAAGCTCCTGTTTGCCTAAAAGATTCAAGTACCGGTAGGCGTAAAACGCCGGTTTTTTAATGTCCTGATAATTGATCAAACCAAACCCGCCATGAAAAGGGGTTTGCCGGGGGCCCTCCTCTTCAAAAATATCAGTGAACGTCCAATAGGAAAAGGAGTTTGCCGCATTGCCTATCCTTTTTACTTTCTCCAATATATAAGATGCCTGGCGATAGTGATCATGGATGTGATCATTAAAGGAGGAAGAGGAATTCCACTCGGTATAGTGCAGCGGCAGGCTGGGCATCGAAGATTGGCTGATCTGCATTCTCGATTTCGTTACATCACCTGAAACGGCATTTTTTCTTTTGGTGGTAGCAGTTACTTCATCGTCGGTTTTCTGAATAAAAATGTCGTTTCCATAGCAGTGCGTGCTTACAAAGTCAACCGGCACCTTGTTGGTTGTGCAGTAATTGATAAATTCCGGTATCCAGGCATTGCCCGCCGTAGCCGGGCCGCCGACACGGTAAGCCGGTGATACGGACTTTACGGCATTGGCGGTTTCCTTATATAGTTTGAAATACTCGTCCTGGTCGCCGGCCCAAAATATATTTTTTAAATTGGGTTCATTCCATACTTCAAAGTACCATTGCTTTACTTCAGCTTCACCATAGCGTTCAGTCCAGTGGCGAACCAGTGCAGCTATCAGATCATCCCATTTTTGATAATCCTTTGGCGGAGACACATTAGGTTTCCAAAACCAAAATGAAAGCGTGGTTGGTTTGCTCGCCAGCGCCTTTGGCATAAATCCAAATTCAACAAATGGCCTTACCTTAATGCTGATCAAAAAGTCGTATAATTCATCGATGTACTGCCAGTTATAAATTGGTTTGCCTTGTCCGTCTTCAAAATAAACTCCCATGTCGTCATGGAGTATGCCATGCATCCGTATGTAGCGAAAGCCAAGCTGCTCTTTCGCCATGCGTAATTGGCGCTGCCAGTCGGCCCGTAAACCTTCGTTGGCCCGCCCTGCGCCAACACACTCGCTAAAGAACGTATTTAGATTTCCTTTAACTTTATTTACATCGACCGAAATCGTACGATCTTGCGCGTGTGTAATCCCGAAAGAAATCAGCAGCAAGAGTAGTGGAATAAAAGTTCGCTTTAACATCGCTTCAAATTTTGATTGTGTTTATCATTGTTTTAACCATCCGTTTTCCCGCAACCATTCTGCACAATAGCCAAACCATGAACTTTTTGCGGGTTGTTTTAGAAAGCCATGCTGACCAGAGGGAAAAATGTGTAAGC
>DASRTD010000071.1:0-5124 GCA_035656115.1 Mucilaginibacter sp.
GTAGTATCGGTATTGGAAACAGTTTGTTGAGTTTGGGCGTTCGTTGACGGGTATTCAAAAAATCCATCACGAACATGATGGCAGATATACCCGCCAACGCAGGGAAAATAATAATACCCTTATGAAACAATACCGGCGCTCCCGCAAACAAATAGTGATAAGTATAACCACTGAGGGTAGTTTGGGTAAGGCCTATGAAAGTAACGTACAACACATAAAAGATATAACTTCGGTCGCGCGTGAAGAGGTAAATGAAGAAGTTATAGGCGATCATTACAAAAATGATCCCGATGAATATGCCCCAAAGGATATTGGCCGCCAACAAAGACTCGGCCACATGAGCAGGCGTTCCCACGATGAGTGGCAATACCATCTCCTCGCTGCTTTTTACCCGCAGATAATAAGTTGCCGTACTGTCTTTAGAGAGCCTGGCGTCGAACAAAAAGTTCTGGTGCTGGTATTTCCTTTGATTGAATGGTGCGGTATCAGAAAGTTTCTGTACCAGGTAATGCCCATTTTCAGGATAGTAGAAATCGCAAACAGTAAGGGTCGGATAGTCGAGTTCCAGCATTAAACGGTCGGACGGAGATTCGTTGCGAATGGAAAACTTTAACCAGAACGATGACTTGCTTAGTTGCAGATTAGGCGTTTCAATTGCCGATGGAATAAAATTATGCGCCTTGATCACCGTTTGCAGATCGTAAATATTTTTGCTGTCTTCCAGTATCGATACGGATTTACCGATAATGATATTCTGACCTGAGAATACCACCGTTGCCTGCGCAGCCGCTTTGGCAGCAAACAGCGCCTGCACACACAGCAATATAAAAAATAATCTTTTCATTTAAATGAGGTTCTGCCGGCAGCTTTGTATGCAGCCGGCTTATTGTTCAATTATCAGCGTTTTTTCTAATGGCAATCTGAAGCTTTTCAATTGGGGCTCAGGCGCTACCGCTATTTTAGCCAGGAACACTTCCGCGCGATCGTCGCTAATGCCGGCTATTTCGCAAAATTTCTTCCTCAAATCCCTTAAAACGGGAACGAATTTAGGATCGAGGCCTTCGCCGTTTCCATACACAACCCGCGGGAACAAATACAACGGCGATATAAGCGGATGGATGGCAAGGCCCAGATTAGTAGCCGCCAGCCACAGGCGTTCCATAGATCGTCCGCCCTCGAAAAAGCTTTCCAGGTTGTATTTGGGCAGGGTAATCAAACACAGCGCCGATGCAGCCGATACAGTGCGTTTCGCCAGCATGTCCAATGCTTTGCCGCCACCCAAATCGTTGATCGTCCTGATCACCTCCTCGCTTTTTATCACCCCAAGCGCCGCCATCTGCGAATTGCTGAGACCAAGCGTTTTAACGTCGATGCCATCGCGGGTTGTTTCGGCTTCTTTGCTTGTCCAGCGCATTTCGTGATGCACAAAATCATAATGCCCCTCTTTGCTCAGCAGCCTTACACGATCGCAAAAACCAATAATCTCTCCCAACTGATCCATCACCGCCTCATCCGTAAAAAGTTTGAACTCAGCTCCGGGTATCGATTCGGCAAATGATGCCAGTTGGCTATAGATGTCCGGCTGTATCCGGGCCTTAGGCGCCTGGTTTCGGTTGGTAACCCGTTTGTACATGACCGCGTCAAGTGGTTCGAGCAATTGCGCTTCCTGTTTATTGCCTATCGATCTGAAACGGATGGCGGCCACTATTTTTTGGTCGGGACCACCTAAAAATTTGAAATAAGGCTCCAGGCCGGCTCTTAGCGCACGGATATTTAAATTTTCGCAGGCCGCCCCAAAAGAAATATAGGATGCTATTTTGCGGTAATCACCAAAAGAGAAAGAGCGATGCTCGTCGTGGAATAAGTAAAGCGTACCCTGCTGATAGAGCCATTTCCAGGGCTGATCATTGCCTGTGGAAGGGGCCGCACAGGCGGCGTCAACCAAATCGCGGATAACGCTTTCGGCAGGTATAATATCCGAAGCCATAGGCCCGAAACTCACTTTCCCCGCCAATGCCCGCATTTCATCTTCAGAAAGCGGATGAAAAGGGTTGTCCCTGCTGGTTTTCATCGGAGGATTGCGTTTGTCGCACACGATCTCCTCAAAATCGATATAAAACCTGCCGGAGCCCCTGAACTGATCAAGCAATATTCGCCTGCAGGTATCGGCCCCGGCTGCACCGCCCAGCGCTACAGAACTCGCAAGTTGCGGCCAGGTGTTGATGCTTTGCTCCACCTCCACCATTGATGCCCTTGCACGCGCTGATATGTTGTCGACGCCCAGCATCTGAAGGATTACAGGAACCTTGTCTTCGTTGGATAATTCTTTAATATTTTGGGGATCGATACCCGTCACGGTGCCGTGCAGCAAAGGCCTTTCGGGTTCAAGGTCAAAACGCTCTATATCGAGCATACCGCGATCACTGGTATCCATTACCACCGGTATACGTAACTCGCGCGCCCTGAAACGGGCCAGTATCTTGACATCCAGGCCATCGCACTCGTCAACCAAAACATCAAGCTTGCCGCCGCCTGTAAAAAAATCGTCCATGTTGGCTTCGGTCAAACCATCAAAAAAGCAGGTAACCTTCAGGAAGGGATCGATTTCGGCAATTTCGCGTGCGGCGATAACTACTTTAGGCACGCCCAGGTTGTGAACGCCGGTGCGGATGCGGTTAAGATTGCTCAATTCGAGCGTGTCGAAATCGGCCAGGCGCAGTTCGCCAAATCCGCGTTCCATTGACAGTGTAAGGGCGATGGACTGCCCGACCGACAGGCCGATAATGCCAATCTTTTTTGTTGCCAGCAGGTCCCTTTCCTGGCGGGTGATCTTATATTGGTTACGATTGGTGCGAACCTCTGTAAACTCTTCTTCGTCGAGCAGGTGCACCAGCCTGCGGCTCCAGGGGTAATATACCCAAACGCCATAAGTATCGATCGGGACGCCTTTAAGATGCGTTGCTATCAGCCCATCATACTCTTCTGATTTTATCCTTACCCAGGGCCTTTGGCTCTTAACCAGCTCCCTTAACTGACTTTGTATCTCGTCAGAAATGAACAGTGCGACTTTGCCTGACACTAATTCGTCATAGGTCTTCTTATCATCGGGATTGGTTAGCCGCAGAATTAATGGTGTATAAATGCTGCCTGGTTTTTCAGAATTTGCGATAAGTTCGTCCATAGGGTTCGTAAAATAATAAGCAAATATAATTTAATCAAAAGGAAAACTTTGGGGAATAAAAAGTGTACTGTCACAATAAATTTAATTTTATGTCGCTCCATTCGCTCTCATAAAAACTCTTTTTAGCATTGGCAATTGTTGCCGGCAAATCCCAGGTTTCGAGGTAAGGTATGTTGAGTTCGTAATGGATTTCGATTGATTGTTTCCGAAGCACTTCAGTGCGGACAAGATTGGGGCTTTCGCGCAGTTTCATAATGGCATTACGGTCCTCAATATGTGCAGTGCCCAGGTTTTTGATATCTTCATGCAGCATGGCCGTTGCCACCAGGTCCATTTTGGGATAATAAAATGTGCCGCTATTACCAATACTGGTTTCCTGTTGATAACCAACGCGCTCGGCCATCGCTACGGTGTATTGTGCGCACAGTGCAAACAGCGAAGTAAGGCCTATCTGGGTTGAAATGGCTACCGCGGCGCGGGTCAGGAAGATGCTGCCGATACCATAACCGGCTATTTCGCGCGAATTCCAAAGGCCGCATATCTCACCCGTACCATATTGCGCATATCTCCAAACGAGGTTAACCACAGCCGGGTCAAGGTTGACAGTAGCCTGTTCAATTGGCAGGGGTTCGCTCCCGCCGGCCACATGCACGCGCGCGCCGCCATAAACCTTCTTGCCGTCAAGGGATTCAACAATGATGACAAAGGCGGCCGGATTATTGGTCCACCCGTGTTTGGATGAAGTCACTTTGTGTACCCCAATACTGGTTAACACATGTGTATGCCCTTCAACAAAAAGCTCACATGCCACAGGATCATTAATTGCCCTAAATGCCCTCAACCTGACTACCGGTTTTTCCCGGCTTAAACCTTGATCCATTGTATTAACAATCAGCCATTCTCCTAAATGAATATTTTACCGTTGTGGTGCTTAATCGCTTAAAAGAGTCAATGGCTGCTACATGCACACTTGTATTTTGAATTAGCTATATTAACATCACGTTGCACTTACCAACCGATAAGTCTTACTCCATTATTAAAGTCAAAATCTTGATTTAGTATAATAAACCGGGGTTTATTATTGAGTTGGCCGGGGCCGTGCAACCGTACCCCCTTTTACGTAAGGGGCGGCAATAGGTTTGCTTATTTTATTATGCTGTTAAACTAAAAAAGAAACGTGTTTTTTGTTTTGGGCGTAACCCCGGCCGATAGAAGCCGGGGTCGGGTGCTCTGCTCTTACTGCACGGGCATAAGTCACTTGGCTGGTATCCCCGACGCCCCCTTACGCAGCCCGCCGGTTAATTCATTTACCCTTTGGTTAATAGCAGCTTTGATACACGGCTTCAGGTCTCAGATAATTACGCGGCCTATAAGGCACAAAAAATAACCGGATGGTACCTCAATACCACCCGGTTTATCATTTTTTATAGTCCTTGTATTTAAATAGCAATTGGTAATCAGTTATTTATATAAATATCAACAGCTTTGAAACACTACCTAGTTAGAGCGTCCGGCTAAAAAACACATTTCTAATGTGCCACAAAGTGCCGTCAATGCGAACGGTCATTTTGTCTTTTTTTGAATCATCAAGAAAATAAACATCAATATAAATCGATGTGACAGGATACCCAGTCTTTAAACTCGGAATAAAGACTAAATCATCTTTTAGAAAATCGCCGCGATCAAAAACCCCCAGCCATTTATAGTCTTCAAATGTTAATTTTCTTTCCTTTAACTTGGGTTTTACAAATTTTTCGATTGCTTTGTTTATTACCAGCCTCACAAGCCAAATAATTCCGAATATTACTGTTGAATAAATGAGTACGATCAAACCTATTACTTTTACCATATGTTTTTATTTTGCAAATCCCAATTTATAATCAGCCTCGAATCCAAAAATAACTGCAATGTGAGCATCGATATCAAGTCCGGCAAACCAGTTT
>DASRTD010000072.1:0-9892 GCA_035656115.1 Mucilaginibacter sp.
TGCCGTTAACGGAATGCTGATGATGGGCGTGCAAAGCTTATAACTAATGCTAAATTCAAAAGGAACGTCCCCCTTAAATAAATAGTCGAGAACGGGGGCCGAAAATTTATAACTGAAGTCAAAAGGAGCATCCAAAAAATACAAAACCAGGGCGTGTGCGAGGTATATGCCATAATTGTATTGCCCGGCAAAATCGCGAAGCCGGATAACTATGGGCGATACTTTTGGCGTTGTGTTTTTGACGATAAGAAATATGCTTGCCGACAATGCCAAAACGGCCGGGTTTACCGGTTCGTAAAACATGGTGCCCGGATATATGGGGTGGGCAATAAGCAGTCGGCTTCCAAATGCAATCAAAGCTATGCTCAGGACAAACACAAGGATCATCCACCGGCGCAGGTTTTTAACATTAAATTCCTTAAGCGCCAGGTAATGCCCCAGCACCAGGTAACCGGCATACCCGGCAAAATAATGCATATCAATTGATGGGTTATAACGTGAC
The DNA here is from genome assembly GCA_035656115.1 of Mucilaginibacter sp. Taxonomy (GTDB): domain Bacteria; phylum Bacteroidota; class Bacteroidia; order Sphingobacteriales; family Sphingobacteriaceae; genus Mucilaginibacter. The sequence continues at coordinate 503 of DASRTD010000072.1, forward strand.
AGATAAGGCTGCGTGATGAGCATCACCGCAAACCAAACGATCAAAAAATAAAGAATCGCCTTTTCGCTTGCATTCCGCACAAACTTGCCGATAACCGGGATAAAAAAGTACAGCCCGATAAGCATGTACACATACCATAAATGGTATGAGCTGCCATATTTTAGCAAATGCAGCACCTGCCTGATGTTTGCCCACGCATCATTGCCAAAAGTAATTTCCTCGTTATACCAGGAATACCAAACATATACCAGGCTCCAGAACAGGAAGGGGATAACCACCCTTGTCAGCCTTTTCTTCAGAAAATCGCCGATCTCGTACTCGCGGGGCAGCAGCAGCGCGCCGGTTATCATCACAAAAACGGGCACGGCAAACCGAACGAGCGCATTTAATAAATCGGCCTGCCACCAGTCGGCCATCGGCACTTTGCCATAACCCATCAACAGCGGAGAAGTACAATGCAGGATGATGACCGCATACAAAGCGATCAGCCTTAAATTGCTTATCCAATCAATATTGGTGGATTTAGCTGGAGACATGATTGATCATCGTTGCGGGTTCAGGAAGGGCTTTTTCAATTCACGGTAGTAAACTTCCAGTTCATGCAGCCTGCGTTTTTGACCCGGGCGTGGATTTATAAAAATCCTCACTTTTCGCACCATATCGTAGGCCTCCTTATAGGTCATGCTCAGTTTTATCAGGTAGGCCATAGCCATTGTGGGCCCGCGGCCTAAACCCTGGCGGCAGTGTACATAAACCACCCCATGGTTCCTGATCTCCTCGTCAATAAAGTCGGCGCCTTGTATCAATACTTCCAAAGGCGGCGGCGTGTTATCAACGGTGGGGAGATGCAGGTACTTCACCCCCTCGTGCACCGCCTCGTTATAGGTATTGTGCATGCGCATATTTACAATAGCGGTTACGCCCAAAGCCTTCAGTTTTTTCAGTCCAAGCAGGTTGTACTGGCTCCCTATAAAAAGGTGTGCGGTTACCTGGCAGCGGCTAAGCCGGGGCATGCCGGCAATTAAGCGATAGATGTTATCGACAATGTAATCGCAAACCAGGCCGGCGCCGATGACAAACCTTTTAATTTTATACCAGGCCTTTAACGTATACTCCATAGTTTGATGCAGCGTAAAGTTCGTTATTTTAATTGAGTTGCCTGCCTTGCGTAGTCCATTGCTTCGCTAAAAGTGGCCACCCAAATATCCTTATCATGCGCCAGGTATTCCAGCAATTGCTTGTGCGCCTCGGGCGAGGTGATGATCCAGTCGCCCCCGATGCCGTGAAACATAAAAACGCCCATGCCGCCGCTTTGTTCAACTTTTTTTACAAAAGCGATGAGCTGCTCACCGGTGGTGCCGGCTTCTACTCCGTACGAAGGCACCAGCAGGGGGTCCAGTTTTTTAAAGTCGGTGATCACCGCATCGTCCTTGTCGCCGCCGATCCGCGCGTAACTTACCGCGCCCGACTTTCGCAGCGAGTCGACATAGTATTTACCGCCTACTGAAGTTTCGGTACAGGGGTAAGCGTATGAATGGGTGGTTTTTCCATCCAGGGCAAACAGAAAATAATTGGTAGTGCCAATCTCCCGCAAAATAGTGGCAGGCGTATAGCTCTGCGAGCCGACGGGATTATTTTTATCGGTGCAGGGGTGGTACATGGTATGGTTGGCCAGTTCGTGACCCTTTTTGGCGACCGCCCGCCATTGGGGTATGGTGTTATAATCCAGCGCGTCGCCAATCAAAAAAAAGGTGCCCTTAAAATGCAGCGAGTCAAGCAGGGGTACGGCATTGTCTAATTGGGATTTTAAGCCGTCGTCATAAGTAAGCACGATTACGGCTTTTTTGTGGTGCGGCCACTTAATTTGCGGCTGAGCGTGAGCCCCCAAACCGAGCAACAAAAGCAAGAAGGTTATCCTCGACATTTATAAGGGTAATGAGGGAGGAAAATTAGCATTTATACTTGTGGTTACTGCTCTGTTTAGCTTATTTTTTTTACCGGCGTAACTCACCGCACCAAAGTGCATTTACCAGGTTTACCGGCGCCCGGTGTTACGAATAAATAGGCCGAACTTTATTTTTGAAAAAATGTTTAATTAAACAAAATCTTCTGTAGCGGTTGGGTTACCAATATTTCTTTTATAACTTTAAATATTTTTCGTTACTTAAATCGTTTAGCATTCAATAATTTACTAAAATAATGCGGTCATCCCGGACAAAAATTATCGGCGAACCACCAGGTTTTTCCCTGGAGGCCAGAATGTTTAATGCCATTAGTTTTATCTCAGCTACCGGTATGTTTTTAGGCGCAATTAACAATTTCCTGATCGGCAACCGGCAGATCTTGATGGTGATGGCGCCGGTATTCGTTTGTGTAGCGTTGAGTTATTATTTTGCCCGTTTTAAAAGGAAGCTGAATAGCTCCTTCGTCTTGTATTTGGTTGCGACCAATGTCCTCATCGTCGCAAATTTCAGGTACGACGCCGGCATAAATGGCCCGGCCCTTTTAATTTTTATTCTTTCTTATTTCCTTACGGTCTCCATTGTTCCCCGTAAACAATTTTGGTTTTGGATGATATTCAATATTACTATTGTGCTTTCATTGCTTTTTGCTGAATACAAATATCCAGCAGTAATAATTAACCCCTTTACCGATGCAAAAAGCCGCTTTTTAGATTTTGGGTTTGTATATGTTTTAATGAGTTCAATTATTTTTTTGGTGATTGCCAGTATCCGCAAGAACTATCATGCCGAGAAAGAACTTGTTGAGCAAAAAGCCGCAGAACTTGAAATAGCAAATGACACAAAAAACAAATTGTTTTCTATACTGGCGCATGATCTTCGTTCTCCCTTATCATCGATACAGAATTACCTTGAAATACTTTCGGAATTTAAGCTGGATGAGGATGAAAGGTTGTCGATGAAAAAAGACCTTTTGCAGGCAACCCAGCATACCCAGCAAATGCTGTCGAATTTACTTTCATGGAGTAAATCGCAAATGAACGGTGTGACGGTAAATATGGCAAAGGTAAATCTGCTGGAAGCTTTGCAAAGCACCTTCGATATTCATCAAACCATTGCGGCGGAAAAAGGCATTCAGCTCATCAATCAATTAAAGGGAGACGTTTTTATATGGGCGGACGCGGATATGCTCCAATTGATCATAAGAAATTTGATAAATAACGCGATTAAGTTTACGCGCCCCGGCGGCGAGATCGTTGTATCAAATGACGTTGCCGGCGACAGGTGCCGGATAGTTGTAAAAGACAACGGGGCAGGTATCCCGGTTGAAAAACAAGGCAGCATTTTTTCGTTGAAGGTAAGCTCGACCTACGGAACCAAAAATGAAAAAGGGGTTGGTTTGGGTTTGGTTTTGTGTAAAGAATTTGCCGAACTGCAGGGAGGAGAAATAATGTTTGAAAGTATCCAAGGCGTTGGCACGACTTTTTATGTCAGCTTCAAACTGTACGATGTTGTTGATGAGGTAAAAACAGCCGAAAAGGAAAAATTGATCGGCTTTAAGCCCCCGGCCCGCTAATTCTCTACCCGGTAAATTTCTTGTACCTCGTCACGGCAGCGTCAATACGTTTCTTTTGTACCTTGCTTATCTTGCCAAAAAAGTTTAACGATATATCAACTCCCTGTTTTATGGTCTTTCGTTTCCAGGTGCCAGCTACCTGGCCGTTTACTATGATGCAAGGGTCGAAGATCACATGCCTTGCCTGTTCCAGGTATTTTGGGTGCACCGCAGCGGTACGGTCGCTGTAGGCTACAGCAAATTCATCAAAAGCGGGTAGCAGATACGCCCCGGGAGATTTACCGGGTATATTCTCCGCATCTTTGGGCATCCAAAATTCCTTCCGATCAATACTTATAGCCGTCAGGCCGGTCTTGACGGCATTCAGCCCTGCCTTCGCGTCAGCGAGCGTAATACCACCCCACCAGGCGAAATCATGCAATGTAGCGGGGCCGCGGCTGTTGAAATACCGTAAGGCCAAAGCCGACAGCGCTTCTTCCTTTACCAGCGGGGCGGCCGCCGGCACGCAGTCATCAAAAAGCGCATAGGTAAACTGCTTACCCTGCCTGCCGCCGCTGCAGATTACTTTGTCCAGTTCGGCATGCATTAGCAGGTGGACAAACCTCAGGTCATTCGTTTCCACACCGGCATTGCTTAGCACTTCCAATACCTGCCCGCGTGTTAACTGTTTATCACCGTCCAATGCTTTTGCCAGTGCATCATTGGCACGGGTGAATACATTGCTGTCCAGCTGCAGTTTGCGATACCAGGAGGCGCTGAAAGCATGAATACGCGCAGCGCTCATGTCGATCATCCAGCGGGCATCCCCCGGCGTAATAAAATGCCAGGTCGGGCGCAAAACATGGGTACGGATAATATCGCCATCGGCCATCGCTTTGTCGATCATAGCATCGCTGCTTTTTTGCATGCGCAGGCCAATTGCCCATTTAGCGCCGGCATAATCCTGCGCCTATATGGCGCCCATATAGCTTACCACTTCTCCAGGTTTTTTGAATACCTGAAGAGCGATATGCTGGTTGTTCAAGCGCCGCTTTGCAATTTCGAGGTTTGTCATTTATACATATATGGCGCCGATGGGCCGGTATATTTTAGTTTGATACCAAAATACATACAGGCAGTGACAACATGCTGTCAGCAGGAAGAATTTATTTAAGAATTTATATTTTTGGAGGCTAACCGATACAATCATGGCACAAAAAGTTATTACGGTAAACATTAATGTTTATGAACAAACGGTAACCAACCGGCATTCAGCTTATGAGGTGACCTATGTAAACCGTTTCCTCGATGAAGGCTGGACAATAAAAGAAGTGATCCACAGCCCCACGGCGGCGGCTAACTGGACGAATATTACATTTATTTTGGAGAAATAGGACTAAGATTTTTAAGATTTGAAGGATTTTAGGGTTGAAAAATCCCCGCCTTCGCAGGGTCTCTCGCAGAGGACCCTGCGATCCGTGCCCGGCGGACCGGGTCTCTCCAAGCCAGCATAATGGCAACATTTCGGCTATTGCTACGCACTGTCCCATGTACCACCCGGCACACATGAATACACCTGGGACACTGAATACACTGAATACACCTGGGACACCTGGGACACTAATTTTTTCTTCAGTTTGCTTGCTTTTGTCAGGAATTTTCTTTATTGTTTCTTCGTTATATTCCTTTTCGTCTTTGCGGGAACTCTCGCAGAGGAACCTGCATCCCTGCAGGGCGGGCCGAGTGTCACAAAGCAGCATGACGGCAACATCCCGGCCATTGCTTACAAACATCGACATGTAAAGGGCCTGGCCAGGGATTGGCGCTAACTCACGGCATGGTTGTTAATAGACGCGGGGTGCTATTAAAGTTAACGCAAAAACGGCAAAAATGCGGTTTTGCATTATTTTAATTCATTATGAATATATTTTAATTAATAAGTTATTGATTTTCAGTAACAAATACGGCTTTATTAAATCTAATTTTCATAATATTACGCTATCCATCTAAATTTTCACTTTAGAAAACCTTCTTATCATCATGACCATCTTTAAAAAAGTTTTTTATTTATCGGTCGCAATAGCACTCGGGATAAGTCTTGCTTCCTGTAGCAATAATTCTACGAGCCTCGATCAGCCACCCCCAACGGTATACGCCCCGCCGGTGGTACAGCCCTTAAAATTCGGCAAAGCCATAAAAATAAACTGGGACAGCATCAAAGCAGTGCCTATGCACCCGGTGGTTAAGCCTTTTGATTTGGATAAGCTGCCCGCGCAATCATATGACACGGCTGGGTTTAAACCTTTTAAATACCCGGTTGAAGAAGCCAAGCTGGATATTGATGCGCTGCCTTCAACGGATTTGGATATAGACAAGCTCCCATCGCACCCGCTAAAATTTACAACAGAGAAATTACTGCCGCCAAAGCTGATCTATGCCGGCCCGCCGCATTTAAAGGACCTGAATTTATCCCTTTTTGAACTTGGACAGGGACAGGGCAGCCAGGGTACTTTCGTCTCTTGCTTATTTACAGACCGGGATGGTTTTTTATGGATTGCCACCCAAAAAGGCCTTTACCGTTATGACGGGAAAAACCTTTTATTTTATATGTCTGAAATCGCACCCCATATAATCTTAAGCATGGCACAGGATACCGCCGGCCGGCTATGGCTAACTAATTTGGGTGGTTTGGAAGTGCTCGATCCACGCGCCGGCACGCTAAAGACGACAGACGGTTCCCTGGGGCTTAGTGGCGGTGATACAAGGAGCATACTACAGGACAAGCGGCAAAGGATGTGGCTTATCACAGGCCCGGCCATAAATATTATTGACCCGAAAACAGAGACAGTAAAATGGCTGGATAAAGCGCATGGCCTTTCAGAAACCGTGTCAATTGCTATGGCACAGGACAAAACGAATAGGATTTGGATTAGTTGCCGTAAAGGAATAAATGTGATCGACCTGGCGAAAAAAAAAGTCAAATACCTTAATAAATCGAATGGCTTAAGATCAGATACCGTCACCGATCTTCTTTTTGACCAATCTGGCCGCTTGTGGCTGGGGCTGCATGGTGGCGCGATGAACGTCCTGGACCTGCAGAAAAAAACGATTGAAACCATCAGAGAAGCGCAGCGTCCTAAAACTGCCATATCCAACATATTTCAGGATAAACAGGGAAGAATTTGGGTTGGAACTTGGGGCTATGGCCTGGAAATAATGGATCCCGAAAACCGAATGGCCAAAAATATGAAACAAATTGACGGGCTAAATGGGGATGTTATTTGGAAAATTATCCAGGATAACCAGGGTCAGGTGTGGATTGCAACGAACCGCGGCCTAAATATGATCAGCGATAACGGCACTGTAATTGAACGCATCGGGAAAGCCCAGGTGGATTATTTAGTGGCAGATTCGCTGGGTTTAGAATGGGATCACATAGTTGATAAACGTGGAATTGAAATTATCGACCGAAAAAATAAAACGATCCGGCATCTCGGCGTCCTCCAGGGCCTTATCAACGACACGGTCGTAACTGTATATGAAATAAATGGCAGGATATTTACGCCGACGTTTGCAGGTTTAGATATTATCAATCCTACCGGCAAAACAATAACGCACATCAGAATTGAAGAAACCACTAACAAAAAGTTGGGTGGGGTTTTGGGTACCCCAATAACTGCAGATAAGACCGGTCGGATTTGGATACCTGAACCGGGTGGTATGTGCGTTTACGACCCTAAATTAAATTCGGTTAAACATTTAGACAAACCGCCCGGGGGGATGGAAAGCGATCTATTTAACATGCGGGCAGATACCCACGGTCGTATCTGGTTTAATACTTACGAGGGTGGAATATTTGTGATCGACCTGTCTGCCTACACTATCCAAAACATAACGAATTATGTGCCTGGTTTTAAAAATAACGATCAAGGGGTCTGTTTTTTGGATGATAAAAGGGGAAATATGTGGATAGGAACCGATAAGGGCATTTACATTGCAAACGTCGAAAACCGAACGCTAATTACGTTTTCGGTGCCTCAGGGGCTTGTTGATGAACGGATAGCAACCTTATTACTCCGTGATGGTAAAATCTACGCAAGCACCCTTAGCGGCATAACTATTATTACGCCCCCTGCGGAAGGGATCGCTACACCTAAAAAATGGCGCGTTCAATCTTTCGGAAAGGAATATGGATTAGAAAAAGTAAATCCCAATTATGGTGCAACAGATGCAATGACCCGGGACGGGCATTTTTTGTGGGGAGATTACGGCGTAACAGTATTGGACCTAAATAAGAAGGACACAACCAGGCCGCCGACTTATATTTCCGGAATGAATATTATGGGTGAGCCAGTTAGTTTCAGCAGCCAGTCGCACACCGTTTGGAACGGTATAACATGGGATGGTGTAAACGGCCCTTTTAATTTGCCGGTTGATTTAGTGCTGCCGCATGATCAAAACTATGTGCAATTCAATTTCGGCTCTTTAAACTTTAGGACGCATGATACAACCTGGTACACGTACAAACTGGTTGGGAAAGATACCGGCTGGACCGCAAAAAACACCTTAGACCACAGCCGGAATTATTTTAGCCTGCCGCCGGGGAGGTACACTTTTGAAGTTTCAAGCAAAAGTTCGGATGTTGGCTGGAGCAATCCGGCACGCTTTAGTTTTAGTGTTATTGCACCCTGGTGGCAAACCTGGTGGGCTTATATGCTATATGTAGTGCTTTTTGCCGGTATTATCTGGGGATTTGTTACTTTAAGGTCGCGGCAACTGGTAAAAGAGAAACGCATACTCGAACATAAAGTGCAGGTCCGCACGGAAGAAGTGATGCAGCAAAAGGAAGAAATTGAATCACAACGCGATAATCTGGAAGTCCAAAGGAATAGCCTGGAGCACACCCTTAAAGAACTAAAATCCACCCAAAACCAACTGATCCAATCTGAAAAAATGGCCTCGCTGGGTGAACTTACGGCAGGCATTGCCCACGAGATACAAAACCCGCTGAATTTTGTAAATAATTTTTCGGAAGTGAATGCCGAAATGATCGGTGAACTGGAGGGAGAACTAAAATCAGGGAATATAAATGAGGCTTTAGCCATTGCAGCCGACATTAAAGAGAATGAACAAAAGATCAATCACCACGGCAAACGGGCGGATGCCATTGTTAAGGGCATGCTGCAGCATAGCCGGGCCAGCGGCGGCACCAAGGAGCCAACAGACATAAACGCTTTGGCCGATGAATATACGCGGCTATCGTACCATGGTTTACGGGCGAAGGATAAATCGTTTAACGCCGTGATGGAAACCCATTTTGACGATAGTATCGGTAAACTTAATATCAATCCGCAGGAAATTGGCCGGGTGATCCTGAACTTGCTGAACAATGCGTTTTACGCAGTGAATGAAAAGAAGAAAACCAATCCCGAAGGCTATGAACCATGCGTTACCGTCACCATCAAAAAAATAACGTTTACAGCAGGTGTCGACGGGGTTGAACTATCGGTAAAAGACAATGGCAACGGCATTCCGCAAAAAATATTAGATAAAATATACCAGCCATTTTTTACCACCAAACCCACCGGGCAGGGAACCGGGCTGGGCTTATCCATGAGTTATGATATTATAAAGGCGCATGGCGGGGAATTAAAGGTGGAGACAAAGGAAGGGGAATACACGGAGTTTAGCATTTTGCTGCACTCAACGTAGAGACGCAATATTTTGCGTCTCGGACCCAATGAAGAGAAAATTGAGGAAAATCCCTGAATCCGTTTCGAGACGCAATATTTTGCGTCTCGGACCTGCAACTGTGACTTTAAGGGTCGCAATATTTTGCGTCTCGAAACCGGATGGCTGAATTAAACCGACAAT
>DASRTD010000073.1:0-12287 GCA_035656115.1 Mucilaginibacter sp.
TACCGTTTCGGACAGTAACGGTAATTTCACTTTTAAAAACCTGGTATTTAAAGATAGTGTCAGGTTTGTGGTGCAGGCCCGGACTGCTAAGGATCATAAAAACGTAGAGGTGGATATTGATGCTGTAAAACCCGAACAGGCGGGTGAAAACAAAAATTTCCCCGATTTCCTCGTGAATTACGATGCCGGGCTTTCACCTTTTTTGCAAAGCAGTAAGGCACAATATGATAGTGAAGTGAAATACGGTGTGATCAAAGGCTCCATCATGCTCAAGGAAGTGGTGGTAAAGGACAAGAAAGTTGAACCTCTAAAAAATTCATCCAATTTAAACGGGCCGGGCAATGCCGACCAGGTGATCGGAGTGAACGATAATATCCTTTCGGGATGTGCAAATATCGCCGATTGCCTGCAAGGGAGAATAAATGGTGTGACATTCAGGAACGACACGCCATTTTTGATGAGCAGCCGCCGGCCAATGGAGATCGAACTGGATGGCTTGTCTGTTGACGGATCTGTATTAAGCAGTTTAAATCCATCTGACGTGGCCAGCGTAGAAGTGTTACGGAATATACAATATACTTCAATCTATGGTGGCCGCGGCAGCTCGGGTGTGTTGGTCATTACATCAAAAACAGGCAGCCCCGATCTGAGCTACCGGCATTATGCGCCTGGTATAATTAGTTACATGCCTAAAGGTTATGCAAAAGTAAAAGAGTTTTACTCGCCAAAATATGATGACCAGAAGATCAACGCCCCCATGCCTGATTTGCGCAGCACGATTTACTGGAAGCCCAACATTGTAACAGGGCGGGACGGCAAAGCCTCGTTTGAATACTTTAACGCTGATGAGAAAGGGACGTACCGTGTGGTGATTGAGGGGATAGATGCCAATGGCAACCTTGGGCGACTGGTGTACCGCTATAAAGTGGAATAGATTTACGAAGCTTTTAAACGACGAAGCCCTCAACGAGGCCATTTTGAAAAAAACAACTCCAATTTAACATCGTAAATCTGATCTTTAATCCATTATAAACCGTTTTTTTTTGATCTTTCGGACTTCTCCGCTTATTTCTCCATTTGCTCAATTACCGCTTGGGTTACACCCGTAAAGGAGAACCCGCCGTCGTGAAAAAGGTTCTGCATGGTAACCATTTTAGTCAGGTCTGAGAACAGAGAAATACAGTAGTCTGCGCACTGATCGGCTGATGCATTACCCAGGGGGCTCATTTTTTCAGCGTAGCTGATAAAGCCTTCAAAACCTTTTACTCCTGAGCCCGCCGTGGTTCGGGTAGGGGACTGCGAAACGGTATTGATGCGCACATGTTTTTTGGTGCCATAATAATAGCCAAAGCTACGGGCAATGCTTTCTAAATAAGCCTTGTTATCAGCCATGTCGTTATAATCCGGGAATACGCGTTGAGCGGCAATATAGGTTAATGCAACTACAGAGCCCCACTCATTAATCGCGTCCATCTTCATTGCAGTGGCAAGCACGCGGTGCAGGCTCAATGCGGATATGTCGAGGCCCTTATGGGTAAAATCGTAATTATTTTCAGGGTAGGGGATGCCTTTGCGCACATTCACGCTCATGCCGATGGAGTGCAGGATAAAATCAACGCCGCCACCAAAATGCTCCTGTGTTTTGGTGAACAGGTTAACCAGGTCCTCGTTGTTGGTCACGTCAGCGCCAACTATCGGAGCATTACATTCTTCGGCCAGTTTATTTAATTCACCCATACGCAGGGCGATGGGGGCGTTTGATAAGACGATCTCCGCGCCTTCTTGTACGGCATGCTGCGCCACTTTCCAGGCGATAGATTGCTCATTCAGCGCGCCAAAAATGATCCCTTTTTTACCTTTTAATAAGTTATAAGCCATGATGATGGTTTTGTTTGAAATTGAGGCAAATTTATAATTAATTATCAGTTAGTTTAAAATTGATTGTTACCGACGAATTGCTGATCATCGGGCGACCATTCAATATACCTGGCCGCCATTTGGGTGCAAGTTTGATGGCCGCGATCACCGCTTCCTCGCATCCGTAGCCAATTCCCCTCATCACATGGAAATTAATTGGCGTACCATCCCGCTGGATAGAAAACCCTATTTCAACTTCGCCTTCAATATTGTTTTCGATAGCCTTTTGCGGATAGACGATGTTCTTAGTCACGTAACCGGCAAACGTTTTAGGCCCTCCATAAAACGCGGCATTTATAGCAACATAACCGTACACCCCAAAATAGTCCATAACGTTTGCATTGGTCAGCACTTTAAAGGCCGGTTTTTCTTTCTTGCCGACTTTTCTCGGAGCGCTCACGCTCCCGGCCGCTTTAATCGTATCATCTGGTATAAAGGGCAAATGTATTTCCAGGTACCGGCTGCCTTTATTTATAATGCTAATCTTCTTTCTCCACCAAATCTCCAGCGTGTCAGTAACCAAAGCACCATCCAGTTTAAACTTTCCGTCATTGTCAGCGCGCGTATAAATAGGAAGCCCATAAAAAACCATTTCTTTGTTTTTAGAGATCACATATACGCCGCTTGCCGGATTGTTGAATGCGTCGACCACAATGCCCCTGATGTTAATGGTGTCTTTTTTGATCATCACATATTTTGGACTGTCGACACTGACATACTGGCCTTTGCATAAATAGGACATGCATAACATAAGGATCAGGAATATATTTTTCATGCGACTTAGTTTTCATAGGTGATAAGCACGGCAAGGTCTTCATTACCGGAGGGCTTCAGGCCGTGGCTACTGCCGGGCATCGTGAGTACTGCATCGCCGCTGGTAACCGGTATCGTCTTGCCATTAGTCGTTAATTCGCCGTTACCACTGAGGATGTAATAGATCTCCTGCTTTTCCTGCAAATGATAACCGATGGACGAGCCCGGGTGCAATATCCTTTTGCGGAAAACCATTTTTGCCTCTTTCACTTTATCAAAAAACGGGAACGCCGTTGTTTTGCCGCCGCCATCATGCGGGCCGGGCTGGTCTACCGCGATGGCTTTTTCGTGGTCGATGTAATAGCCGGGGGTGCTTTGTTTGGAGACAAACCCAAGAAGGAAAAATAGGGAGCCAGTTAAAGCCAGGAGTACTAAGGTTTTGTAGGAGATTTTCATTTCACTTAGATTTATAGACGATATAGCCGAAATATGTTCCGATTGAGTACCCCCTTTAGGGGTTAGGAGGCCAACAGTTCCCTCGCATTTTGCAAAGCGCTTTCCCCTGGCCTATCCCCGCTCAGCATCTTCGCAATCTCCAATACCCGCTCATCTTTGCTTAATTGCTTAATGCGCGTATTGGTCGCCGCTCCTTCATCATCTTTGTAAACAAAATAGTGGCTTTGCCCTTTGCTGGCGATCTGGGGCAGATGGGTAATGGTGATCACCTGTAAATTGGCTGCCAGTTTTTCCATCACCTGCCCAACTTTGTTGGCCACTTCGCCGGATACACCTGCATCTATTTCGTCAAAAATAATGGTCGGTAAAGCGGTATTTTGTGCGACGAGCGATTTGATAGCCAGCATCAGCCGGGAAAGTTCACCGCCTGAAGCTACTTTGCTCATTTCGGCCAAATTATGGCCCTTGTTTGCTGAGAAAAGGAATTTCACGCTGTCAATGCCGTTGATGCCAAGCGGGCCTCCGGGTTCCGACTTTAGGTTGATCCTGAAACCCGCTGATTCTATCCCCATTTCGGATAAACTCATCAAAACCAGCCTCTCTATCTCAGGGATAATGCTTTTGCGGTTTGCGGAAAGACTACCCGCCCGCTCCTCCAGTTCTTTCTTGTCTGCATTCAGTTGTTTCCGCAGTTTTTCTATCGCTTCATCGCCAAAAACAGCCTGCTGAATTTTTTCGGAGAGTTCATCCTGCAATTCCAGCAGTTCGGCATTGCTGGATACCCGGTGTTTTTTTTGCAGATTGTAAATGGTGCTTAGCCGGTTATTTACTTCTTCGGCGCGCGCTTCATCGGTATGGGTTTGCTGCTCAATGGTTTCAATTTCATCGGCTATATCCTTCAGTTCGATAACTGTGCTGTTTAGCCGCTGGTATAATTCGGCGATCTTCGGGTTGTGCCGCTCGAGTGCTGAAAGCTGGTGACCGGCCTCCCGTAACTGAATGATCGCCGACGTTTCACCATCCTGCATCAGGAAAAAGGCCCCGAGCAGGTTTCGCTTTATTTCTTCGGCATTACTCAGCGTATAAATCTCCTGCTCTAATGTTTCTTGCTCATCGGCGGCTATCCCGGCTTTCTCCAGTTCGTCAAACTGAAACTGGTAATAATCCAGGTCGGCTTTGGCTTTATCGCTGTCCTGTATCAATCGTTCCAGCTTCGCTGTTTCTTTTTTATATGACTTAAATTTGGATCGATATTCCACAAGTAAATCACCATGCCCCGCGACTGCATCCACCACCAAAAGCTGAAACTCCGGGTCATTGATCTCCAGCGTAGCATGCTGCGAATGTATATCGATCAGTTTCTCGCCCAGTTCCTTCATCTGGTTCAGGTTTACCGGCGTGTCGTTTACAAAGGCCCTTGATTTACCGTCGATCGATATTTCCCGGCGTAAAACCGTTTGCGCTTCGTAGTCCAGGTCATTGTCTTCAAAAAACTGTCTTAAATGAAAGTTTCCAACGCTGAAAGTTCCTTCGATCACACATTTTTTTTGCTGGTTAAAAAAATAACGGCTTTCGGCACGTTGTCCGAGGATGAGCGACAGCGCACCCAATATTATAGATTTACCGGCACCGGTTTCCCCCGTCAAAATATTCAACCCGCCGGAGAAACCGATTTCCAGGCTGTCGATCAATGCATAATTACTAATGCTGAGCTTTTGAAGCATAAAAAAGTATCCTCTGTTTTGGAGGATACTAAAATAGTTGATTAAGTCGGATTAAGTTACAGTTTGTTGATTAAGTTGGATTGAGTTGACTAAGTTAGATTAAGTTGATCGAACGTCTTTTTAACTTAGTCAACCCAATCAACTTAATCTAACTCAATCAACTCTCTATTAATTATCTCCGTCCGGTGACTCAGGCTTTTCCGGCTTCTCCGGTTTTTCGGGCTTTTCTGGTTTCTCCGGTTTCTCGGGCTTTTCGCTGTCGTCATTATAGTTGAAGTTGTAGTTAAAGTTCATGTTCTTTAACATCTTCGTATAGTCCTGGAATTCCGCGCTGTTAACAAAAGCGGTGAGTCTTCTTACTGCTAAGTTCAATTCCAGCTGCGCCTTTTTAATATCGGGTGAATTTTGATAGGCAGCTATTTTTTTGCTGAGTTTTTCTATTTCCTCCTGTGTTTTGACCATGTCGGGATTTTTGTATGCTTTGCCAAGGCTGTCGCCCAGTTCCTGCATGCGCTTACTTTGTTCCAGGTACTCGGGGCTTTTGTACCTCGCGCCAATCTCTTCGCCCAATTGCTTTAACTTTTCGGTTTTTGCCTTTATTTCAGGCGGTAATTTGCTTTCCAGCTCAGCCTGGTATTTTTTGTAGGTGTCATCGTTTTCATAGCGATCGTTACCATACATTTCCTCCCGCTTTATGCCGTATTTTTTTCTTAACTCTTCGTCCATTTTTTTAAACTCCGGCGTTTGGAAATAAGCGCCGACCTCCCGGCCCAGTTCGCCTATTTTTTCCGTCTGCTCACGCTGCTGGTCGTTTTCGCCCCAGTTTTTCGAAAAGTCCTGGCTGACTTTTTCCAGCTCCTCTTGTTTCTTTCTAAGCTCAGGGTTGTCATAATACACATCCACACCTTTACTAAGCTTCTCAATGTCTTCCTGCAGTTTTTTGAACTCCGGGCTATTGTAATAGTTGCTCACGACATCGGAGTATTTTTGAACTGCAGCGTTCAGTTCCTGCATTTTCTTCTCTTTTTCAGCTTCGGTGAGCGTCGACGGCGATTTATGCACGGCGGTATGATGAACTTTTTTTGCCGGTTGGGCCGATTTCGATTTATGTGCGGTATCGGCAAGCATGGCGCTGATTACCGGGCTGATGTTTTTCACCGAAATTTTTCCCTGGGCAACCTCGGGCTTCAGCAGGGCCATGCAGCCAATGCCGATGGTTAATATAAGCGTGGCCAGCAATGCCGGGCGCAGGCTTGGTACTTGTTTTTTAGTTTTCATGATTCTTTCAATTCTGTTTAGTAAATGGTACTTTTTGCCTGTGGCGGCCAGTGCTAGCTGCCAGTCGCTTTGGCGGTTTTGCTCAAGCTTCAGTAATGCTTTCGCATAGATGATAGGGTCTGCGGTGGCCTTTACAACCAGGTCGTCGCAGCAGTTTTCACGTTCTTCGTTTATAATGCGATTAATTAATAGTGTGCAGGGGTTAAAAAACAGCAGAATGGAGATGATTTGCTGTATCATATTCACTAAATAGTCATTGCGTTTAATGTGTGCCAGTTCATGCAGCAAAATAGCTTCGATCTCTTCGGCTGAAAGATAATTGGTGACGGTGAATGGGAGCAGGATAACCGGCTTCAAATAGCCCACCATGCAAGGCACATCAACCATTTTGCTCAGCCCTATCTTTACGCTTTGCGAAATATTAAGCACCTTGATCAGCCTGTTCACCTGGTATTGCAGCGCTATTTCAACACTCATCGTCCGTTTGATGATATTCACCTTCTTTTGAGCTAATACCAGCTTAACCGCATTAAACAACAGGCCGATGAGGTACACAGCGGCTATGTAAGGCAGGTATCCTTCGATATCATAATAATAGCGTACGGTCTGGTCATTAAACTGGTGGATGCCGGCCGGCAGGTTCAACATCGCCGGCAAATCGGTCAGCTTTACTGTTTTCGCTGCCAGCCAGTTATACACATTTATTTCGGTAACCAAAGTGTACACGAACCATCCGGTTATGGCCAATAAACTTGTTAGGGCGAGATGATACTTTACCGCAGCCGATAACCTGTTCCCGAACGTGAGCGCCATCTTTAGCAAAAAATAAATAAGCAGCGCCTGCCACAATGAGTGGATGAGGGTGATCCCCAATACCTGGCTGATGTTGTATAATAGGGTTGCCATTTTTTTAGTCCGAAAGTCCGAAAGTCAGTAAAGTCCGAAAGATGTTTTTAACTAATTTCTAATCTCTAATCTCCAATCACTGTTTACCCAACGTATCCTTCTTAGCCGGCTTATAAATATCAATGCCGCCGGTTGAATCTTTTAACATCCATTTTTGGTTTTTAAAGCTGTCCTTCCAGGCCTTGCCGTCAAATTGTTTTTGAAGCTCTTTACTCATATCCTTCAACTGCTCCATCTGTTGCTTCCACTCTTTGCTTTTAAACTGGTTTTTAAATTGTTCAGCCTGTTTTTTCCACTGCTCCTGCTGCGCTTTCCACTCCGGGCTGTTAAATTGTTTTTTGAAGTCCTCAGCTTGTTTTTTCCATTCTTCCTGCTGTGCTTTCCACTCCGGGCTGTCAAATTGTTTCTTTAAGTCCTCGGCTTGTTTTTTCCACTCCTCCTGGTGGGCTTTCCATTCGGGGCTGTTAAATTGTTTTTTGAATTCTTCCGCCTGTTTTTTCCATTGCTCCTGGTGGGCTTTCCATTCCGGGCTGTTGAATTGCTTTTTGATGTCTTCGGCTTGTTTTTTCCACTGTTCCTGCTGCGCTTTCCATTCGGGGCTGTTGAATTGCTTTTGCATGGCCAAAGTCTGGCTTTTTAAGTCTGCCATGTGCTTTTTCCATTCCGGGCTGTCGAATTGTTTTTTCATTTCCTCGCCCATTTTTTTCCACTGTTCCTGCTGCGCTTTCCACTCCGGGCTGTTAAACTGTTTTTTTAGCTCTTCTGCTTGTTTTTGAATCGCCGCCATCTGGCTTTTCCATTCGGGGCTGTGGAAATACCCCGTTGTGTCATCCGAATAATCGTACACGACGGTTTCCGGTGATTTTTTTACTACGGCATGTTTTTTGGTTAACGTTTTGGTTTTGGCCAATTTCTTTTTATGTTTTACCGTATCATTGGTATTCAAGTATTCGGTTGTATCAGGCATTGCTACTGCCGATAAATGATAAGCGTTGGTACTTTTTGGTAGCTTATCGGCTTTTAATTTGCCATATACCGGGTTAAACCAGGCAATACTGCAAAGCCCGCCGGCCAGCAATAGCGCCGCGATAAAAAAGTGGCGCATATTGCCTATCTGATCTTGTGTTTTCATGATCCTTTCAATTCTTTTTAATAAATAAAACTTTTTACCGGTAACAGCCAGCGCCAGCTGAAATTCGTGCGCCCTTGCTGTTTCCAGTTTTAACAATGCCTGCGCGTAGATCAGTGGCTTACCGGTTTTTTCGACCACCAGGTCGTCGCAACTGTTCTCCCTTTCCTGGTTGATAAGGCGATTGATCAATCGGCTGAAGGGGTTAAAGAAAAGCATTACCGATACCGCCTGCTGCAGCAGGTTCACCAGGTAATCATTTCTTTTAATATGCGCTAATTCGTGCAACAGGATAGATTCTATTTCACAGGCCGATAAATGTGTCGACAGGGAAACCGGCAGCAGGATGAGCGGCTTAAAATAACCGGTCATGCACGGAACGTCGATCAGGTTGCTGAATTTAAGCTGGATCCGTTTCCGGATATCCAGTTTTTTGGAAAATTTATTGATAAACTGCTGCATCTGTTCGGCACTGATCACCGATCTTTTGATCAGCCTGATCTTGTTCCATTCCCAGCCCAGCTTCGCCAGGTTGCCCAGCAACCCGGCAAAATATATGGCACATATATAAGGCATGGAAGTTGCAAAGCGAGCGTAATAATCCGGGCTGAAACCAGCGTTGCCATTAAGATTAAAGCCTGGCAACAACTGGGCAAAGTGATGCGGCCCCGAAACGGCCCAGCTGCGGGCGCCGGCTTCGCTTACCAAACTATAAATAAACAACGCGAAAACTGACACCATGGCAAAAATACCCAGGTAATATTTTTTTACAGACGACAAAGAAGGCGCCGCCGCAAATACGATGCGCAAAACCAAATAAACCAGCATCCCCTGCCACAGCGATTGGATGATGCTGACGCCTAAAACCTGGCTGATGTTGTATAGTGTGGTTTCCATGTTGCTTTTTAGTCGATGGTCCATAGTCCATAGACCATGGCCGATTATCTATTTATTTTCTCATTCCTGCTATGGTCCATAGTCTATCGACCATGGACTCACTCCTGGTCTCCGAAATTTGCCAGGTAACTCCTGATTGCGTCAATTTCGTCCTTCGATGCACGGTGGTGCCCCAGCGCCTGTATTACCAGCTCAGAAGTCGAGCCTTTAAATACGGTTGCTAAAATTTTATCCAACGCAGTTTGCTGTGCCTGTTCCTGTGTAACCAGCGGTTTATACAGGTGGGTTTTGGCGGTAGTATCCCTTTCAACCAGGCCTTTTTCGTGCATTATCTGCATCAGTTTTAAAGTGGTAGTGTAGCCGGCATCTTTATTTTTTGCCAGCTCCTCATGTACGTCGCGAACGGTGCACTGGCCCACCTTCCACATCACCTGTAGTATCTCCAGTTCGCTTTCTGTTGGTTTCATTTCCATGTTTTTAATCTTATACGAATTTCTTCGTACAAATATGTACGATAAGTTTCGTATTTACAAATTTATTTTTATTTTTTTTAGAAAAGACGCGAATGTGCAGGTATTTGTTACAGGAAATTTGGAGGAATACCGGAGAGTTCGACTGCGACCGGGTAAAACTAATAGATAAGCAAAATTTACCTTTCGCCTTTATCGTTTCGCCTCAAAAATCAGTTCGCTTTCTGCAGGGCCTGGTATTTCAACCCATTTGCCGGGTCGGCAGCATTCAAAATGTTCATGGCGTTTACGCGCTGCGGCGCATCGGCCTTAGTAAAAATCGAGATAAACTCGCTGCTTTTTGCGGTAAAAAACACCAGCGGGAACATGGCGCCCACTCGCTGCCGGTCCACTTGCGATAAGACCGGAAGCAAGTCGGAGATGGCCTTGCGGGCCTTCGAGGTATTATCCGACATCAGGTCGAGCCCGTTCCGGTGGTAATCGTACATAAATCCCCTAAGGGGCTGGTAAACCTGGTTATTCAAATTTTCCGCCAGCCAATAGCGGTCGGTTGAATTATCGAACGCTTTCCAACCTTTGTAGGACGATGATTGTGCATTCGTCACAACAGTCTGGGCAGCGGCAAAGTAGGAGGTGCCTCCTAATTTGGAAAAGGTATCGTAATCCATACCTACTATAATGTAGGCATAAAAGGCAAGCACCGAGGTTAGGTTGCTTTGGAAATTCTGGTCTGTATAATCCATGATCTGCCCCTCGGTGTAAACAAAGTCGATATCCTTATCCAGCAGATTGATCAAGGTGGAGTTGTAAGATGAATTAAAAACCGGCCTTGACGATTGCACCTGTAGTTCGGCGCTGTAATTGCTGTTGCCGTCCCATGCGGTGATGTTAAATATAAAGTTGCATTCGATGCGTTCCGCAGGTAATATCTTATCCTGGGCCCATTTGCGGCCATTCAAAAAATCCTTAACCGAAGTTTCAAGCGATTGTAATATATGTTTATTGGCTGATGGAATTTTTGGCGCCAAAACCTGCACCTGTGCGTTCAGGTCCTGGGCGGCTGCGGCCCCGCAAAGCAAAACCAACAAAATGAAGAAACTAAGCTTTTTCATAAATTCAGCAATTCAATTACCTTATCCCAAATGTCAATTGCAACCTCTTCTTTACTTTTCAGGCCGAAGGCTGTCTTTTGCAGGCTACCGTCAATGATGGTTATTTTGTTGGTATCTTTTTTAAAGCCCGCACCTTCATCATTAAGCGAATTTAACACAATAAAATCCAGGTTTTTCGTTTGCAGCTTTTTTATTGCATTTTGTTCCTCATCATTTGTCTCCAAAGCAAAGCCTGCCAGTACTTGCGCGTCTTTTTTCATAGACCCCAGGCGGCTCAAAATATCCACGGTCTTTTTTAGCTCGAGTTTAAAGCCGCCATCGCTTTTTTTAATTTTTTGGAGCGAAATTTTCACAGGGGCATAATCGGCCACAGCAGCGCTCATGATGCAAATGTTTGAATCGCCGAAATATTCAAGGCAGGCATCCAGCATTTCCGAGGCGCTGGTTACGTCGACTCGTTTTATCGAAGCGAATTTGCTAACCTGTGCGCTGGGGCCGCTCACCAGCACCACATCCGCGCCTAACTTGGCCGCCATGTCGGCAATAGCAAAACCCATTTTGCCGGAGGAATGGTTACCAATAAACCGCACGGGATCAATAGGCTCATAGGTGGGGCCGGCAGTAACCAATACTTTTTGGTTGGCGAGGGGGAGCTTCTTTTTAAGCGAGGACGAAATGAATTCGATGATATCTTCGGGCTCCGCCATTCGCCCTTCGCCTTGCAGGCCGCTGGCCAGTTCGCCGGTGCCGGGCGGAATTAATATGTTGCCAAAAGACTGCAGTTTCCCGATATTTTCCGCCGTGGCCTCGTGCTTCCACATATCTAAATCCATGGCAGGCGCAAAATATACTTCGGATTTTGCTGACAGATAAACGCCCATCAGC
The DNA here is from genome assembly GCA_035656115.1 of Mucilaginibacter sp. GTDB lineage: Bacteria > Bacteroidota > Bacteroidia > Sphingobacteriales > Sphingobacteriaceae > Mucilaginibacter. The sequence goes on from DASRTD010000073.1 coordinate 11,528, forward strand.
AAGTTATCGCACAAGCCGCCAGCCATTTTTGCCAGCGTGTTGGCGCTCGCCGGTGCGATGATAACCAAGTCGGCCCAAAGTCCCAGTTCAACATGGTTATTCCATTCGCCGTTCTCAGGCGTAAAATAGTCCACCAATACCGGTTTCTTCGAAAGTGTGGCGAGCGTTAAGGGGGTGATAAAGTCTGTAGCGCCCGGGGTCATTATCACCTGCACATTGGCGCCGCCTTTAATCAGCAGCCGTACCAGCATAGCCGATTTATATGCAGCTATGCTGCCGCAAACTCCTAAAATGATGTTTTTACCCTCGAGCATGAACGCCTAACCGTGTAAAGCGTGAATTATAATTGAAATTTAAAATTAACAAAAAAACTCCCATTAGGGAGTCTTTATATTAAAAACCTTTTACTCCTCCGCCGATTGTTGGAGGACCGGGGTTAATTATTCTTTTGCCGGGTTGCGGTAATAGATCTTATCTTCCAAAAATTCCTGGATGGCTACCAGTGAAGGCTTTGGCATCTTTTCGTAATGCTTAGAGATCTCGATCTGCTCACGGTTTTCAAAAACTTCTTCCAGGTTGTCATTTGAAGAAGCGAATTCCGAAAGTTTCTGGTGCAATTCTTCCTTCACATTGTTCGAGATCTGGTTAGCCCTTTTCGACATAATAACCAGCGACTCATAAATGTTGTCGGTTTTTTGATCTAATTCGCGTAAGTCGCGGGTGATTGTGCTGTTGGCCACAGCAGGCTTAATAATATTTG
>DASRTD010000074.1:0-10724 GCA_035656115.1 Mucilaginibacter sp.
ACTTTGGTTTCCTTCAGGTATTCAACCGTACCTTCAAACATTATATCGGTAATGCGGAAACCAAGTATCTCATTGGCTTGTTCAAATAATTTACGGCCGGCTTCTGATTGTTCGTAAAGATTCCTGCCCATCCCTACAAACTGGGCGCCTTGCCCCGGAAAAATATAAGCTTTCATGGTGGTTTATTAGTTCATTGGTTCATTAGTTCATTAGTGTTTGGTGGCAATAAACTAAAAACTCTTTACAAATTAAACGAATTTAAACTTCATAGTGAACTTTTCACTAATGAACATTGAACTAATTGACCGGCGAACTACCCCAATCGCGAAGAAATCAGGTTTAAAAATTCGGCGCGTGTTTTTTCCTGTAAAAACGCCCCTGTGAACGCCGAAGTGGTAGTAACCGAGTTTTGTTTTTGAACGCCGCGCATGCTCATGCACAAATGCCGGCACTCAATAACGACACCGACACCCAGCGGCGTTAAAGTATCCTGTATACAATCGCGTATCTGGTTGGTAAGGCGTTCCTGTACCTGCAGGCGGCGCGCAAAAACATCAACCACCCTTGGTATTTTACTTAAGCCCACCACGTGGCCATTTGGGATATACGCAACATGCGCCTTACCAAAAAATGGCAGCATATGGTGCTCGCACATCGAGTAAACCTCAATGTCCTTTACGATCACCATCTGGCTGTACTCCTCGGTAAACATGGCCGAGCTTAAGATCTCTTCAGCATTCAGGTCGTACCCCTGGGTGAGGTAAAGTAATGCTTTGGCAATACGCTCAGGCGATTTTAACAAACCTTCCCTGTCCGGCTCCTCGCCGATATGTTTTAAAACCTCACGATAATGCAAGGAAAGGTTATCGATCAGTTCCGGATTGTAGCGGTCAATTTTAACATAACCTTCAATGTCGTCATCATCCCTGTCGGGAACGTGGTTTTCAGTAATCATCATGTACGTTTAGTCGCCAAAATACTCTGCCGAATTGTTTTCTGTCTCGTAAAGTTTTATCGAATGTAAAAACACGCCTTCGTGCGCCTCAATCGGTTGTTTCAGCTGGTTAAAAATTTCAATGCAAAGTAACTCGGTAGAAGCCATTTTGCCTGTCATAAATTCGACATCTTTATTGATGTTTTTATGATCGAGTTTTTCTATGACATGCTCATTGATGATCACTTTTAAATCCTTCAAATCGATCAGGTAACCGGTAGCGTGGGTAACCTCGCCTTTTACCGTTACAAACAGGTTATAATTATGGCCGTGCCAGTTAGGATTGGCGCATTTGCCAAATACTTCAAAGTTTTTTTCCTCGGTCCATTCTTCGCGGTACATGCGGTGTGCCGCGTTAAAATGCTCTTTCCGTGTAATATAAATCATCATAGCAAATAATGGTGCAAATATACAAAACAAAAACAGGCGGTATGTTTTATCTTAGCGCTCAAAATTTACCCATGCGGATATTGCTGGTAGCGGCGACAGAGGCCGAACTCGGGCCACTGATTTCAGATTTACGAATTACGAATTACGATTTGAAAGAACCAGGCTGTGATTCTGCAATCGTAATTCGTAATTCTAAAATCGTAAATCTAACACCCAATTGTCAATTATTAATAACCGGGGTCGGCATGGTGGCTACGGCATTTGCCCTTGGTAAACATTTAGCTTCCAATCAATACGATTTAGCGGTTAACCTTGGCATCGCAGGCAGTTTCGACCGAAATATCGGCATTGGCGAAGTGCTGGAAATAAAGCAGGATACGCTTGCCGAACTCGGTGCCGAAAACGATAATGAATTTTTAACCATCGGCGAATTAGGCTTTGGTGAAGATACGTTCTATCCTTCAACCAAACTTAGCGACTTGTACAATCTATTCAATAATTTCAACCTGAAAACTGCCACAGCAATAACAGTTAATACCGTTCACGGCAATGATGCCTCGATTGAAAAGGTTACCAAAAGGCTAAGCCCGCAGTTGGAAACCATGGAAGGCGCTGCTTTTTTTTATGCCTGCAATCAAATGAACGTGCCCCGTATACAGATCAGGGCTGTGTCAAATTACGTGGAAAAGCGCAACCGCGACAACTGGAACATAGGGCTCGCGATTAAAAATCTGAATACCTTTGCGGGTGAGTTTTTGAAGCTGTATGCGTAACAGGTTGATTAAGTTGATAAAGAGAGTGGTTGATTGGACTGAAAAACCAGTCGCTAAATTCACGATAACTTGATCAACCTAATCCAACTTAATCAACTAACTAATGAAACCAACCCTCGGCTTTTCGCCCTGCCCCAATGATACTTTTATTTTCGATGCCCTCATTCATCATAAAATTGATACCGAAGGCCTCGATTTTGAGGTGTTTTATGATGATGTAGAAACGCTAAACCAAAAAGCCATGCGCGGCGAGCTGGATATTACCAAGTTGAGCTACCATGCTTTCGCCTACGTTACCGATAAATATGTTTTGTTGGATGCAGGGAGTGCTTTGGGATTTGGGGTCGGACCTTTGTTGATTTCGGATGTCGAAATTTCGATTTCGGATTTAGAAAATAATCGAATCGTAAATCGTAAATCTGAGATCGTAAATCCACGCTTAGGTATTCCCGGCAAGTATACCACCGCAAATTTCCTGCTTGGCCTGGCATTTCCGAACGCAACTAACAAGGTAGAGGTCATTTTTTCGGAGATAGAAAGCGCCGTTTTAGATGGGCGGATTGACATCGGCCTTATCATCCATGAAAACCGCTTTACCTACCAACACAAGGGCCTGAAAAAGATCATCGACCTCGGCGATTTTTGGGAAAAACAAACCGGTTGCGCCATCCCTTTAGGCGGCATAGTGGCAAATCGGCGTCTGCCAATTGATATTCAGCACAAAATAAACCGAGTGATACGCCGCTCGGTTGAATTTGCTTTTGAAAACCCAAAATCGGGACTGGAATTTATCCGCTCGCATGCCCAGGAGATGAGCGAAGAGGTGATGTACAAGCACATTGAGCTGTATGTAAACAAATATTCCGTAGATTTAGGAGCGGAAGGCAAAAAAGCCATAAAACTGTTGTTTGACACTGCGCGGGAAAAGAATGTTATCCCGGAAATAAAGGAGGAAATCTTCCTGACCGGCGAACCGGCAATATTGAGTTAGCAAAGGATACGATTCGATCCCAATAAATAATTCTTTAATCATTTTAATCTAAGAAATCTTAGTCCGCAATTGAAAAAAAAATTCACCAACCTCCATGATTTTGCCGAGGGTCAGCTCCTGCTGGTTAACAAACCCTATAAATGGACCAGCTTTGACGTTGTAGGCAAAATACGCAATGCATTCAAACCATTAAAGCTAAAGGTTGGTCATGCCGGCACCCTTGACCCGCTCGCCTCTGGCCTCCTCATCATTTGCACCGGCAAATTGACCAAACAGATCGACACCTTCCAGGCGCAGGAAAAGGAATATACCGGCACACTGGTGCTTGGCGCCACCACCCCATCGTATGATCTTGAAATGGCCATAGATCAACAATTTGATACCAGCACAATAACCGATGAAAAAATATTTGAGGCAACCAAACAGTTTATCGGGGAGTTACAACAATATCCGCCCGCGCATTCAGCAGTAAAGGTAGATGGACAGCGGCTATACGAAAAGGCCAGGCGTGGCGAAGAAGTGGAGCTAAGAGCAAGAACAGTAACGATCAATGAATTTGAAATAACCGGTATCGCACTTCCGGAAGTAAATTTCAGGGTGGTATGCAGCAAAGGGACTTATATCCGTTCACTAATAAACGACTTTGGCAAGGCCCTCAATAACGGCGCTTACTTATCGCGGCTGAGGCGCACCCGCAGCGGCGATTATAACATCGAAGATGCTTATGAAGTAATGGAACTGGTGAATACGATAAGAGAACTAAAATTAAATACGCCAAACATTGAATAATCGGTAAAATCAGAATAGGAAAGTTGATTAGGTTGATTGAGTTGGATTAAGCTGGTACGTTTTGAAATCGGTGCAATCACACAATAATCGGTGTAATCACAAATAAATAATGAAGATCTACCATAATATAGACGAGTTTATTCCCTTAAACAATGCAGTGGTTACTATCGGTACGTTCGACGGCGTACACGTGGGCCATCGTAAAATAATATCGCGTTTAAAGGAATTGGCGGCCAATACGGGTGGCGAAACGGTATTGCTTACCTTTTTCCCGCACCCGCGAATGATCCTTCATCCCGAAGACGAAAGCATCAAGCTAATCAATACCATTCCCGAAAAAGCAGAACTGCTGGAAGGGCTGGGCGTGGAGCACCTCATCATTACACCATTTTCGAGGGATTTTTCTAACCAAAGCGCAGAAGAATATATCCGCGAGGTGTTGGTAAACCATATCGGCACAAAAACCATCGTTATTGGCTATGACCACCGTTTCGGGAAAGATCGCCAGGGTGGATTAGAAGACCTGTTGCGTCTCGGCCCAATTTACGGCTTTAATGTTGTGGAAATACCCGAGCAGGATATACACGATGTAGCTGTTAGCTCCACACGTATCCGAAACGCATTGCTAAATGATGACATTGAAGAGGCCAACGAATTTTTAGGCTATCCCTTTTTTGTCACCGGAACCGTCGTGCGCGGCGACCAGATCGGCAGGCAGATCGGGTACCCTACGGCAAATATCGTGGTTTCCGAAAGATATAAACTGGTACCAACCGGCGGCATTTTCGCGGTAAGGGTAAGAGTAGGAAGCGTGCTTCACGACGGCATGGGTTATATCGGCACCAGGCCTACCATTAACGGCCTTACCAGGAATATCGAGGTCAATATTTTTGATTTCGACGAGGATACTTACAACCAAAAGATCAGGGTTGAATTTATCAATTATATACGGGGCGACATGAAATTTGGCTCGCTCGAAGAATTGAAGGGGCAAATTGCAATGGATAAACTGGAAGCAATTAAGCTGCTGGCTGGTAATCTGTAACCGTTTTCATTTGTTTTTCACCTGGTTATTGAAATTAGTATGGCGAAACACAAACCGTTTTAACCTGTTTTACTATGGTCTATCGACCATCGACTATGGACCAAATATGAAACTGAACCTCGACAAACAGGAAAGCGAATTTTTAAACAAGGCCATCAGCAACTGGGAGGAAAACCATTTGATTGACCCTGGCACTGCTCAAAACCTCCGTGAATCTTACGAAGTAAAGGGTTTTGACTGGATGCGGCTTGCAAAATATTCCTTTTGGATCGCTTTGATCTGCGGCGCTATCGCGGTTGGTTCATTAATTATCGATGTGCGCGTGCTCAACTGGATCAAGAATCTCTACTATACCCCTGATATTGTGATCAGTATTGCATCCGGGGCCATCTCGGCGTTGTTTTTTTATTTCGGCAAACAGTCGGAAAAGAAACATCCGGAAAGAATATTCAGCAACGAGGCGGTGATTTTCACAGGTGTATTATTTATGGCGAGTTGCATTGCTTTTTTAGGTAAGGCCGTCGATCACGGCTCGGGGCATTTTTCCCTGTTGTTTCTATTGTCGGTTTTTGTATACGGTATCCTGGCCTGGCGCATGGATTCAAGACTGATCTGGCTTTTTGCGCTGGTTTCGCTTGGTAGTTGGTTCGGTACGGAAACCGGTTACCAAACCCATTGGCGTGATTATTTTTTAGGGATGAACTATCCTCTCCGCTTTGTGCTTTTCGGCTTCGTGCTGGTAGCAGGTTGCCATTTCCTTAAAAAACAAAACTGGTTCACCAGGTTTTGGGAGCTCACTTACGTGGTGGGCTTACTGTACCTTTTCATGTCGCTTTGGCTGCTCAGTATTTTCGGCAACTACGGTGACATGGATAAGTGGTTGCACATCCGGCAGATCAGCCTTTTTTACTGGGGCATTATTTCCGGCGCTGTGGCTGCCTGTTTTATGCTTTACGGCTTAAAAACCAAGGAAGTTATCGCCCGCGAATTTGGCATCACTTTCCTGCTCATCTTTATCTACACCAAATACTTCGAATACTTTTGGGATAACACCAATAAAACCTTGTTCTTTGCCATTTTGGGAGTGTCTTTCTGGCTGATCGGGCGAAAGGCGGAAAAAATTTGGAATTTGAGGCTTTGATTTTTCTTATTTTGCCGCTATAACTGTCTTACCTTTAAATGCTTGCGCGACTTTTGACAATCATCAGCTATTATTAGTGCTTAAAGAAAATCAAATATACCTGTTTAATCACGTGGTACGCCGCAAAGGAAAAGAATAAGATGGCTATCGCCGTGTTAATAACCCGTGTACTCAAATCAAATTTCGATTTTATATACTTCGCGAATTTGGCATATAAAAACAACGCCAAAAATGCCCCGGCTGCCGACCCCAAGCTAAAGATTACAAGCGCCAGCTTTCCGTCGAGTATCCATTGATGGGTGATCAGGTACGTTCCCGTGATGATCCAAAACGGCACCTGCACCGGATTTAAAAAACCAAGCACAATGCCGTAACGGATACTTTCTGTATTAGAATAGTGGGTTTGCGGCCTTTTTTTGCGGTGCATCCAGGTGATCACACCCAAAACACCAAACAGCACTACCATTACCCAATCTATCACCATATCGAGCTTCACCTGGCTTGCCAGCCATTTTGCGGCGTGCATAATAAAATAGGTGAAAAAAAACTCTACACAGGAAAATGATGTGATAAACATCAAGGCCTGTTTCTGCCCGCGGTTAATGGTGATCTGCGCAAGTGTAAGGTTGATATTGCCCGGCGGGACATAGCCGATAAAGTTTGCGAATAACCCGATAAAAAGCGTAAGGAATATCATTATCCAAATAAACAGAATTTATTGAAATACTGCCGGAATTGTTTTTCTGCGGAGGATATCGGTGCCACTATGTTTTAACAATAATTACATTTGCGCCAGCGGATTTTAACGCTGACAAAGACATGGCCGACACGCTTACACCCCTTATCGATGCCTTATTAACAGCTGAAGAAAGCAGTACGCAGGAGGCTTTACGGGAGCGTATCGATATTGTTCGCCACAAACTGAAATTCAGCGAAAATAAGCCTGTGGTGGCTTGCATCGAAAACCTTGAGCCGCTTACCATTTCGGGCGACTTGCTGGCGGAAGCCATTGCCATTGCCGGAGGCATTCCGGTTTTAGCCCACCCCGCTCAGAATTCCACAGCAACGAACTGGGAGTGGGTCGGCGCAGCCGACCCCGACTTGATCATTATCGCCCTGCGCGGCCTTACCATTGAAGACACGCTGAAAGAACTGCCGGACCTGCTTGAGTTGGCTGATTTTTCTGCGCTGAAGGCTGTTAAAAACAATCGCTTTTATATTGCAGATGGCCGCCAATTTTATGCCCCCGGCGCAGGCATAGTTAATGCTATTGAAATGCTGGCTGAAATGATTCATCCCAAACAATTTGTTTTTGGATACGAGGGGCCCGGTTGGATGCAATTTTCGACATAAAAAGTGACCAGAAGCAATGAATTAGATTTTTTGTAAATTTGTTAAAACTGTAAATAACATCAGGCTTTAAACGAATAGACCATGGAGCGAATAATATTGGAGGTGGGTGACGAAACTGCAAAGGCATGGCGTAATACTTCGCCAAGGTTACGTGCCCAGATCGGAAAGAATCTTGAAATGATTTTAGGCGACTCGTTAAGTAAAGCCAGTGAGGCTAATTTTGAGTTATTGTTGCAAGAGGCAAGGAGTGAAGCAGCAAAGAATGGGTTGACAGAAGAAATCCTGACGAAATTATTGAATGAAGAAGACTGATGGTTTTGTCTTTGATGCCAATACGTTAATAAGCGCGTTTTTGCTGTCCGAAAGTTCAATATCTGCCAAGGCCTACTACAAAGCCAAAGCACATGGACAAATATTTCATTCCGAAGAAACATTCAATGAGTTTGTCGATGTCTTTATCCGGCCTAAGTTTGACCGTTATTTATCTTTAAGCAAAAGACTGATCATTATTGAAGATTTAAAAGCATTTGTAAAAATAATCCCTGTTATCAGTACTATCAAAGCCTGTCGGGATCCGAAAGATGATAAATACCAGGAATTAGCTGTTTCATCGGGTAGCAGGTTAATTGTTACCGGCGATAATGACTTATTAGTTTTACATCCATTCGAGGGGATTCAGATTATGACGCCAGCAGATTTCTTAAACAAACCGTAAGTTTGATGTATCCATAACATCGGCAAGGGCCTGGTTTAATTAATCCCCCCGCCAATCACCCTAAACTCCGTCCTCCTGTTTAGCTGGTGCTCCTGCTCGGTACAGGGCACGCCATCAGCACATTGGTTCACCAGTCGCGTTTCACCATAATATTTAGCAACCAGCCGGGAAGCGGAAATACCCCTTTGCACCAGGTACTCAACAGCAGCAGCGGCCCGGCGCTGCGACAAGGCCATGTTGTATTGATCAGATGCCCTCGAGTCCGTATGGGATGAAAGCTCGATTTTTAAATCTGGCTTTTCTTTTAGCAGCGCCACCAGCTTATCCATTTCCAGCGCCGCGTCAGGGCGAATGTTTGATTTGTCTAAATCGTAGTAAATCGTCGTCAAAACAAAGCCTGGCCGCAATTCGGGAGGGTTTGAAAGTTTTGCTTTCGGTGTATCAACCTTTGCAAGCGGCTTTGAGGACACGGCCGGCTTGTGCTCAAGTACAAAGCTGTAAATATCGTCGCTGCCTTTGCCACCCTCGCGGTTGGAAGATAAGTAGCCCGACGACCCGTCCCTCGTCACCAAATAAAAATCATCGCTGGTGGAGTTGATCGGATATTTCAAATTTTCCGGCGTTTTCCAATTGTTTTTTGCCCCTTCGGCCTTATAAATATCGTAGCCACCCATGCCGGGCAAACCTTTCGAGGCATAATACAAAGCGCCGTCGCCGCCGATGTTGGGAAATTCATCTTCTTCGGGCGTGTTGATCGTTCTCCCGCAGTTAACAGGCTGGGACCAGTCACCATTCACATTTTTCTCGCAATACCAAATGTCGGTCTTACCCATTCCGCCGGGCATGTCAGAAGTGAAATAGATGATCCTTCCATCTTTTGAGAGCGTAGCATCTCCCAGCGAGTACTGTGCAACGTTATCATAGGGGAAGCTGCCGGTAAGCACCCATTGGTTATCCTTTTTGCGCGCAATCAACAATTGCAAACGGCGGGTATACAATTTTTGACCGCGTTTGGAGTCAGAATCGGCAGGCAGGAGTATTGCCGGCCTTCCGGTGGTAACCGTGATGTATGCGGTATCGGCTGCATTGTTAAAAGCGATCGGGCCAAAATGATAATAGTCGTTCAAGCTTTGTCCAAGGGCGTTCACCACGTCAAATTGCCTGGTTTGATCGCCGGTAGCGTCTCCCTCATATAATTTAAACCAGTTATTGCCGGTTCGATTGTCCAGGTCATTGGCATCGTTTATCCGGTCCGACGTAAACACCAGGCCGGTTTTACCCTCGTAGGTAAGCCCCCAATCTGAAAAATTTGTATTGAAGGACGAATGATTTTTGACGGAATATTCCGAAGGCATTTTCATCCACGAAGCTGCCGAATCGCAAGTTGCAAGTTTTCGCTTCAGCCCTGCATTATCGTTGTTATAATAAAGCTTATACTGTTGTTTCGCTAACTCAAGTTTCTGGTCGCGCAGCAAAATTTCAGCATAATAATAGTGGGTGATTTTATTGGCCTTCGGATCAGCGGCGGCCATGCCGTACCATTTTTCAGCTTCTTCGTATTGGTTGATATTACGATAGCAATCAGCCAGGCGTTCAAGCAACTTTACATCATTCCCGCTTTTTTTAACCAGTTTCTGGTATAGTTGTGCGCTTTTAAAATACTCGAAACGCTGGTACAGGTTATCGGCCTGCTGTCTGAGGCTGAGTTGTTCCTGTGCCACGGTATATTTAACCAGTGCCACCACACATAAACCGATGAATACCAATCTTTTCATTTTTAAAAATATCTCGGACTGACAATCCTTCCCTTGGCCCTGCCAAAACTGATGCTTATCGATAGCTCGTGCGAGCCGCTCTGGTAATTCGCCAGCTTGTTTGTTGTAAAATCGTAGGAATAGCCGACGCGGAAGTGATCATTAATATAAAACTCCGCAATTGCCGTTACGGCATCAGCATTATCCAAGTCGCTTTGTAAATTGCCTTTACTCCATATCGGGACGCCGGTGCTGTATGATGCGCCCAGCCAAACCTTTCGGTTGAACGCCAGGAACGTTGTAACATCCAGGTTCGTCGGCCCGGTAAAATCCTCCTTTATCATCAGCGAGGGTTTCAAGTCGACGCCATTGGAAAGGGGTATCATCGTTCCGCCGGTTAAATACAGCGTTCTGTCGGGTTTTATTAAGGGTGTGCTGCCTTCAGCATTATCGATGGTCTGCGCCAGCAAATTAAAAACCGAAGCACCAAAATAGGCGTTTGGCGAATAGTAATAAACGCCAAAACGGAAATCGGGCGTAAACTTGCTCACCAGGCCGGCCGGCACACCTGTATCGCCCGCATCTATCGGGTTAAATTGGCTGCCATTGAGGCTGTATTGTCCGGCGCCAAAAGCAAGGCCGAAACATAGCCTTTTGGTGTCCAGCTCATCCAATCGCAGCCGGTAAGCATAATTGGCATAGATGGATGACATCGTCTCGGGCCCCAATTGGTCGAAAGTAGCGATCAGCCCCAGCCCCACGTTACCATTATCGCCGGG
>DASRTD010000075.1:0-14199 GCA_035656115.1 Mucilaginibacter sp.
CATGCAGGTGATCTACGATTTGATGCTCATAGGTAGCACTAAGTCCATTGTATCCCTTCCATTCGTCACTAACAATTATACTTTCGTGGGAAATATTGGCTAAAATTATCGGCTGCAATACTTCACCTTTAGTGTTTGTAATTACCCGGCACTTAATTACAGATGGCTTTACAATTATCCTTTCCTTAACGGTTTTTTCGGGCTGTACCTTATTTGGTCGTTCAACCAATTCATAAACATTTTGCTGCATCATTCCCATAACAGGCGTTTTGTCTTTAAAACTACGGCCCTGGCTGTTCTTAACCTTTTTATCCCAATGGCGGTTTTTATTCTTCCCACCGACAAACGTTTCATCAAGTTGCACCGTACCTTCCAGTATTTCATCTTCACTATTGCCCAATACCTTGCGGATGCGGTGTAGCATAAACCAAGCAGTTTTTTGCTGTACACCTACATCTTTGCTTAACTGAATACTGCTGATACCTTTTTTGTGCATGACAAGATAGATAGCGACAAACCATTTTATCAAAGGGAGTTTACTTGCTTCAAAAATAGTCCCGGTTTTGGCGGTATAAATTCGGCCACAACATTTACATTTGTACCTGATGCCGTCTTTAAACACGTATGGAGTATCCCCCTGACAATCATCATAAGGGCACTCCATATAACCACCGCCCCAGCGTTGACCTACTAAATAATGATGGCATGATTTTTCAGTTGGGAACTGATTAACAAGATCAATGATTGTTTTAAACTGATTTTTGGCTATCATTTTCAGTAGTATTTATACTTAAAAATAGCTATAAATCAGTGAATTACCAAATAAAAAGGCAAGTTTTTTTAAGAAAAAATTCAGAAAAAAATTATCGCAGGTTACGTTTATACCTAATTACCTAAATTTGATTTATACAATTATAAAATAACAATGGCCAAATCATTCTATGACCTAGATTACATCATTGAAATTAATGAAAAGCGGGTGGAACAATATACCTCAGCCTACCAGCAAGTATTATCTAAACTGACAAATATTATTTTGTTGTATTCCGCAATCGCTATTTTCTTGATACCAATTATTCAGGAAGTTTTTATGCCCGGCAAAAGCATTATATTATACATCTGTTTTACTGTATTTGCAGGACTCTTCATAACCTCGTTAGTATTTACGGTAAAACTTGTGTTTCCAATTGAGGTAGCGTATTTAACTGAACCTGGCAAATATTACAAGGATTACCGTATTCAATATGAACTCACAGAACCAGATCAGGGTAAAGTGGATAATGCGTTAAAAGCTTCCTACATCGGTGAATTGGAAAAAGCAGTTGCAGTTAACGACAAAGTGTTTAAACGTAAAAGCTCCTTTTATTACAATGCATTAATCTTTGCACTGACGTCAACTATTCCTTTCCTACTTTGTTTAGGTTATCATATATTTCAGAAGGATGACAAAATTCAAAAAATAGAAATAGTAAATTCAAAAAATAATCGTAACTTAGATCAAAAATTAAACAATGCCAGGTCAAAATACGCAGACACAACCAGCCACTACCACCAGTAGTACCACTACTACAACTACGCAGTTGCCGGGAATGAACAACGTGCAGGTGATTGTTTCGACACCGCAGTTGGTGAGGGAAAACTCCCAGTATTCATCTACAGATAAGAAGAAATAAACTATTTTAAATATTAACATCAAAGGCTGTTTGTTTCGACAAGCAGCCTTTTTTGTATCAGGCGTATAGACTTGTACATTAATAAGAAAATAAGAATAAACTTGCCTTTATTTAATAAATTATCATGTTTTGGCCATTAAACAAAGCGATATAACGATTGGATCGGAGGAGCAACGTTTTAAAGTCGTAGCCTATGCAACGCTATATATACCATTCGCTGCTGATTCTTTGAATATTGCACTGTTGGATTTAAAAAAGGAGGAAATGATGCCTGAAGGGGGCTATATTTTTCTGTCGTCCTGGTTTAATTTCTACATCGCCGAAACATTTATCACCAATCATTTTCAAACCAAAAGCGCCGATTATCTTAAGTTTATTGAACAATTAAAATCCTTTTATCCGTTCTTCTCTAATCTTTATAACGAGACAGATGCGGAAAGCCACAGATATTCAATGTTCTCGTTCTTTTACATAACAATGGATCAGGAAATTTTTCATTTCCAATTAAGCAATAATACCAGCGAGGGATTGTTGCTCAGAACGGAAAAGATTTTTGAAGCCATGAACAGTATTTGCTTAAAAACAGATATGGCTTTAAATGAGTCGCTGGCAGATGTCTTTACTCAGCATAATAAATCAAGTACGTTAGGTACGTAGAAGACAAATGGACTATCATCAATCCGGTAAATGAGATTGCGAACGCAATCAATCTGAAATATAGCGTGAACGCAGATAAGCGGGTTGGTAAACCCGATATTCTAGTACAGAAAGACAATTTAAACCGCACCTTTACTTTTGGTGACAACTGGGTATTAGAATTTGACAAATTATCTACATTGCTAATCAAGCCAAATGACATCAGCATGTATTCGGGGATTTCAGATAAAAACCTGAACAAAGCGAAGGAGTTTTATGATCGTGTGATATCGCCCCGGCATAGCTATCAATATAATCCATTTCCCGCGAAAGAAACACAAATAGAATACCTCGATTATTTTGAACTGATTATTACGTCGGTGGTTTCTGCTTATACCGCCTTAGAAGCTATGTCAAATATGTGCATACCAGAAGGCTATACGTTTACAGATAAAGATGGAGTGCACACAAAGGAACAGATAGAAAGGGACTTCCCTTTAAGAAATAAGTTTAAATTTATATTAAAAGAGCTGTATCAGACATCTGATCCAGCTAAAGAAAAATGGTGGTCAAAGTTTAAAAAGTTAGAGGATATCCGGAACATGATAATTCATGCAAAGCCATTGCGCTCAAACGATCGCTATGCTCAGTTCCTGAAAAAAGATATTTTCGATTTTATCAGTATTCATAAAACAATCATTACTTATTACGGTAAGTATATTCATTTAAATGGCGGCGATATGATTAATGTTATTCCGTACAATTTTGGATTTGACCAAGTATACCCGATACTGATTGATGACTCTGAATATCGAAGGATATATAATAATTTGCATAACCCACATAACCTGTTGTAATTAGGTCAATTAGCTACAATTGTTAGTCAAAATCAGCCAAATTCTTCCAACCTCAAACGAATACCGCGCAGGCCAAAAGCGTAGCGGTTTTCGTGCGCCGCTGCCAGGTGACAAACTATGCACACTTCGATTTAAAAACTGGTCGCAATTACAATTCAAAGCTGTCCAATCGCTAATATTTCCCTATTTGCAGGCCTGCTATTCCTGGTTTTGAACCCATTGCAGGTAATTATCGGTTTGCGAAACGAGATAGTAGGGTAAATTAAGTAAGCGATAAGTTTTTCCGCCGGGCGTTGATGCACGGGTAGTGTTGATGGGGCCCGCATAAAAACGTATGGCTATGTCATGAAGAGCGGTATCCATATAAAGATGTAGCGATTTAAGTTTTCCCTCCGCACCGGATTTCACTTCGATAGGGATCAGTTTTCCCTCAAACGGCCATATATAATCCACTTCGGCCATGGAGCTTTTTTCTCTCTAACTCAAAAACTAAGGCCGCTTAAAGCATCAAACTGAAGGCAAGGAGCACATATCCAAGGTAAAACTCTTTGCATTTTGTAATAAATCCAAGGTGAATTCACAAAAATATTGTAACAAAACCAGGGTAGTTGGACAAATTAGTGACCTGAAAATAGCCTTATTAGAAAATAGTAAACAAATTTGAGGGGCAGGCCTGAGATTCCACACCGATGCCCGAACGCAGCGCCGAAGGCATTTACGTTTTCTCATCAATTCGTCATTTTTCCTGCCTGTCCCTATCAGGCACTATCGGCTTGCTCTTACATACCGCTGCGATTTGTAATTTCACGGTATCATCCGTTCCGACCGATCCTTCGGACGGATGGTTAGCCCCGGTATTTAAAATTCTAAAAAAATGATTTAGTTTGTAATTGTATGCGTAATTGCTTAATGATGAACACTTACCAAAAAAAAGCTATTTTAAAAGCACAAAGAACAGCCGGGGGCCGCATCGTATGCAACAGGTTATACATCCTGGGAATTTTGATCAGCACGGTTCTTTTTTTTCACCCTTTATTGACCAATGCGCAGGATAGCATCCCGCAATTGCCCCAGGGCTCTTCAAACCGGAACATACAGCTTTTAAAACAATCTTTTGAGCATGAAGTCGCGGATGCCGGCCATGCAACCGCTTTGCTGCAAACCTCAAAAGACCTGCATTACCTGCCCGGCCAGGTGGTGGCGCTTTCCCAACTGGCAGTTATTTACGACGGACAGCGACCGGAGGAGTCGGCGAAAAGCTTACAGGAAGCGCAGCAACTTGCCGGTCAGATCAGGGATCTTACGGAGGCGGCGTGGGCCATGGGACAGCTGGGGAAATTGCGGCAGCATAATTCGTCGCAGTCCACGGAGTTAAAGAAAGGTTTGGCGGACGTTTTTCGTTCCTTAGGCCTGGCGATGCAGCATAGCACGATTAACGTTCATCAAAAACATCCCGCAAAAACTGACTCTGACGGGATAGATGCATACATGAATGGCGTTGATCTGTCGGATTTAAAACAAGTGAAGATGATGACGCAGCGCTTAAAAAGTGGCCTGGCCGGAAGATCATTTACCCCCGATTGGCAATTTACCGACCATTGGCTGGACAGCCTGATCGGGAAAGGAAATACCACACAGAAAGCCACCAGGCGGCTGATGGCGCAAAAAGCCAGCAGGGATTCCACAAGGGCCCTGAGTAACGCATTTGCCAAAAAAGGTAATTTTGCTGAGGCATACCGGTATTTCTTAGACTACACAGCGTATAAAGACAGCCTGACTGCGGAAGTATCCGGTCGCCGGGTTGCGGCATTGGAATATAATCAGCAGTTATTAAAAAAGGAAGCTCAAATTAAATTATTGACCAAAGACCGGCAATTGAAGGAACAGGCGGCCAGCCGGCAATTGTTCTATATGTTTGCCCTGTTTGGCTGCATCGCGGCGCTCACAGCGATCCTGCTGATCCTGAACCGGAATAACCGGGTAAAAAAGAGAGCCAACGCACAGCTGAACGCCCAAAAAGACGAACTTCAAACAACACTCACCGAGCTGAAAAGCGCCCAGGCACAGTTGGTACATTCGGAAAAAATGGCGTCGCTGGGTGAACTGACGGCAGGTATTGCCCATGAAATTCAGAACCCGCTCAACTTTGTAAATAATTTCTCGGAAGTGAGTTCGGAACTCGTCCACGAGCTCATGGAAAACCAGCGGCTGCCGGAGCTGGACAGGGAGATGGATATGGAGCTGCTGAACGATGTCGACCTGAATTTGCAAAAGATATCGCTGCACGGCATGCGCGCGTCCGCTATCATTAAACGGATGCTGGAGCATTCGCGCACGGGCAGTGGGGCGAAAGAACAAACGGACCTGGATGCACTGATCGAGGAATATCTTAAACTGTCGTACCATGGGATGCGCGCCAGGGATAAAACTTTCGAAGTTAAAATAGTGACCGACCTGAAGAGCGGGCCGGAAACTATAACCCTTGTACCCCAGGAGATCGGCCGGGTGTTGCTTAATATCATTAACAATGCATTTTATGCGGTTCAGCAAAGGCAAAAAACGGATCAAAACGGATTTGAGCCTACGGTTACCGTTACCAGCAGTCGTGATCGCGGCCAGGTGATCATTAAGATAAAGGATAATGGTCCGGGTATGCCTGAACAGGTGCGACAAAAGGTTTTTCAGCCTTTTTTTACGACCAAGCCTACCGGCGAAGGCACGGGACTGGGTTTATCCTTGAGTTATGATATCATTACTAAAGGGCACGGCGGAAAACTTTCGGTGGCGAGCGAGGTGAACAGCTATACTGAGTTTACAGTGGTACTGCCGGGGTAAAAAAATAATCTTTCAAAAAAAGCAAATTACAGCACTGCAGCTTTCCAAAATACTGTTACGTTTTTAGTATCCACCTTGTTTTTAGCGCGGAAAAGATCATGATTATCCCGGACCCGGAGCCAGAATTCAGGACTGGTATTATTTAACGCTGCGGCTAACCTAAGCGCCATTTCGGGGGTTACGCCTTGTTTGCCGCTTATAATTGCCGAAAGTGTTTTGCGCCAAGGCCCTGCGCCACATCCTCAACCGTTAGCCTTTTACCGGTTTCCGCGGCAATTCCATCAATCGTTTCACGAATAAGCTCACCTGGGTGCGCCGGATTAAACATCGCCATATTATTTCAAATGTAATGCGGAACGGGTTAGCTTACAAATAAAGTCGTTGGTTTTAGCTTGCGGTCGGAATTGCTAACTCCCATCCTCGATCAGGCTTGTGTTGTTCGTCGGGGCTTAACTTGGCGCCCGTAATCCCATTGAAATAACTGCCTAATTTCGAACAGGTTTTGGCCAATATAAAAAAATTGTAAATTAATTTTTGAAGAATAGCCTTGAGATTCTATATTTGCAGTCCCAAATAAAAGGGAGTTTAGCTCAGCTGGTTCAGAGCATCTGCCTTACAAGCAGAGGGTCACTGGTTCGAACCCAGTAACTCCCACCACTAAAGCAAAAAGCCTTCAGGTTAATTCATGAGGGCTTTTTCGTTTTTATGTTGATCATCGTCAAATCGAATTCAATCCTTCGCCTCTAGCAGCACCAGCTGCCCCCTGTGATAACTTAAATGATTGGTGCGGCTCAATAACACGTTCAACCGGTTCCGGTGCGGCTCTTTTGCAAAATCTTCCGGGCTGACACTTGCGTGGCGGCTAAACCATTCGTCCGGCGTTAAACCGGCAAAATGCGCCGATAATTTTTCATTTACCGCCGCCCATTGTGTCCTTAATTCTTTTATAGGCGGGAGATCGGCCACCGCTCTGTCCGGCGATTGGACAAAAATTGGATAGAGCTGTGGGTATTGCGCATCGCCAAGAATCAACAATGGGAGCATCATGTCATGCACTGCGACCAGGTGCCCCAATAGGTAAATACCGCGGTTGCGCGAGGGTGCTATTTCCTGCATCAGCTGCTCATCAGCTAATTTGTTCAATAAATTGTCGGTACTTTTTAACTGGCCTTGCCAGGCATCCAGTGCCATTTTTACAAAGATTTGGTTACTCATATGGTTTGTTTTTCAGTTTAACGGCTATCGGTCGCCCGGGATTTTTATTAGCGGCCGATAAAAATAAAGTTTTACTGCTGATGGTTTATCGCCCTAAAGTAAACAAATAAGGCGTATCGTAATATAAGGCGGTTGGGCATCATATCCCGCAACCGGCAATTTGACTTTTTTGCCTGTGGCAGCCACCACGAACATTTGAGTTATAGATCTCGCCCCGAAATAAAAATCAAAAAAATTTCAGGCGTGCGTTCGCTCTTTAAATTTTTTTATTTAATTTTAGTTTATTCATTGTATGCGGATTCCAATTAATCCGAATAAATCGTAAACGATTAAACCATTTAAAACAATAAGGTGTTATTATAGTCGTAATAGTATCAATTTTTAATAAAAAAATCTGTCATGAGTCAGGTCAGCGAAATAAAGTGTCCAACTTGCGGAGAATGGTGCAAATGGACAAATAAAATAGATGAAAGATGCCCCGGTTGCCATGCATACCTTAACCCGGGACGCGTTCAGTATCTGGAAGAAAACAGGATCAACGCCGAGCGGAGCAAAAACGACAGTTACCTGATTATAAAGGATACGGATGACCCCATCGTGCAAATGGTAAAGCAATTTACAAACTGGCTGAAGTGGACTACATTTTACGGCATATCGGTAATGTATTTTGTTATCGCATTGATGGTAGTGGCGTTTGGCCTGGCTATGCTTTAAAAATCAATGATTTTCAGCTTACCCGGCTATTTGCAGTTTGTTTTTTCAAATCAAAAGCAACCATCGTCATCCAAAAGATAACCGCTGCATAAGCCGAAAAAAGCGCGACCCGCAGCCAGTGGGTAGCCATTAGCAGATCATACAGTTGCCCCTGGGTTTTGTTGCGCATTCCTAATGCGTCAAGCAAAGCCCCCCATTTAAATACGGCTTCAAATTCAGCCGGCGTGGCGCCGATCAGTGCCATAAGCGGGGCCCACCAAACATAAGTGAGCGTGTACACGACAAGCAACATAACCACGGCTGCCCAAACCAATGAGCGGCGTACAGCCGCCGGCCGCAGCCAAAACAAACTGGTGGTGATGACCATGGCAAGCCCTGCGGGGATGAATACCGGCCCCCAGATACTATGCCACCAGGCAATATGATAGCCGTGAAATTCGTGCGGCCCTACGTAGGCCCACAGTGGATACGATGAAAGCTGTACCAGCCATACCTGCCCCATGCCCATCATACTAAGGACAAGGTTTAACAGCAATACCCATTTTTTCATAGTTTTAGTGTTTTTTTCTTGGCTATTTTTATTTTAAGCTGATCGTACAAATGGTTTGCCCCTTTACCTGGATCATGCAGTCTTTATAATCAGGTGCGGAAAACGATGGCCGGTAGTTATTGCTAAAGCCAAAAGGCTCCTTCGGGATTTGGAACAGGCCGGCGTCCAGCTTTTTGTTATCATTTAAATCCTGGTATACCGCAACAGCGTACATGCCGGCCGGCACATTGAATGAAAATTCCATCGTTGCGCTGCCTGCCTTCCGGGTTTCCGAAACGAGCGGTTTTTTCAGAAAAAGCTTTTCATCATTATATACTTCCACCACAACACTGCCTTTGCCAACCTGGATATTCCGCACCACGATTTTTAAACTGGCCTGATCGGTAAAGAGCAGGCCCGACAGCAGTAGGGCAAATGCCAGTTTGAGCATAACGGATTGTTTGAAAGAGTTTTTAAAATTAAAACAAATATAAAGTACTTTATATTATGAAGTGAATTATATTTGTAAAAGAAATCGTAGCCAGTTATTGGCATTCAGCGAATTCAATATGTTTGTCTCATTACTTTTTTAGCCATGGAAGAAAAGGAAATCTCGTCAGCGGAAGAAAGTCTTCAAATCATCGAAAGCATGATCAATAAGGCCAAAAACACAGTGGCCGACAATAGCTTTCTGTTCCTGTTATGGGGGTGGCTCGCTTTCACAGCCAGCCTGGCCCAATTTATTCTGAAGATCGTGTTCAACTATCCGCATCACTATTATACCTGGGCCTTGTTACTTGTCGCGCTGCTTGTATCGGTTTCCAGGTTAAAAAAAGGAAGCCGCGTGAACGGGTCGAAAACCTATATCGATTATACCATCGAAAATTTGTGGATATGCGTCATCGCATCCTATATCTTGTTTACGCTCATCTTTTTTAGGATCGGCTGGCTGCACAGCTATACTTTTTACATTTTTTTAATGTCGCTGAGCAGTTTTTTAACCGGGAAACTTTTGAATTTCCGCTCACTGGTGATGGGCGCAACAGGCGGCGGATTTTTAGCATTGCTGAGTACTTTTATGAATTACGACTATGATATACTCGCCTGCGGCCTGGGCGTGCTGGTAAGCTATATTATTCCGGGACATTTGTTAAGGTCGAGGTTTAAAAAATCACGGCATGCGATATAATTTCGACTACTTTTCATAAACTCATGATGCTGGCAGAATGACTTTTCCAAAATAACGGCAGAACAATGTTTAACGATCTCGATCCCTTATTACATTCGCAATTGAGACTTGCCATTATATCTCTTTTAATGAACTACAAAGAGGCCAATTTTACTTGTATAAAGAATAAAACCAACGCCACTGATGGGAACCTCAGTGTCCAGATAAATAAATTAAAAGATGCCGGCTATATCGCTGTAGAGCGAAAATTTAAGGATAACTATTCGGAAACGGTTTGCAAAATTACAGACAAGGGAATAGCAGCATTTGACGAATATGTTAAAAGTCTAAAAACTTATCTAAAAGTTAAAAAATAAAAATATGGCGGTAGCTGTCGTGCAACTTATATATTCAAATTAGGCTGTAATTGCCTGGTATTTAGTTAAATTACACGTCTGTTTGCTAAATTTCCCGTTGATTCCCCAAATTTTATCATTTTTCTAACCAGTTAGATATTGGTTGAATTAAATTTCTAAGAAAATTTGATTTTATCAATAATTAATATTTAAATTTGGTCAAGCTAAAAATTTTTAGCCCTAAAACTTGTTGCGATGGCCGGAATTGAAATTTTGGCGTTCCCGAAAATGTAATTTACGTGATGGTGTGAGGTGATTTTATAATACCCTTTGCGCTGCCGTATTTTTGGAACCGATGATTGTAACTACAGGCTATTGCGCTATTTCAAACGAAGGGGATAGTGCAAAAACAAAATAAATCTAAACTAATAAAAATTAACCTGGACTAATGAAAAAGATCAACACCATTACCTTCTTAATTGCCATGGGAGCGCTTGTGGCATACTTAAGTTCTGCTTCCTGCGGGGGCGGCAGCGGCGGAAACGGAACTTTAGGCGCCGGCGCCCCCGGTAAGGTAACTACCCAGCTTAGCCCGGTATTGCCATTTGATGTTACGCTCCCACCGCCACCCCAGCGGGTGCTGGAAACGACGGTACGCCGGGCTTTCGACCTTTTCTCATGGGATTCCTTTATCGCGTTAAGCTGGCCCACAGATACCAGCCAGGTAATAGGCCAGCACGGCGATAACGAGACCGCATGGGGAACCTGGAAAAAGAATTACCAGGTATTTTTAGATAGCGGGCAGGCGCCTGGGCCATGGGATGTGACACTGCAAAGCAAAGAAACAAGTCTTTCCCAAACAGGTAAAACCCCGCCTAACATGACAGCTATTTTTCAGCCCTTCCTTACCGGACCGCTGATCGATCAGAATGGCCAGTACAACCGTTTTGAAATTGCCATGAACCAGGAGATGTTTGAGTACATCGATCAGCATAAGCTCTATAATATACAGGGTCAGCAGGGCTTTACCGATACCGTTAAATTTCCCGAAGGCGATAACACCAAAAAAGTATGGGGCGCGGTGATGGTGAAAGCGTCGTGGAAGATATTAGGCAAAGGCGATGATACCTCCCGGTTCCATAAAATCAAGGCGATTATCCACATCCCGGCATTGCCCTCAAGGGGCATTAAGGATAGCACCTACGAAGCCTGGGTTGGCCTGGTGGGTTTCCATATCGGCACAAAAACAGTAACGTCGCCCCAGTGGATATGGTCCACCTTTGAACAGGTGGACAACGTGCCGGTTTTTGGCAAGTTAGAAAAGGGTAAACATTACAACTATTATAATGAGGCCGCCGGCGATAAAGCCTTGAACAAAGCGCCAGCCCAGCCGTGGAACCCCGCTATACCCAACCAAATTCCGAGCCAGGTGATGCGGCTTACCCCTATTGACACAGGCACACAGGCGCTGAACGATTCGATCCACAAAATGCTGGTGATGATCAACCCGCACAATGTTTGGCAATATTATGAGCTCGTGGGCACGCAATGGCCGGTGCACCCAACCCAAAGCAACACCGGCGACCCCTTCCCGGTTTATATGGCCAACGCCACGCTTGAAACTTATGACCAGGGGCTCATACAGAACGGCAAAATCGTGTACAGCCCCGGCGTTACTTCCAGTTGTATCGGCTGCCACAATGCATCGGTTACGTGGGGAGGCAGGCCTTCGGACTTTACTTATCTTTTAAAAACGGCGAAAGCGGTTATCCAGAAAAAACATTAACCAATATAAAACTTATCCAGATGATGACCTTTGATGAATTTATAGCGCTATCGGCTGTGTTAACGGGCTACCCGGCAAGTACCTTGCTGCCCGCGCGGGATACCCAGAAAGTAGCGGCAGCACTTTACGCAGAACTTGGTTTGCCGGGCAATAACATACCGGCGGCCCGGCTTGCGGAGCTGACGCAGGTATGGAACAGCATATCGGGAACACCGCCCCCGCAACTGCAGGCCGCTGTGCAGGCAAAGATTATTGAAAATGCCAATATATCGCGCCTCGCACAAAATATCATTTACCTGTGGTATTTCGGGATATGGTACGATCTGACCAAAAACCCTAATTCTTTCGCCACGCCGAACATCGATCACGTGGTTTCTCCGCTGGCGTATACTAACGGCCTGGTATGGGGCGAAATGGGTGCGCACCCAATGGGCTTCAGCGTGGGTGAATTTGGGTATTGGGCCAATGTGCCCACCCTGCCTGTAATTGGTTAACCAAATAAATGATAACCTAAACGATAAAAATTTTAAACGATGGATAGTTCAAACAAACAATATGATGTGGTAATAGTGGGCGGGGGCTGGGCTGGCAGTACGCTGGCATACAAGCTCGCATCGGCCAACAAAAAAGTGCTGGTGCTTGAAGCCGGCATAGCCATTGACGGCCTCATTACCAATCCGGATGAAAACCAATGGGTAACGGGAAACCGTGCCGAGTTTATGAACGATTTTTTTATGGCGATGGCCAAAACTCCTGAATCGCCTTATGTACAGAATTATAACGCGCCGCGTCCGTCGGTGCTGGATATAAGCCCGGTCCCGCCGTTTACGCTGAACGACCCCGCTGAGCCCCCGGTGCTTCCTCCTCCGCCGGCACCCATTGACTGCAAGGACGTCAAAGCATCCATAGATAAAGGGTACTTTATCCAGCGCGGCCCGCTGCCCTTCGGCAGCACGTATGAGCGCCGGGGCGGAGGCACGTCCTGGCACTGGCTGGGCACCTCCCTGCGGATGCTCCCAAACGATTTTAAGTTGAAGACGGTGTATAATAAGGCTGTCGACTGGCCCATAACTTACGAGGACCTTTCAGATTATTATGACCAGGCCGAGTTTGAGATCGGTGTATCTGCCGATGTTGACGAGCAGCGCATTCATGGCATTACCTTCAGCGAAGGATACGTTTATCCGATGGCAAAAATACCGCCTACCATCCTCGATAATACCATAGAAAAAGGAGTGGGAAATTTAACATTTGACGGAAGCTCGTTAAAAGTAACCGGAACCCCGGCGGGCCGCAACGGCGTACCCAATCAAATGAAGGACGGCAGTTTTTACGATAATGGACGCCGGCAATGCCAGGGAAATACCAATTGTACACCAATTTGCCCTATCCAGGCCAAATACGATGCTACGGTAACCATGGCCAAAGCGCTGATGACCGGCAATGTTGATATTATTTACCAGGCCGTGGCCACCAATATCCTGCTGGATATGGCAACAAAGGAAGTAAATGGCATTGAGTACAAAACATACGAAACAACAGGCGGCCCAAGCACAGGCACATTTACCGCTACGGGCACAAAATACATCATAGCCGCGCATGCTATCGAGGCGGCGAAATTGTTGCTGATGTCGAACAAGCAAATAGCTGCCGGTGTGGCCAACCACAGCGGCCAGGTGGGCAAAAACCTGATGGACCACCCGATGTACCTGGGCTGGGGCCTGATGCCAACGCCGGTATATCCGTTCAGGGGGCCATTGTCCACATCCGGTATTGAAGGTCCGCGCGACGGGGCGTTCCGCAGCAACCGTGCGTCTTTCCGCATCGAGATCGGTAACGAAGGATGGAACTGGCCGGGAGGCGCCCCATACACCCAGGTAATCGATATGGTGAGCCCCGTCCCGGGTGTTGACGGCGTGGTGCCTGTACCGGTATTCGGCACGGCACTAAGAAAAAATATTCAAAGTACCTTTACACACCAATTTCGCATCGGCTTCCTGATCGAGCAGCTTCCGGATGATAATTGCTATATCGTTCCCTCGAAAACCTGTTTCGACAACCTGGGTGTTCCCCGGCCCGAAATATACTACGACTTTGATGATTATACGATGGAGGGCTTTAAAGCTGCGGCCGCCGCGACAGACTTTATTTTTGATGCACTTAAAGTCGAAAACAAAACAGGCATACCTGTTGGCAGCGGCGGTGTGTTTGAATACCAGGGAGTAAAATACTATTCGCAGGGTGCGGGCCACGTGATGGGCACACACCGTATGGGCTTCACCAATGAGGATTCGGTAACCGATGCGAATATGAAGAGCTGGGATCACGACAATCTGTATATCGTGGGCTGCGGCTCGATGCCTACTACGGCAACCTCCAACCCAACATTAACCATGATGGCGCTGGCCTTTAAAGCGGCTGATGCTATAT
>DASRTD010000076.1:0-86274 GCA_035656115.1 Mucilaginibacter sp.
CTGAACAAATTTAAAGCCTTTCGGTAACATACTGAAAGGCTTTTTTAGTCATTAGTCATTGGTCATTAGTCATTGGTTGAATTTACTAATGACCAATGACTAATGACCAGTGACGAAGTGCACTTGAAGGGAGTCGAACCCCTAACCTCCTGATCCGTAGTCAGGTGCTCTATCCAATTGAGCTACAAGTGCTGTTAAAAACGGACTGCAAAGATAAGATTTCCTTTTAATCCATACCAATATTTTTCAAAATTACTTAACTGCCTCTGCGATGGCGTTAAAATCGGGCAGGTCCTTAGCTGATTCAAGCACCTCGGCATAAACAATATTCTGCTCCTCGTCTATCACAAAGGCGGCGCGTTTTGACACACCCTTTAAGCCTAAATGGAATACTTCGTAAAATGCGCCGTAGGCAGGCGATGCTTCTTTATTAAAATCCGAAAGCAGCTCAAACTGATAGTTGTTTTCCTGCTTGAATCTTAAAAGGGTATGCGGCGAATCGACGGAAATGCCCAGAATAACGGCGTTCATCCCGTCGTAATAACCAAAATTATCGCGCATGGTGCATAATTGCGTGGTGCATGTGCCGGTAAACGCAAAGGGAAAAAAATGAAGGATCACTTTTTTCCCTTTGAAATCGGATAGGGAGACTGGCTTTTTTTCGGTCGATATTAACGTAAACTGGGGTGCGGGCTGGCCGGGTTGTAATGGCATGGCTTCAAATTTTTAGCAAAACAACGATAAATAGGGGAATGTTACTGTATAACCTAAGTAATGAGAAGGTCAATTTTCAAATAAAAATAAATTTGATTAACTAATAATTTAGTTATACATTTATTATTTAGTCCATGTCTATGATCAAAAATTTAATTAAAACCGCGCTTCGCAGCCATTTAAAAAACCAAGGTTTCACCTTTATAAACGTATTTGGGCTGGCGTTGGGCCTCGCGACCTGCCTACTTATTGTATTTTATGTGTATGATGAATTAAGCTACGACCGGTATAATACAAAATACGAAAGGATTTATCGCGTAAATACCGATGTTAAATATGCAGGGGTTATCAGTTCTTTTGCTATAGCCGCTCCTCCTGTTGGTGACGCAATGGTGAGGGAATTTCCGGAAGTTGAAAAAGCTACAAGAATCGGAGTTGGAACAAATTTCCGTTTTAAAAAAGGTGGAGAAATTATCGAAGAAGACAATGTCGTTTTTTGTGATCCTGCAGTTTTTGATATTTTCACGCTTCCGATGATTAAAGGTGATCCCAAAACCGCCTTAGCCGAACATAATTCTGTTGTTATTACCAAAAGCATGGCATTAAAATATTTTAATACTACCAATGCAGTTGGAAAGACAATCACTATATCAAATAATGGCGCTGTAGATAAAGTAACCGGAGTTATCGAAGATATGCCGGCGACGTCGCATTTTAAAGCTGATTTTTTTATGCCATTAATCAACAATGATAATAACTGGTCTAACCTTAGTTATAATACCTATATTTTGCTAAAACCCGGAGCGGACTATAAGCGACTTGAAACCGGGTTTGACGACTTGCTGCGAAGCCATATGAACACTGCGGATTTTAACTATGATAAATTTGCTGCGAAGGGCAATTTTATACAACTCAGTTTAACTCCTTTAACAGACATTCACCTAAAATCAAACCGGCAAAGAGAGCTTAACGCAAATGGAAATATACAATACATCTACATATTTTCGGCCATTGCCATATTTATTTTGGCGTTAGCCTGTATTAATTTTATGAATCTGTCAACCGCCCGTTCGACCAACCGGGCCCGCGAGGTTGGCATACGTAAAGTGCTGGGGTCGTCCAGGAAATATTTGATCGCCCAATTTCTTTCGGAATCTATTATGGTAACATTTGTTGCGGCAATAATAGCAGTATTAGCGGCCGGGGCATTGCTGCCAGTGTTTAATCAAATATCAGGTAAGGATCTGGTGATAAACGTTCATATTTTTAGCTGGTTATTACCGGCGTTGCTGTTTATTATAATAGTAGTGGGCATGTTGGCAGGCGCCTATCCCGCATTTTTTTTATCTGCCTTTCAGCCCATAAATGTTTTAAAAGGCAAATTATCAACCGGCTTTAAAGGCGGCCTGCTTCGCAGCTTTTTAGTAGTATTCCAGTTTTCCATATCCATCTTTTTAATCATAGGCACATTGATCGTTTTTAATCAGCTTAATTATATCAGGAATAAAGATATTGGGTTTGACCGCGAACGGGTGCTGATATTAAAAAATGCAAACGCGTTAAAGGACCCCGGTGTAATGAAACAGGAAGTTAAGCAATTGCCTGGCGTAATAGATGCTTCATTTGCAGATTTTTTTCCAACCGGCACCCTGCGCGAAACAAATTTTTTTACTTCTTCCTCGGGAAAGTCAGCCAAAGGGGAGTTTTGGACAGTTGATGAAAATTATTTGAACACCATGGGAATGAAGCTAAAAGAAGGCCGAAATTTCTCAAGCCGGTTTTTAACAGATTCGACCGCTTTGATCGTGAATGAAACGGCGGCAAAAATGCTTGGATATAGCGGTAACGCTTCTGAAAAAGTCATCGATGGCAACAAACAATATCATATTATAGGCATAGTTAAAGACTTTAATTTTGCTTCGCTGAGAGATAACGTTACCCCTTTGGTAATGGCTATGACAAATGACTATGGCTCACTGGCTATTAAAATGAGGAGCCATAATTTACCTGAATTGATGGACAGAATAAAAAGTACATGGAAGGCATTGTCACCTAATCTGCCCCTGGAATATTCGTTTATGGACGATGATTTTAACGCGATGTACAGCAACGAACAGCGCATGGGAAAGCTATTCGTCATCTTTACAACGCTGGCCATTATCATCGGCTGCTTGGGGATTTTCGGGCTGGCTGCCTATGCAGCAGAGCAGCGAACCCGCGAAATAGGCATCCGTAAAGTATTGGGTGCAAACGTATCCGGGCTGGTGGCCATGCTCTCCAAAGATTTTATTAAACTCATTTTCATTTCCATACTAATCGCTTCGCCGCTGGCCTCGTTGGCCATGGAAAAATGGCTGCAGGGTTTCGCCTATCGCGATGTTATTCACTGGTGGTTTTTGGCAATAACGGCTGTTGGCGCAATTCTTATTGCATTTATAACCATTAGCTTTCAATCGTTTAAAGCGGCGACGGCCAACCCGGTGGACAGTTTGAGAAGCGAATGAAGAGGCAAAAGTAAAAGCTCCGGGCACTCAAACATTACCCGTTTGATGGAGTTTTATTTGCTGATATTAGCCCAATGAAAGCCATCGTCATCACCCATCCCGGCGACCCGGAAGTTTTACAAATGGTAGAAAGGCCAATGCCGGTTTGTAACGCAGGCGAGGTGCTGGTAAAAGTTGCCGCCGCAGGCATTAACCGACCAGACGTTTCCCAGCGCAAGGGTAACTATCCACCCCCGCCGGGCGCATCGCCGGATATTCCGGGGTTGGAAATAGCCGGAACGGTTGTTGAAACTGGCGCTCACGTTACCCGCTGGAAAGTTGGTGATAAGGTGTGCGCACTGGTTGCCGGTGGCGGCTATGCCGGATATTGCACAGCGCCCGAAGGTCAATGCCTGCGGGTTCCCAAAAACCTCTCTTTTGTTGAAGCAGCATCCCTGCCCGAAACCTTCTTTACCGTTTGGAGCAACGTATTTGACAGGGGCCACCTTAAAGCCGGCGAAACCTTGCTGGTTCACGGCGGCTCAAGCGGGATCGGCGTGGCGGCTATTCAAATGGCAAAGACGCTTGGCGCAACGGTTTACATTACCGCTGGTACCGACGAGAAATGCCGGTTTTGTGAGGACCTCGGCGCTACAAAGGCCATCAATTATAAAACAGAGAACTTTGCTGATGTGATCAAACAAATTACTAATGGTAAAGGAGTGGATGTGATCTTAGATATGGTAGGCGGCGATTATGTACAAAACAATCTGCGGTCACTAGCAAACGACGGCCGGCTGGTGATGATCAATATGATGATGGGAAAAGATGTGCAGGTGGATTTGTCACTGGTAATGACTAAAAGGCTAACCATTACCGGGTCTACCCTGCGATCGAGAGATACGGCATTTAAAGCGGCCATTGCTCGCAACCTCGAAAACAATATTTGGCCCTTACTCGAATCGGGCAAAATAAAGTCAGTAATCTATAAAGTTTTCCCAGCTGAAAAGGCAGCCGATGGGCATCGGCTGATGGAAAGCAGTGAGCATATCGGGAAGATCGTTTTGGAGTTTTGAGGAGGTCCATGGTCTATAGTGCAGGGTCCATAATGAAGAGTAGAGCGCCTTTCCTGCCATGGTCTATGGTCCATTGACTATGGACTAAAAATCATCCCAAAATTTCTTCTTCCCCTATTTTAATATTTACTTATAACTCTTATCTTTGCGCCTCGAAATGGCGGGTGATTTTGTAATACCCATTGTTTCCTTGAAAATACTTTAAATTACCAGGTTATTATATGCCAAACATTGGAAAAATATCACGGATCATCGGTCCGGTAGTCGATGTAAGCTTCGCAAATGATGCGCATCTGCCAAAAATTTATGACGCATTGCAAGTTACCAAAGATAACGGCCAAAAGGTTGTTTTGGAAGTTCAGCAGCACTTAGGCGAAGACCGCGTACGTGCTATAGCGATGGACTCGACTGACGGTTTGCTGCGCGGAATGGATGTGCTTGACATGGAGTCGGCTATCAAAATGCCGGTTGGCGAAGATATCAAAGGCCGGGTATTTAACGTGGTTGGCGCCGCTATCGACGGTATTAAAAATCTTGATAATTCAAAAGGTCGCCCGATCCACGCAAGCGCACCCCGTTTTGAGGACCTTTCTACTGAAACCGAAGTGCTTTTTACGGGTATCAAGGTTATCGACTTATTAGAGCCTTACAGCAAGGGCGGTAAGATCGGGTTGTTCGGTGGCGCCGGTGTAGGCAAAACCGTATTGATACAGGAACTGATCAACAATATTGCGAAAGCATACGCCGGTTTGTCGGTATTTGCAGGTGTGGGTGAGCGTACACGTGAAGGAAATGACCTTTTGCGCGAAATGCTTGAGTCGGGCATTATCAAATATGGCGACGAATTTATGCATTCGATGGAATCAGGCGGCTGGGATCTTTCCAAAGTTGACGAGGAAGCATTAAAAGATTCAAAAGCAACTTTCGTATTCGGCCAGATGAACGAGCCTCCCGGTGCTCGTGCGCGTGTAGCACTTTCAGGCTTAACCATTGCCGAGTATTTCCGTGATGGTGATGCAGAAGGCAAGGGTCGCGACATATTATTCTTTATCGATAACATTTTCCGCTTTACACAGGCAGGTTCAGAAGTATCGGCCTTGCTTGGCCGTATGCCTTCGGCGGTAGGTTATCAGCCAACACTGGCTACCGAGATGGGCGGCATGCAGGAGCGTATTACATCTACCAAACGCGGATCGATCACTTCAGTACAGGCCGTCTATGTACCTGCTGACGACTTGACTGACCCGGCACCGGCCACAACATTCGCCCACCTTGACGCAACTACTGTATTATCGCGTAAAATTGCTGAGCTGGGTATTTACCCTGCGGTTGACCCGCTGGATTCTACTTCTCGTATCCTTAGCCCTATCATTTTGGGTGACGAGCATTACAATACTGCCCAGCGTGTAAAGGAGACGCTACAACGTTACAAAGAATTGCAGGACATCATCGCCATCCTGGGTATGGATGAGTTGAGTGAAGAAGATAAATTGGTTGTAGCCCGCGCACGCCGTGTACAGCGTTTCCTTTCACAGCCGTTCCACGTTGCCGAGCAGTTTACCGGCTTAAAAGGTGTGCTGGTTGATATCAAGGATACCATCAAAGGCTTCAACATGATTATGGATGGTGAAGTTGACGAATATCCTGAAGCAGCATTCAACCTGGTTGGCAGCATCGAAGAAGCGATAGAAAAAGGTAAGAAATTATTGGCGGAAGCGAACGGATAGATGTGCTGATGCGTGGATGTGCAGATGTGCAAATAAAAGGCATTATCGGTCGTCTACCCATTAAAAAGCATCTGCACATTTGCAAATCTGCACATTTGCATATTTAAAAAATGACAATAGAGATCCTAACTCCCGATAAAACCGTTTACGAGGGCGAAGCCGTTTCGGTAAACCTTCCAGGCGCATTGGGTTTTTTTGAAATACTGAATAACCACGCGCCTATCATTTCTACCCTGGAGGATGGTAAAGTTATCGTTCGCCACGGGCCCAATATTAAAGAAGACGTTTACTTCATAAAGGGCGGAGTTGTGGAAGCGTCACATAATAAAGTGGTGGTGCTCGCCGAGGGCATAACCCAGAAGTAAGTTCAACATTGCTAAAATATAACGCCCGGGCAGCATTGTCCGGGCGTTTTTTGTTGGGCTGCCGTTTGCTCCCACAAGTGATCAGCAATATTAAAAAAGCCGCCCATGTTTGTTTTTATGGGCGGCTTTTTCTGCTGCCGTCGGTTATTGTTTTCCCGGCAGACCTGCTGGTTGTGGTTTTTGTTGTGCTTTTGGCTTCATTCTAACAGGCTTCACCTGGGTATGAGGCGGCCCCTGCGGCTTAACGGGGTTGTTAGACTGCTGCCCCTGTGGCTTAACCTGGTTGTTAGACTGCTGCCCCTGCGGCTTAACCTGGTTGTTAGACTGCTGTCCCTGCGGCTTAACCTGGTTGTTAGACTGCTGCCCCTGAACTTGCTTTGCGTTACCCTGACTTAATCCTGTGCCACCCTTGTTGCCTGAATTTTGCGGGTGATAGGTCATTGCAGTAGCGCTGGCAAGGATAGGTTTACCCCCCTGGTTATTTTTGTTAAATTGATTTGGATTGGCCCTTGCTTGTAGCTGGTGGCTATTTTGTTCGGCGGTTGGCTTAATATGCTGCTCATGCGCAGCTGAAATTTCTGCAGCAGTTGGCTTTGCCGTAACACCTCCGCTCCCGTTGTAGCTAACATGATTGTTATTTATAACCGTATTATTAATGACAGTTGTGTTAACGTAAGTATTGTGCACTACAGTCGTATTTACCCGTACTACCGCAGTATTGTAGTTAAAATGGCCGCCGCGCCATTCACCACCGTAATAACCATGGCCGCCGTATCCGTAGCCATAATTAATGCCACCATAAAAACCAACGTGATCGCCCCAGTAACCTATGTGGAAAATAAAGCGGCTTCCTTCATATCCCCAATAAGGCGGCGTCCAATACACACCGGCGCTTGGAGGTGCAACCCAGGCACCGGGCACCCAGTAATAATCGTTACGGTAAGGGCTGTAGGCCCAGTAGCCGGGCTGCCACAAATAGCCATCATTAGGGCAAGCCGGTTGCTCGTAATTAGGCATAGCCGGTGGCGCTGTGTAGGCTACCACGTCGGCATCCACCGGAGTGCTCAAATCCGCGGATGCTTCGACCTCAGACTGATTGTTAGATGCTGGAGCCCCCTGGTTTGCCAACTCCGCTTTAAACTGCCTGGCGAAATTGGCTGTTCGCCGAAGGTTAAATAAATTGTTATCAGTTATCCTTTCCAGGAGCCATTGCTGGCTCGCCTGGTCATAAAAATAAAGGGAGTTGTTGTCAATATCGAAATCACAGGTGTAAACATTCGAAGGCTGGTTCGAATTGTTCGCAGCATAGTCCAGCGAAACCTGGAAACCATTAATATTGGTTTCAGTGCCCATTTGGGTGACGGTAAAAACGCGGCCGCCCTGTTGCGGCACAGCGCCTTGTAATATTGCCTGCGACCTGCCACTGTTGTCTATAACGTCGAGAAGGGCATTTTTGAATAAAATGGCCAAATCACTTGTCGTCTCTACTTCCTGGCCGGATTGCGAATCGATAATATAAATTTTCGCCTGCGGGCGTGGGTCATAAACCTGGTTTTGTGCATAACTTATGCTAAAAAAAGCAAAAACAAATAATGCTGAAAAAAATGATCTCATGGTGAGTAATGATTAACTAAAATGAAAGTAAAACTGTTATTTAAAGGATGATGTCAATGAAATAATGGGGTATGCTAAATTAGTATATTTTCTATTTATTTTCCAACCTACAGACGCTATTAATTAAAAATTGTTATTACAAATTATATTATGTGATATTATTGAGCAATATAAATCTTTAATTTTCTAATTCATGTTACATCTGGTATTTGCCTGTATGACCGTTGAATAGCGGCGTGGTTTAATCAAGTTATTTTTATTACAGGCGCGCCGTTCGCCCCGGCGCCTTTTTTTTAAGGAAAATGAGCGAAATAATCAAAGGGTTAAAGAAATTTATTCCGACGAATTTCGTGTTACAATTACCAAATAAATAGATCGCGGCAGCAAAAAATGCGGTCAATCGCCACAATCAGATTGGAAATGAAACGGCAATCATCGTGGTTACTCCTCTTAATGCGTTGATTTTCAAATTAAAAAATACTTTATTAAATATTGATATGCCTTAAAAAAACATTTCAATAAGAAACGCATATTTTTTATCGCTGTGCCTGGGTAGCGGTGTCAAATAGCCACTATGTGCTGCTTACCGGCTGGTGCTATATTGCAATGCCCAGGGGATAGGCGCAGGGTTTTTCCCATTCATCGTGGATGGTGTTAAGTAAACAAGATTCAGTGCATGGCCGCCATCTTTTTGGAAATACTCGATCTTTATCGGGTAAAACCCTTTTTTCAATGGTACTATGTATGATTTCGCATCGTCGCTGCCATGCAGGCCATCGTTATCAATCAGTAATTGATTGTCCAGGTAAAGCTTTGAGCCGTCATCTGAAATCAGCCCGAAAAGATAATAGCCGTCTTCTTTTACTTCTATCTGGCCATCCAGCAGCAGGCCGAAGTTGTTTTGGGCGGGTAATTTATCCAGGCTGAACGTGCTGTCGGCAATGCCTGATTTAACTGGCTTTAGTTTGCTAAAATCCGGCAATTTGTTCCATTCGCCTTCATAGTAACGATAGCGGAGGCCGCCGGTCCGTAGATTTTTTGCATTCGGGGCCGGCGCCAAGTAATCACCCAACCTGAAAACGCCTGTCGTACTTTTATCATTAGGGCCCCTGAACGAAAATGACCGCGCAACCAAAGTCGCCGGCCCGGACAGCATGAATTCCTTCTCCATTTTGGGCGACATAGCGGTAGGCTCAGTGCCGTCAGTCGTATAATGTACGTTTTGCGAGCTGCCAACATAAAGCACTTGGTAAGGTTTGTCCTTCAATACAATGCCATTCATCGGATGAAATTCCGGGCCCGTTTTTGTATACCCGTCATAAGTGAAACGCAGCCCGTCGTACATGCTTTTAAGTCGCACCGAACCATGGGTTTCGTTGGTGTAAGCCGAAAGTTTCCATGCGAAGCCGGCCGGGGTGTATTTTTTAAATATCGAATCCATCGGTGGTATGCCCATTCCGTCCAGCGCATCCTGTCGACCAGTGATAAACAGCGTTTTATTCATATTTGCTACTCCTGGCAGCTTTTCGACAGCGACATGGTTCATATAATTTTTGTCCCACCAAAAACTCGGATCGGCAGCAATGTACGATTGAAAGGCCTTTGGGTCATTCAATAAAGCCCAGGTGACAAACAGCCCGCCAAACGAATGACCGAAAAGTACATTATAGCCATCGGAAGGATATGTTTTGTCTATGTAAGGGATAAGCTCGTTCTTTAGGAAGCCCAGGAATTGCGCTGCACCGCCTGACGTTTTATTGTCAGAAACATGAGTTGGCGTCAAATCCTTATCCCGGTCGATATTTAACACCCCGACGATGATAACCGGAGGCATAAAGGCCTCATCCTCTATAAATTGTTGCACACCAACCATTGTTTTGGTATTCCAATCGCCGTTGAGCACATAAATAACATCATATTTAGCTGTTGAGTCGGGCTTATAGTTTCGGGGCAAAACTACCTGGAAAAGACGCTTTTGGCCTAAAATAGCCGAATTAAGCGAGTCTTTCTTTCCGGGTAGCGCCTGCTCAAAAGAGTTTTGCCCGATGAGGCAAACGGTTATAATGAAAAGTGCGCCGTACCAATGTTTTTTCAAGCTCATGATCGATTTATGTAATACAAATATGACGATGGAATCATCGGGATTGTTGCACGCGTTGCCTCACATCTTCAGATCCGCCGCTTTAAAGTCAGGATCACATTATCGTATCTTTTATCGTGAAAGATGACAAGGAATAAACTTCGGTCAGGCCGGGACTTAAAAATACCATCTATTTGCTCCAGTGTCATTTTATCCACTGGCTTAAAGTTGATAGACATGATCTCGTCCCCGGGTTCAAGCCCGATCTCATCCGCCGGTGAGCCAGGTTCTACCCGGCTGATAGTTACATGCTCAAAATTTTCGCCGCCTGAGTAGTATTCCATACCACTCATATCATGCTCAAATGGATCATCAAAACTCACGGTTGGCTTCAGGTAAACAGCGCTATCGGGATAATCTACTATTAGGGTAAACCGCTTTAATATGCCCATGCCCAGGTTGCCGTCGCGATGCTCCTGGTTAACGGGCGGCGCCTTTTTGTCGTCAACCGGCAAGGCGGACAACACGTTTTTTAACTTAAATTTCCCGATGTCCACTTCATTGAGCCGGCTCAGAAACCCATCGATTGGCCCGGTGAGGCCAATCCCCAGATTAGCTGCTATAAACTTATCCGGCATGCCATATTTTTCAATCACGTTGTCAAGCGACAAGGG
Source organism: Mucilaginibacter sp. (assembly GCA_035656115.1). Taxonomy (GTDB): domain Bacteria; phylum Bacteroidota; class Bacteroidia; order Sphingobacteriales; family Sphingobacteriaceae; genus Mucilaginibacter. The sequence goes on from DASRTD010000076.1 coordinate 10,734, forward strand.
ATGACCCGCGCCAAGGTCAAGAATTAGTTTGTCAATTGTCTTAGTGCCATTTGGCAAAGTCACTTTGGCGTGCAGATAAGGTTTTCGGTTTTCAATAGAAAGCGGAATTTTATTGCCTTTACGAAAAAATTTGGTGTATTTAGGTTTCGATACAGTGAGCGTGCTGTCGGTAAAGTCAATTTTGACAGCAAGATTGTTAAAAAATTCGTACCCGATAAGGCCATGTATTGGGATGCCGGCAAATGCCGACAAGCCAAAACGGTCGGTTTGTAAGATCGCCGCCACCACGTCGTAGCTGACCAGGCCTGGAATATGCACGTTTAGTGGCGAAGTAATGTAGGCTTCGTAATCCTCGCCTTTGCCCAACCCGGAGATTTTTATGGTATGCTTATTTGAGACATTTATGGAATCGACCAGCTTAGGATCGGTAACCAGCATAAGGCCGACGCCTGAGTCGACAACAAAATTAAAAGGCCCTTTGCCGTTGATTTCCAGGCGTATGATGATTAGATCTCTGATCAGGCGGAAAGGAATGACAACGTGCCTTCGGTTGCCCTGAAGGTCGAAGTACTGGGCTCTAGCTGAAAAACAAGCCAGGCACATAATTACAAGCGGAACTACCAAACTAAACCGGGTAACCTTACGGAGCAAGCTTTTTATCATGTAGAGCAGAGAGGTCAAACTAACGGTTATATTTGGCAACTAAATATACAATATAAACATAGAAACACGGATGCGGAGAACACTATTTATTATACTGACGTTTGTTTGTGCGTTGATGTTGCAAGCAAATAGCGCCCATGCCGGGCATATCCATAAACGAAAGATAAAAAAACAATTTAAGCATTCGGTTATCTTAAATGATCATTTTACCGGTTTCGCACTATATGACATGGACAATCAAAAAATGATCTGGTCGCAAAATGCCGATAAATTTTTTACCCCCGCCTCCAATACTAAACTTTTTACCTTTTATGCCTGTTTGAACATGTTGGGCGATTCCGTACCGGCATTAAAATATGTAATCCATAACGATTCCCTCATTTTTTGGGGTACCGGCGATCCTTCTTTTTTGCATAGCGATCTGAACGGTTCAAAAGGCTTCAATTTTTTAAAAAACAGCGGCAAAAAGTTGTTTTTTTCCTCCGGTAATTTTTCCGGGACATTTTACGGCGATGGCTGGGCATGGGACGATTATAACGACTATTACCAGGCCGAAATAAACGGGTTGCCCATTGAAGACAATGTTGCCACATTTTATGCTGATAAAAACGACTCGTTGCAGGTAAAGCCCTCATATTTAAAACGATTTTTAAAATGCGACAGTAATTTTCGGCCTTCACATTTTAAGGTTCAGCGCGACTTTGTAAGCAATACTTTCGTTTACCCGCAGGCTAATCCGCCTAAAAACTTTTCGCAGGATGTGCCCTGGAAAGTTAGCGATTCCTTAACGCTGGAGCTGCTGCGAGATACCCTTAAACTGCCCATAACCGGAATTAGCCTGCCGCTGCCCGACAGCGTCAAAACAATTTATGACGAAAACGCCGACACGGTTTACCGGCATATGTTGCAGCCCAGTGATAATTTTATTGCCGAGCAGTTGTTACTGGTTTGCTCATCGGCGAAATTTAAAGCCCTCAATACAGACTCGACGATCAGTTATGCAAAGGCTCATTTTTTGAACGATTTGCCTGATACCCCGCAATGGGTCGACGGTTCGGGGCTTTCGCGGCGCAACCTGTTTACGCCGCGTGACATGATCGCGCTGTTATGTAAAATATCCGACAAGGTAAAAAATGAAGAATTGCTGCATAGCCTGCTGCCTGAAGGCGGCGTGGCGGGCACAATCAGGCATGCCTATAAAACCGACGGGGGCAAGCCTTTCATCTGGGCAAAAACAGGCTCGTTATCTAATAATTACAATCAAAGCGGCTATTTTATTACGCGCAGGGGCAGGCGCCTGGCTTTTTCATTTATGAACAACAACTTTACCAGGCCCACGGGAGTAGTGAGGGATGAGATGGTGCGAATTATTACCTGGATTCATGAAAATTATTAACCTCGCTAATTCTCACGAATAAAAACGAATTTTACGAATGTAAGCACGGATCAAGAAATCACTATTCGACCAATTCTTGAAATTCGTATTTACTCCTTCGGATTGCCACTAACTTCCGGGTCTCGCAGCGGTAGTTTTTTTACGATTCGCTCAACTTCAGTTTGCTGAATCAATACCGCGTATTCCGCAGGTTCTATCTGGCTGCCCCGCGCTTCCGCGTACACTTGTGTAAACTCCGCTCCGATATACAGTATAGCTGATGTATAATATATCCAGATGAGGACGATCAATATAGACCCGGCAGCTCCGTAGGCTGAGCTTTTTGCCATAAATTGTATGTACAGGTTGATGCCGTATTGGCCAAGCATAAAAAATATGGCCGTGAAAAATGCACCGCTGCGGACGTCCCGCCATTTTATTTTTACATCAGGCAAAAACTTGAAGATGATGGCAAAAAGTACAGAGATAATAATAAAGGTGACACCGAGGTTTACCGCTTTTATCAGAAAGCTGGTAAAGGTGTGCATAAATTTGTCTATCCAGTCGCCAAGGGTTGTGATCACCAGGTTGACGATCAATGAGGCGAGCAGCAGGAACCCCACACCGATGATGAGCGAAAAAGACAAAAACCGGTTTTGGATCAATTTTAGCCAGCTTTTCTTCGGCTTCGCCTTTACCCTCCATATCATATTCAGCGAGTCCTGGATCTCAATGAAGGTACTGCTGGCGCCGATCATCAGTACAATCGTCCCAATAATGGCTGCAGTAGATGATTTTCCGGAAAGCGCCCTGCTTTTTAAAATGGTTTGAATTTGCAAGGCCGCATCTTTGCCTACATAGTGCACAATATGTGGGTAAATGGTGTTTGCCGCTGCATCGTTGTGAAAAAACAGCCCGGCCAGCGAAATAATGATCACCAGCAGCGGCGCGATCGAAAAAACGGTATAATAAGCCAGTGACGCACTGAGCTTTAAACCATTGTCGTTTATAAAGCCCATGATTGTGGCAGCAAGAATATTCCATGAGCGGATAAAAAACGCTCGGCTGAAAACTTTCATATTGATGATAACTATCTGAATCGTGGAGACGCGGCACTTTGCGCCTTTATACGTATTTGGGAAACGCAAAGTATTGCGAACTCTACAGCGATAAAGATAAAACCTGTGAATTTGTTTGAGAGAATTTGTTTATTTAATTTCCGTAAACGGAATATCCAGCAGCGGATATTTGCTCCATCCGTCAAAATCAAAATGCCACCATTCCGAAGGAATTTCGCGGAAGCCATGGGCCTCCATAGCTGCCTTCAGGATAGCCCTGTCGTCTATTTCTGTTTGTGGGAGATCCATGTAAGCCGATGCTGCTCTTTTACTAAAACTGTCAAAGCCGGTTGGCATATCTAACTCTTTTCCCGTTTTTAGGTCGACCGCGGTTAGGTCGATAGCACAGCCGCGGTTGTGTTTAGATCCTTTACGGGGGTCGGCGACGAAGTTGGTATCGTGCGCAACCTCATAAAATTTTACAGTGATAGCATACGGCCGGTAGGCGTCAAAAATCTTCAGGCTATATCCTTTTTTCTTTAAATCGGCCTGTACCTGCTTTAAAGCGAGCACCACTGGCAGCCGCGCAAAAGCCCTGGCCTCTTTGTACATCTGCTGGTGAGTGAAGTTATTGGTTGTAGCATAACGGATATCCAATACAATATCGGGGATGTATTTTTTTATCTCCACGAGCCTGGTTTCAGGATGGGCTTCTATGTCTTTCAAATAGCTGCTCAGGCCCATTACTTTCGAACTGTCGATGTATTTATAGTGCTGCCCTGCCGCCATAAACCAGGCAGCTACAAAGGTGAGGGATAATATAAGTCGTCTCATATTTTAGTGGTGGGAAACTACAAGCAGATCAATGTCTTTCGACGGGATGGAAAACCGCTCGCCCATGTGTTTGCTGGTTAAATGGCCCTTGTAAATGTAAACGGCTTCGCGCAGACCGGCTTTTTGCCAAATGAGGTTTTTCAGGCTTCCATGCTCGCCAATATCAATCAAAATGGGCGCGAATATATTGGTGAGCGCATAAGTGGCAGTCCTGGCCACTCTGGATGCGATATTTGGCACACAGTAATGGATCACATCATGTTTGCGAAAAACCGGGTGGGTATGATTGGTGATCTCCGAGGTTTCGAAACAGCCGCCCTGGTCAATACTTACATCGATGATTACTGAATTGGGCTTCATCCTGCTCACCGTGGCTTCGGATACGATACAGGGGCTTCGGCCATCTTCGGCACGCATGGCGCCGATAGCGACATCGCAGGTAGTGATGGCTTTTTCTAAAACGATCGGCTGAATTACCGACGTAAATACCCGGGTGCCGATATTGTTTTGCAGGCGGCGCAGTTTGTAAATGGATGGATCGAAAACCTTTACCTCGGCGCCGAGCGATATGGCAGTGCGGGCGGCATATTCGCCGACAGTACCCGCACCGAGGATCACGATTTCGGTTGGTGGCACGCCCGTTATTCCGCCCAGCATTAAGCCCTTGCCGCCGAATATATTGCTTAGATATTCGGCCGCAATGAGGATTGAGGTTGCGCCTACGATCTCGCTCATCGCCCTTACCACCGCCAGCGAGCCGCCTTCGTCACGCAAGTGTTCAAAGCAAAGCGCTGTTACCTTCTTATTGAGCAGGGCATACAGGCACTCAGCCTTAAAGGTTGATAGTTGCAATGCTGAGATCAGCGTTTGACCCGGCTTCATCATCTCGATCTCCGCCATGGTGGGGGGGGCTATTTTGATGACAATATCGGCCTCGTATATCTTTTTAGCATCGTATACGATTTGTGCTCCCTGGTCGCTGTAGTCCTTGTCTAAAAATTTGGCGGCCAGCCCAGCATTGCTTTCCAGCATTACTTCGTGGCCATTATTGATCAAAAGAGCAACAGACAAGGGCGTCAGCGGGACCCGGTTTTCCTGGAATGATATTTCTTTTGGGATGCCAATGTATAGTTTGTGTTTTTTGTTCTTCACCTCCAGCATCGACTCCTGGGGCTGCATCATGGCTTGCTTGGCGATGTCGGAAAACCCGCTTAATTTCCCTGAACTCATGTTGTCTTCTTTTGGGATGATGAAGATAAGGAAAAAATTGGATTAAGTATAAATTAAATCCTTTCGGCGGTTATTTGCCTGGAACTGTCCCCGGTCACCTCAATTTTTACGCTAACATAATGCGCTGGCAACAGGTTGGCAATTTTCTCCGGCCATTCAATAAAGCAATACGCGCCGGAATAAAAATATTCTTCGTAGCCCATATCCAGCGCCTCGGTTTCATTTTTGAGGCGATAAAAATCGAAGTGGTATATTTTTTCGTCTCGTCCCTGGTATTCGTTTACAATAGAAAAAGTGGGGCTGGTAACCGGTTCGGTCACACCTAAATATTCGCAAACGGATTTTATCAGTGTAGTTTTGCCGGCGCCCATTTCGCCGTAGAAGAGGAAAATACGAGAGTTTTCGGAGAAGGCGACTAGTTCCGATGCCGCTAAAAATAGCTCATTTAATGTTGGCGCATACAAAATCACCTTAAGACGTTTTAGTTTTCTTTTCCCAGATATCGGGGTCTCTACTTGTATGAATTATGGCAAGTATCTTTACAACGCTTTTAGCTTCGTCAACGGAGTAATGAATTATATAGGGGAATTTTTTTACCGGCAAACAATGAATTTTGGCATAACGAATGTTAAAGCCGATGGCATTTTTCTTTAATCCGGCTATTTGTCGTTTCACTTGTTTTTTGAAGCGGGACCCTAAGTTTTCAGCCCGGCCGTTATACCAATCAGTTGCCTCTTGTAAATCCATCAAGGCATCCTCATCAATCATTATTTTAAAGGACCTCATTTATAACTATAGGTTTTTTGCAACCTCGTCCCAATCCAAAAGCCTTGACGCGTCCTTTTCTCCTTTCTCAAGTCTGCTTAACACTAATTCCTGGTGAGCTTTTGGGATTTCAAATTCGTCCTCCCAAATTATTTCATTTAATTTAAATTTTTCAGCAGGAGAAAGTTGTCTTACAGCGTCAACGACCTGATTGAAGTTTAATTGTATGTTGATTTTTGTCGCTTCCATCATGAAATTCAATTAAGTATAAAAGTAATCAGACAATAAGAAAGACTTACGAAGTTTTTCAAAACTTCGTAAGTCTTTTTCTAACTCAAAAGTAAGAAAAATCTTTTATTTCGGCCCGTACGTGGCGATCGGAATCAGCATTTCCTCGAGCGAAATACCGCCGTGCTGGAAAGTCTCGTTATAAAAATTAACGAAGTGGTTGTAGTTGTTGGGGTAAACAAAATAGCTGTCTTCCTTGGCAAAAACAAAGCTTGAGCTTATGTGCAGCTTTGGCAGCATAGCATCATGGGGGTTGCGGATATGGAACACTTCCTTTGAGTTAAAATTCAGGTTTTTACCTTGTTTATAACGCAGGTTGGTATTGGTGTTGCGGTCGCCAACGATTTTGCTTGGATTTTTTACCCGGATGGTACCGTGGTCAGTAGTAATGACTACCCTTACCTGTTTCTGCGCCAAAAACTTCAGCAGGTCATACAACGGCGAGTGCTCAAACCACGACAAGGTGAGCGAACGGTAAGCTGCATCATCGCTGGCCAGTTCGCGGATCATCTGCATGTCGGTACGCGCGTGCGAAAGCATATCCACGAAGTTGTATACCACCATGTTCAGGTCGTTGGCCATCAGGTTATTTACCGAGTCGTTCAACGCCCGGCCCTCATCGATGTTCAATATTTTATTATATGAGAATTTGATATCCTTCCGCAGCACCCTTTTTATCTGATCGCTGGCAAATTCTCCTTCATACATATTCTTACCGCCTTCATCCTCGTCATTCTGCCACATACCCGGATAACGTTTTTCCATATCCAGGGGCATCAGGCCAGAAAATATGGCATTCCTTGCATATTGTGTTGCGGTTGGCAGGATGCTGTAATAAGTATCTTCTTCCTCCAGCCTGAAATATTCTGTCAATATAGAATTGATGATCCTGAACTGGTCGTATCTAAGGTTATCTATCAAGATAAAAAATAGTGGCCCTTTTCCATCCAAATGCGGAAAAACTTTCTTCTTAAACAACTGTGGCGACATGACCGGCCCGTTTTCCGGGTTTTTAATCCAGTTGAGATAATTCTTTTCTACAAACTTGCAGAATTGGGTATTGGCCTCAGCCTTTTGCAGAGTGAGTATCTCGTGCATGCCGGCATCTTCCAGCCGTTGCAATTCAAGCTCCCAGTAAACCAGCTTTTTATAAACATCAACCCATTCGTTAAAATTCAGGTTGTCGTTCAGCGTCATTCCCAGTTGCCTGAAATCCTGCTGATAGGCCATGGTAGTTTTTTCGGTAACCAGGCGCTTGTTTTCGGTCAGCTTTTTTATGGTCAGTTGAATCTGCTTAGGGTTGACGGGCTTGATCAGGTAGTCGTCGATCTTAGAGCCGATGGCATCCTCCATCAGATACTCTTCTTCATTTTTTGTGATCAAAACGATCGGCACATCATTGTTCAAATTTTTTATCTGCGACAAAGTCTCCAGCCCGGTAAGCCCCGGCATGTTCTCGTCCAGGAAAACCAGGTCGAAATAACTATTCCTGAAGGCATCAACGGCGTCGGTGCCGTTAGTTACAGTCGTTACTTTATAACCTTTTTCGGTTAAAAATAATATATGTGGTTTTAAAAGGTCGATCTCGTCGTCGGCCCAAAGGATAGTGGTATCTTGCATGTCTTTTTTTGTGTACTAGGTAATCCGCATTTAATCGATCTCCTTACAATCAGTGAAATCAAAAATTAATCGGTGAAATCATTTACAACTAACCCCAAATCACGCTATTTGTTATTGATAATAAGCTACATTAACAAAAATTAACAAATATACTACAGGGTTGTTACCTTTATTTTACATTTTTGCCGGCATTACAACACCTTGAATAAAAAGAAGATCATAAACGACCCGGTTTACGGCTTTATCAGCATCCCGACTGAACTGGTGTTCGACCTTATTCAGCATCCTTATTTCCAGCGTTTAAGGTACATCAAACAACTGGGGATGACACACCTGGTTTATCCCGGCGCGCTGCATACCCGTTTTCACCACGCCCTGGGGGCAATGCATTTAATGGGCATGGCGATAGAAACCCTGCGCAATAAGGGACATCAAATTTCGAACCATGAGGAAGAGGCTATCATAATTGCCATTTTGTTGCATGACGTGGGCCATGGGCCCTTCTCCCATGCGCTGGAGGAGAGCATTGTCGAAGGGATTTCACACGAGGATATTTCAGCCATGCTGATGCAAAAACTCAACGTCCAATTCGGTGGAAGGCTAACGACAGCGATAGAAATATTTAAAGGCGGCTACCACCGTGAATTCCTGCATCAGCTTGTTTCAGGACAGCTGGATATGGATAGGATGGACTACCTGAACCGTGACAGCTTTTTTACCGGCGTTTCAGAAGGGGTGATCAGCTCTGACCGTATTATCAAAATGCTTAATGTAAAGGATGACCAGATCGTGGTTGAAGAAAAGGGCATTTATTCGGTCGAAAAATTTCTGATCGCGCGTAGGCTGATGTACTGGCAGGTTTACCTGCACAAAACCGTAATAGCTGCGGAGCAGCTGCTATCGCGCATCCTAAGGCGCAGCCGTGAACTTGCAGTATCTGGCGAGACGCTTTTCACCACTCCGGCCCTCAGCCATTTTCTAAAAAAGCCCATCAGCCGTGACGCTTTTATGAATGAGGGCCATCACCTGGAGGCGTTTGCATCGCTGGATGATACCGACATTATGGCGGCCATAAAAGTTTGGGCCGGCAACGAAGACCCGGTTTTAGCTAAGCTGTGCACGGACATGGTGCACCGTGACCTGTATAAAGTGGACATTACAAACGAGCCGCCGAACAAAAAGTTTATTGAAGAACTGCGGTGGAAGGCCATCTCGCGGTATGGGATAACCGAGCATGACGCCTCGTACTTTGTATTCGACGATACCATACGCAATAATGCCTATCGCCCCGGCGATGGCGACATCCGCATTTTGATGAAAGATGGCAGCATAAAAGATATCACCACCGCGAGCGATAACTCCAACCTGGAAGCATTAGCACGAACAGTAAAAAAGTACATCCTTTGTTATAAAAAAGACCTGGTTTTGTAGCCTGGACGCTGGAAAAGCCCGAAAGTCCGAAGGATGAATAAGGTCAAGGTGCTGACATCTTTCTTCTTCCAGACTTTCGGACTTGCCGACTTTCGGACTTTTCGGACTTTCTCCAATAAATAATTAAATTTGCCCGATGCAATTTACCGCACATGAATTAAGCTTGATGCTAAACGGAACTGTTGAGGGCGATCCTTCGGTTGCGGTAAATCAGCTAGCCAAAATAGAAGAGGCCCGGGCCGGGTCGTTATCGTTCCTGGCAAATCCTAAATACGAGCAGTATCTATACACTACCAATGCATCGGTGGTGATTGTTAATAATGACCAGGTGCTTGCGCAGCCCGTTAAAGCAACGCTAATAAAAGTGCCTAACGCCTACAGCGCCATAACCGTTTTGCTGGAAAAATATAACACCATTAAGCTAAACAAAACCGGCATTGAGCAGCCCAGCTTTATCCACCCCTCGGCAAAGGTTGGCGGCAACGCCTATATCGGCGCCTTTGCTTACATCGGGCTAAATGTTAAAATAGGTAATAACTGCAAAATCTACCCCGGTTGTTTTATTGCAGATGATGTAATTTTAGGCGACAATGTAACGTTGTTTCCGGGGGTAAAGATTTATTTTGACTGCGTAATTGGAAATAACGTGATTATCCACTCGGGAACTGTGATAGGAGCTGACGGGTTTGGTTTTGCGCCAGTCGGCGACGGAACCTATACCAAGATAAGCCAGATTGGCAATGTTGTTATAGAGGATGATGTAGAGATTGGCTCAAATACAACGGTCGACCGGGCGACGATGGGATCAACCGTTATTCGCAAAGGCGTGAAGCTGGATAACCTGATACAAATCGCCCACAACGTTGAGATCGGGTCGAACACGGTAGTTGCGGCGCAGACCGGTATTTCAGGAAGCACCAAGATAGGCGAAAACTGTATCATTGGTGGACAGGTAGGTATTGTAGGGCATATCACTATCGCAAAGGGATCGCAGATACAGGCACAGTCAGGTGTAAGCAGGGCGATAACAGAAGAGGGCAAAAAATGGATGGGCTCACCTGCATTTCCGCTGAGCGACCACATGCGGTCCCAGATCGTGATCAACCGGCTGCCGGCGCTTGAAAAAAGAATTGACGAACTTGAAAAAATAATTACGGAATTGAAAAAAAGTCATTAGTCATTGGTTTATTCAATATCCCAATCACCAATGACCAATGACCAATGACTAAAACATGAATGTAAAACAACGAACTATTAAGGCGCCGGTATCAGTTTCGGGCACCGGTTTACACACCGGCGAACGCGTTACCATGACCTTTAACCCTGCGCCGGAAAATCACGGTTATAAATTCAGAAGGATTGACGTGGAAGGACAGCCAGTGATTGACGCTGATTGCGATAACGTAACCGATACTTCACGGGGAACCACGATATCGCAAAACGGGGCAAGCGTAAGCACCATCGAACATGTGTTAGCGGCGCTGGTAGGATTGGAGATTGACAATGTGCTGATTGATATGGACGGACCTGAGACGCCGATTATGGATGGCAGTTCGATCCAGTTTGTGGAGGCTATAAAAGAAACCGGGTTAGCTGAGCAGGAAGCTGACCGCGAGTATTACCACATTCCGTATAACATTCATTATTCTGAACCTGACCGGAAGGTTGAAATGGTGGCCATGCCGCTGGACGATTATCGTTTTACCTGTATGGTCGACTATAACTCGCAGGTGCTGGGCAGCCAGCACGCAAGTATTTCGACCATATCCGAATTTAATAAGGAAATTGCCTCATGCCGAACCTTTTGCTTCCTGCACGAACTGGAAATGCTTTTGCAGCACGACCTGATAAAAGGCGGTGATTTGAACAACGCCATCGTAGTCGTGGATAAAGAGGTGGATGAAGAGGAGTTGCAACACCTGGCCAAAATTTTTCACCGGCCGGATATTAAAGTTGCTCCCCAGGGTATTTTAAATAACATAGAGCTCCGTCACCAAAACGAGCCGGCGCGCCATAAGCTGCTAGACATGATCGGCGATTTGGCGTTAGTAGGTGTACCGCTGCGCGGCCATATTATGGCTGCCCGGCCCGGCCATGCGGCTAACGTTGCTTTTGCCAAAAAGATCAAAACGCTGATTAAAAAGGAGCGTAGCCGCAAGCACATCAAACAGTACGACCCGAACATGAAGCCTGTTTATGATGTTACCCAAATCATGAACATTCTTCCGCACCGGCAGCCGTTTTTGATGATAGATAAAATATTGGAGCTGACCAAAAGCAACGTGGTGGGACTGAAGAATGTCACCATGAACGAAGATTTGTTCGCGGGGCATTTCCCCGGCATGCCTTTGTTCCCCGGTGTGCTGCAGATAGAGGCCATGGCGCAAACAGGGGGCATCCTGGTATTGAACACCGTACCCGATCCGGAAAATTATATTACCCTGTTCCTTAAAATTGAGAATGCCAGGTTTAAAGCCCCCGTTGTGCCCGGCGATACCCTTATTTTCCATTGCAGCCTGATCGCGCCCATCCGCAGGGGTATCGCACAGATGAAAGGCGTCGGCATGGTAGGCGAACGTATTGTGGTTGAGGCCGAGCTGATGGCGCAAATTGTTAAAAGACAAAAAACTGAAGAAGCATGATCCAGCCCCTGGCATACATACACCCGCAGGCCAAAATAGCCGACAACGTGGTGATTGAACCGTTTGTTACTATCCACAAGGATGTTGAAGTTGGCGAAGGGACCTGGATAGGTTCAAACAGCACAATTATGGATGGCGCCCGTATCGGCAAAAATTGCCGGATTTTCCCCGGCGCCGTCGTTTCCGCCCCACCCCAGGATTTGAAATACCGCGGTGAGCAAAGTACCGTAACTGTTGGCGATAACACGGTTATCCGCGAATGTGTAACCCTTAACCGCGGTACCGCGCTGGATAAAAACACCACCACAATCGGCGCCAATTGCCTGTTGATGGCCTATGTGCACGTTGCGCACGATTGTGTGATTGGCGACAATGTCATCATTGCTAACTCCGTTCAGTTGGCCGGTCATATCAATGTTTACGATTATGCCTTTATCGGCGGCACCTCGGCGGTGCACCAGTTTGTAGAGATCGGCGCACACAGTATGATCTCCGGTGGCTCGTTGGTGCGTAAGGACGTCCCTCCATACACCAAGGCAGGGCGCGAGCCGCTGTCGTATATCGGTATAAATTCTGTCGGCCTGAGGCGTCGCGGCTATTCAGCGGCGACCATCAACGAGATACAGGAAATTTACCGCATCATCTTCCTGAAGAAATACAACGTTACCAAAGCCCTGGATATCATCGAAGCGGAATTTAACCCAACAGTTGAACGGGACGAGATCATCAACTTTGTGCAAAACTCGCAGCGGGGGATTATGAAAGGGTTCGGGAATTCGTGAGTTGAGTCCATGGTCCATAGTCCGTAGACCATGGCAAGAAGTATAATTTTAACCATTAACTTCTATGGACCATGGTCTATGGACAACAAAATGCAAATCATCCTCAATAACATTGGCCGCCGCTTTAACCGCGACTGGATATTCCGGGGGGTTAACTATACTTTTCAATCGGGCAGCATTTATGCAATCCTTGGGCCGAATGGGTCGGGGAAATCTACTTTGTTACAGGTTTTGAACGGGAGCCTGGGGCCATCGGCCGGGAAGATCAGTTATGTTTATGATCAAAAGCCGGTTGAAGTGGAAGACGTTTTCCAGCACCTCAGCCTGGCCGCGCCGTACCTGGAGCTGATAGAAGATTTCTCGCTGAGCGAGATGATCGATTTCCATTTCAAATTCAAAGCTTACACAAATGGGATGGATAAAGAGCTGGTGACCGATATCCTGGCGCTGCCCGGCAGCAAAAACAAGCTGATCAAATATTTTTCATCGGGGATGAAGCAACGGCTCAAACTGGCGCTGGCCTTTTGCTCGGATACGCCCATGCTGATGCTGGACGAGCCCACCTCAAACCTGGATACCCAGGGCGTCGACTGGTATTTAAGCCTGGTACAAAAATTTGCCGAAAACCGGCTCACCATTATCTGCTCCAACCAGTTGCATGAATACAGTTTTTGTAATGAATCGCTGAATATTGCTGATTATAAGGCTAAAGGTGAAAGGTGAAACGTTGACCCGGTATACACCCATGCCCATATTGCTGCCGCCAACGGCTACCGGTACACCTGAACCACCCGGCACAGGTGAATACACCTGGGACACCTGGTACACTAATTTTTTCTTTAATTCGCTTGTTTTTATCAAGAATTTTCTTTATAGTTTTTATCTTCAATTCCTTTAGGCCAGGCCGGTTTATTCTTCATCGCATATCATCCTTACTGCCACTCCTACTGCCACTGCCACTGCCACCGCCGCTACAAATCGCCCGTCATCTTTAAATCATTTATCAATCTGTTCCGATTTATACAACTCAAGCGCCGGCCGGCTGGATATCTTTGCCATCGATATTTAAATAACCAACAGTATTGAACTTTGTAAAATGAAAGCACTCACCTTATCGGCGCCCGGAAAATCTGATGTATTGGAATATAAAGACCTGGCCGCACCTGTGTTGAAAGCTGATGAAATATTAGTAAAAATGGAAGCTATCGGCCTCAACTTTGCCGACATTATGCGCAGGAACGGAACTTATCCCTTAAGGGGCAATGCACCGTACATAAATGGCTACGAAGGCGCCGGGGTAGTGGTTGACAGTAACCATAATACGCAATTTAAAGTGGGTGACAGAATAGGTTTTGCCGACGTTCCGTTTGCAAACGCCGAACTGGTGGCCGTTCCGGTTAGTCATGCCATCCCGCTGCCTGTGGATATTACCTTTGAAACGGCGGCTTCGGTGCTGCTGCAGGGGCTTACCGCGCAATTCCTGACATCCGACAGTCACCTGGTAAAACCCGGGGAAACGTTGCTTGTACACGCTGCAGCGGGCGGCGTGGGGCAGCTGCTGATACAGGTGTGCAAGCTGCTGGGCGCCACGGTAATCGGTTTAACATCTTCGGAAAACAAAAAAGCTATTTGCCTTTCATTGGGCGCCGATCATGTTTTTTTATACGACGAAGACTGGAAAACCAAAACCTTAGCCCTGTTTCCAAACGGGGTCGACGCGGTTTATGAAAGCGTAGGGAGTACCATGAAGGAGAGCCTTGAGGTAACCAGGATTCGCGGGCAAGTGGTGCTTTTCGGGCTGGCAGGCGATAAATTGGAATTAGGCAACCCATTATGGATAATAGCACATTCAAAAACCATAACGGGCGGTGATCTATGGAATTACCTCACCTCAGGCGAAGAACGCATTAAAAGGGCGCAGCAATTGTTTGGATGGGTGCGCAGCAAGCAACTGACGATATCGGCCCCCGCGCGTTTTAAACTTTCGGAAGGCAGGCAGGCGCATGATTTTTTGGAAAGCCGGAAAAGTACAGGAAAAATTTTGTTAATACCCTAATACACCATCCACGCTGCCGCAAACTTCCAGTCAGGCTTGCGGCAGCGAAAATTACTTGCGGTAGCAAGGTGATGTCTTTTATCAGGCCTGAAGTTTACGGGATATTGGGCGAAGATACCAGGATAACATAAGGATCCCTGCGAATAGCAGTGGCGATATCCACGCATTAGCGCCATCACCTACCGTAACGTGCGAAACTAATGCTAAAGTGTATTCAAAAAACAAGCCAGCATAAGCCCATTCCTTGAGCCGGGGGAAACGAGGGGCAAGCAACGCGACTAAAGCAAGTACTCTTAATACCCCCAGGATGGTAAGAAGGTAGACAGGGTATCCCAAATGGGCGGCTAATTTGCTGAAGACCGGAAACCTTGTGAGGTCAAAATACGCCCCTGCAGCTACCTGCAAAGCGATTATTCCTGTGGTAATCCAGTAGGCAATGAGGCGGCCGCGCGGGGTGGCAGGCGAATTTATGTTATTATTTTCCAGCATGATCTTTATTTATTGTACGGAATTAATTATCCGTACCACAATGAAGACTGAGAAAGATGAAATGGGACAAAAAGAAGAAATATTTTATTTTACAGTATTAGTCTTCGCAGGGTCTCTCGCAGAGGACCCTGCGCCGCGTGCAAAAAATACATTGTTAGTTACGTCTTATTAAAACAATCGCGTTAGGTGTAGCGGCTACCTGTTCGCGGCGCGCCTTTGTGCCGCAGGCCCAGTCCCAGACTCACGCTTGAAGGAGAATTTTGGCTTATATTTGATTTTCTTGGATTTTTATTTGATTATCGTTAATCCAGGCACATCCGGTGGCGGTAACTTTGCGCCGGCAATCATTCAAATCCAGCATCATAAGATTTTAAAATAAAACCCATGAAAGAACAACCTGTAAAAGTGATCGTTGTGATCGGCGCCGGATCGATCGGCCAGGCAATTGCCCGGCGGGTGAGTGCCGGAAAACACGTATTGCTGGCCGACCTTCGCGCCGAAAACAACGATGCGGCCGCAAAAGTGCTGGGCGAAGCCGGTTTCGAAGTGAGCACCGCCATCGTTGACGTATCGTCGGGGGATTCGGTTCAAGCGCTTGTTGCAAAGGCCACGGCAATCGGCGGCGTTTACGGGCTTATCCATGCTGCGGGGGTATCGCCTTCGCAGGCCTCTCCGGCCACCATTCTTAAGGTGGATTTATATGGAACAGCGCTGATACTCGAAGAGTTTGGCAAAGTGATGGAAAGCGGCGGTTCGGGCGTGGTGATCGCTTCACAATCGGGCCACCGGCTACCGGCATTAACGCCCGAACAAAATAAAGCGCTTGCAACGACCCCTGTGGAAGAATTGTTGTCGCTTCCTTTTCTTCAACCCGATCAGGTAAAAGATTCGCTGCATGCCTATCAGTTATCCAAACGGGGCAACTCGTTGCGGGTGATGGCGGAAGCGGTACAATGGGGCAAACGGGGCGCAAGAATCAATACCATCAGCCCCGGGATTATCATTACCCCTTTGGCAAAAGACGAACTGAGCGGGCCGCGTGGTGATGGGTATCGACGGATGATCGGGCTTTCGGCCGTGGGGCGGGCCGGTACCCCCGATGAAGTGGGCAACGTAGGGGCCCTGCTAATGGGCTCCGACGGCGCATTTATTACCGGAAGTGATTTTTTGATGGATGGCGGAGTTACGGCAGCATATTGGTATGGCGAGCTGGCGCCGAAGGCGGAATAATTTTTGTTCAGCCACGCCAAATCTGGCGAGCTTGGTTCGGCACCTCACGCGCTAAGTCCCCACGCGATAGATCGTCCAGAGATAGGCTGCCCGTCAGCTGGCTACCTGTGGGATGAGGTTCCGAAACGAGTTCGGCATGACTTTTTTACCTTTTACCTTTCGCCTTTCACCTCTCCCTACCCCTTTTTCTCCAAAACCAGCACCACTTTATTAAAATCCGCCGAAGAGTTGATGATCTTCCTGAACTGGGTAAACTGTTCCATCGGGTAATATTCGCGATGGTATTGTTCCACAATGTGGATCGACAATATATTCCCTTTGATCTCATAGCTGCAAACAAAGCCCATGGTTTCCTCGCCGTTTTCGGTGTACGTCTGGTCGATCTTCAGGTCGTTTGGATTGCTGATGGTATAACCATCCGGGATTACGAGATCGATCTTGCGCTCCTCGATATGCCCGAATTCAAAATCCACCGGTTCCTGGCGCGGCTTCTCCTGGTACATTTCTACCTGCGGGCCGATGGCCATGCCTATTTTTAACAATAGCTTATTGCCGGCGCGCTCTATCAATTCTCCCGATTTGGTTTTGGTATGCAGGATGAGCGGTTTATTCGGGGTTTCATCTTCAAAGCCCTGGTTCAAGACCTCTGACGACAAAATATTTTCGGAATTGGCCATCGACTTGGTCAGCTCCTTAATAAACTGCTTTTTCTGATCATCGTTCGAGTAGTTGAAAGCATCGCGGTAATTGATAGAAGCATAGCCCTGGAAAATCTGTTTTTCGTCGATGGTCAATGAGTCCAGGTCTGCGTTGAGTTCCAGCTTTGCTTCCAGATTTTGAACGGTCTGGTTATAAGCTTCCATTGGTACCGGTTTGATCTCGGCTACCGCGGTTGTGAAACTGCCTAATGACATTTTTTTGCAGTACAAACCGTTCGTCGATCCCCATGACGGGAATATCCATGGATAACGATAGTCGGGGCGGGTTGGGGCGATGAATTTATTTTCCGTAGGGAAAAAGAAGACGGGGTACTCGCAATTATTCCAGTCTTCAAATTGCTTATCTATCGAAAATTTTTCCCTGTTGCCGGTTAAAACATATTGGTAATTGACGCCAAGGTTTTGAAAAATGGCCGTGTACAAACGCATGGTGCCGATCGTTCCGCCTATTTTATTTTGCAGCACTGTTGCCAGTGCGTTACCATCGGCGCTGTTCAGGTCTTCGTTATAGGAAAAGTTTTTCTTGATGAAATCCTCAACCGCCGTGATTTTTGCCACCTCGTCAGGAAGTTTATCCCAACCGTTCGTGGTGACAAGGTCAGATGCAGCCTTAAATTCTTTATCCGAATAGTCGGTATAAACGCCATATATGCGTTTGGCCAATTCGTTCCAGGTAAACAGGCGTTCGGTACTGCTGCCTGAGGTGTTGTACGCCAGCTTAAATTCTATGCGGTAAACATTAGCGTCAAAATAAGCATATTTCTCCTCATCCAGCCCGGGCGTGTTTTTTACGATGCATTGTGCAATGCGCTTATTATTGACTACTGTATCGGTCGCGGGCGCCGAAAAATTATACGATTTAACCTCGAACTTTAACCTTGGCGGCCCGATCACCTGGAACGTAGTTTCCAGTACGGGTATACGGTCCTGCACTGTCTCGCGCCCAAAGTACGTGGTCGATTTTTTTATGGTGTAAAAATATTCTACCTCACTGCCTTTTTCCAGGCCTTCCATCGCAAATATTTTGTAGGTATTTCCGTCTTCCTCCTTAATATCCTTGATATTGTTTTTATCCAGCTCGATTGTTTTTCCGCCGGGAAGGATGCTGCGGGCTTTTACGTCCACAATGTCCGAGTTCTCGCTTAAACCCAGGTATATCTTGTTAAATCCTTCAATACCGCGGTCGTCGTTGATATGCACGATTTTGTGAATAGTATAATATTCGGCCACCTCGTTCTTCGATTCATCGGTAAATTCAATCCGCCGTGTATCCGAAATAACAACGGCAGCTTCCTTGCCGTACTTAGCGTCGATGGAGTGGATGGCAGGCTTATCGGTCCATGCCTCTTTTTCAATTTGTGGTGATTGTGCAAGCAGTTGCTGTGCCGATGCCAGGGCAACTACCATTAAAAGCGTCTTTTTATTCATTACGTCTAATTTTTCGAGAGGCTTAAAGTCTCCTTGTACAAAGGAAACAGATTTTGCAATACTTTATTCCAGGCTTCAAACTGGTCGCTGGTGAGCATCAGCTGATTGTTATCAAACTGCTGCGTCAGGCTAACCCAGCTGCCATTTTGTGCATATTGCATGTCGAAGCCAAATACGTTGTTGTGGTAAGTTTTGCTCGGGGGTAAATAGGTGAGCTTGTACCCGTCAGGAACCTTCAGCATGGTTACGTATTTTCTTTTCGAAATAAAATTGTATTCAATCGGTATCTTTCTTTCGGGGTAATCTATCTTTTCGCCTTCGTAAAACCTGAAGAGATTAAGGTTGAGGTAATAATCGTTACCGATATTCTTGGCATAATCCGGTAAGCTGAATTCGCCGGATAAAATAATCTCGTTATTCGGCTGTTTTTTGTCGATATAAAAGGTGTCGAGATGAAACTTGTTGGTACCGCGTTCAAACTCATCCTTCATATCCTGTATCATATTCTTTTTATCCCAGTACATCAGCTTGCCGTAGATGTCGCTGGCATAATAGCCGGTAAGGGTCTTTTTTATTTTTCCTTTCAGGCCTGCCGGGGTAAGCTCCAGCCAGGTAGTATCAGTTACCGTATTCCTGTCTTTTTCAATCACAGGCACCTTCAATATTTTGTATTCCTTTTCGTTGATGGAGATCATCGCTTCCTTATCCTGTGTCATCGACGATGGCATACCGAAAACGCAGGTCGGGTCGGTCCCATCCAGGAAGATATACTTGCCATTGAGCAATATGGTGCAGATCATGTGGTTGCTCACCATTGGCAGCGGGGTTTCGCTAAATTTGTAAGGCATATCGCGCGTACCTATCCAGGTAAAATAGGCGGTAACGCCGGCATAATTCAGCATTTCGGTAAGGATGCTGGCCATGTCCTTGCAATCCCCGAAACGGCGGTTGCATACCAGCCCTGCATCGCGCGGCACAAAGCCGCCCATGCCGTCTTCAAATGCCACGTATTTGATATTTCCCTGCACCCATCCGTAAATGCTGCGGGCCTTGCTTTCCAGCGAAGCGGATTTGGCAGTCAGTGAGTCGACGATGTGCTTAAGTTCCGGGCTTATCTGCTGATTGATCGATTTGATATAGCTGTAATTCAGCCGGTACAGGTCGTCCGCATTCGAAAGAAACGGAACGGTATTCCCTTTGTCGTCTTTGTAATTTTCGATGTAAAAAATAACATGCGGCGAATACCACGAGAAGCCCGGCGCGTCACCATAAGATTTATCGGCAGGGCAGTTTTTATACTGGAACGTATAGATCAGGTCGCGGTGTTTTTTCTCCACGCTAACGGTGATCTTGCTGGTATCGAGTCCCATCAGGCGATATTTCAGCGAGATGTCTTTTGACACGGTAACTTTTAACTCGCTGTTGATTGCCGGTATATTGGCCGAAAAATAAAAAGGTGATAACAGGTGCGGTTCCTTGTTCACCCATGATACATGCAGGTTACCCACCGCGCCAGGCTCAACCGCCGGAAAATTAAAGGTAGTTTGCTTCACGTCGTCGTAAAAAACAAAACTCTCCTTGTCGATGCTGGTTTTAAACTCACTTACCTTAAGTTTTTTGTCGTCGGGAGTGCGGGTATAGGCATCGTAAGTGATCAGCTGTTGAAAATCACTGTGCGAAAAACCATACTGCCCGGAATACATATTTGCCGTGCCCAGTACATACTCTATTTGCTGGGTTTCTTCGCTTTCAACATAAGGCTGGTTATTTTTTAAGCTGATATTGAATTCGTACACATGGTTCAGCATCACCGCCTTTTCATTGGGAAACGCCTTACGTATCGAATCCAGGCTTTGCGCATTTACGGTATCAAAAGGCAGGAACAAACACGCCAATCCCCCCAACATTAAACAACTCACTCTATTCATTTTTCACCGAAATAATATTGCCGTAATTATAAATTATTGTCCTGACCAATTTGCCATTTTTATCATAATATTTTGATGCACCGTTTCTTACGCCGTTTTCTAAGGTGATCTCCTTTTTCAAAATGCCGGTATCATAAAAATCTTTACATATGCCGTCGGCGTTATCGTCCACGTAGTGATATTGCGACTTCATCTTTCCATTGGGATAGTATTCCAACGATAAACCCTGGCTGATGCCGTATTGGGTAGTATCAACCGACCGCAACTGGCCATTGGTGTAGTACAATAGATCGCGGCCGGTTATGGCTCCGTTGGTGTATGCCACTTCTCTTGACGGTTTACCGTTGGGATAATAGGCCTTCATGATGCCGTTGGTATAAGGCAGCTGAATAGCGGGTACCGGTTTGCCGTCTTTCCCCAAATACGTGTAATATTGCGCGCGGTCGTCTTCAAATGTGTTCTGGTACATGAGCGTTCCGTCGGGGTCGTACTTTTTAGTGTCGCCGTTCAGCTGGTCATCTTTATATTCCCCTACGTAGTCCTTTGACCCTTCTGGGAAGTAGAAAGTCTTTTCGCCATTCAACTCGTCGTTCAGGTAAGTATACGTTTCAGAGAGCGAGCCATCCTCTTCGTAGCTTTTCCACAACCCGGTTTTATTTCCCCTCAGGTATTGTCCCTCCCAGTCTTTAATGCCGCCGTAAAAAAAGCTCCGGTAAGTGCTGTCCAGCAATCCCCGTTTATAAAAAGTGCTGGTCTCCGGGCTGCCATCGAAAAAGTAGGTTTTATAGGCGCCGTCAAAATCCCCGTTCACATAATTCCCTTCCGTCATTTTTTGTTTATTCGGGTAATAAAGGACATATTTCCCCGATCCTTTAGGGAACGAATCAACCGCGATAATATTTCCTGCATCGTCATATTGCGTTAGTTTTTCAAGCCAGCCCCTGTAATATTTTTCTTCCAGCGTTTTTTGGCCCTTCGGATTATACTCTTCTTTATAACCATCAAGGTCGTTGTTAAGGTAATATTCCCTGGTTGTGAGCCTGCCTCGTTCATCATACAACAACCATTCCCCTTCATCGTCTCCATCCTTTACCCATCCTTCCGCTTCTTTTTTTCCGTTAACGTAATAAGTTGTTACATAGCCGTCCTCTTTCCCATCGGTCATGTTCGCGTCCGACTTTTTATTGCCGTTTGGATAAAAAGTAACCGCCGGGCCGTTGAAATCGTCGTCTTTATAAGTATTGATCTCGTCGATTTTTCCTGATGGATAAAATAAAGTATCGGGGCCACTTAAATTTCCTTTTTTGTCGTAAAACGGATGGGCCCTTTTAAAACCAGCGCGCGAATAAACAATTATGCCGATGGAGGTATCCCCCAGGGTTGACGAACTAAGCTGCGCACCGCTTTTTTCGAAATAAGCGGCCGATTTAATGGCGCCGCCGTCATAAGCATATTTTGCAAGCAGTTTGCCGTCCTTATAATAATAATCGGCCTCGCCCTCTATTTTCCCCTTTTTTACATTGTAAGTGCATAACAGCTGCCCATTATCAAAAAATTCCTGGTGCAAGCCGTTTTCGTTGTCATTAGCGTAGTTCCGCGTTTCCTTTACTTTTCCGTTTTCATAATAAAACTTCCATTCGCCAATGCTTTTGTCTTTGCTTTGCTGACCTTCGGATGATAAGCCCCCGTTTTCGAAATAGCCCTTGTAAGGCCCCTCGCCCTTATCGTTAACATACATTTCAATGTTCTTGATGAGGCCGTTTTTATAATACTCACGCGCCTCACCGTTCTGCACCCCGGCGGTGTAATTAGCTACCGAAGCTAAATTGCCGTTTGAATGGTACTCCCTCACTTCGCCGTCTTTCTTGCCCAGCTTATAATTGGTAGTTGATTTTACATAGCCCGCGTAGAAATAGGCGGTAACCAAACCATCGGGCTTATCGCCGCTGTAGTTTTCGGTCGATGATAGATTGCCGTTTTCAAAATAATATTCCTGTTTGCCTTCCAGTTTACCCATTTTGTAATGTACCCTGGCCCTTAATTTCCCGGAGTCGAAATAGGCCAGCCACTCACCTTCCCTCTGCCCGGATGAATTGCAATCGCCAACAGCCTGCACGTTGCCCGCAGGGTAAAAAATTACCCAGTGGCCAACCGGTAGTTTACCGTTGTCGCTCAGCATCCCTTTGCCGGCAAGCTTGCCGTTCTCAAAAAGGTACTGTTGATTCACTGTATCCCTTTTTTTATAATACAGCTCGCGGGTCGAGCGTAGCAGGTTAAAATAGGTGGCGGCCTCGTTTACAAAGGCATCCATTGGCTTTTTGTTCTTTTTTATATAGTCCTGCACCACTGCAACGTTCACGTTCGAGAAAATGTGGTACACAAAAAGCTCGAACTTGTTGTTGTTGCTGAATACCTGTTTGTAATAGGGCAGGTAATATTGTATCCAGAAATCATTGCTGGCATCGCTGTATTCCAGCTTCTCAAATGCCGCCTGTATCTGGCGGGCCATGGGGTCGTCCAGGGAAACGACCGATTTGTAGGCCGGATCAAGCGCTATTTTTGAAAGCACGATATCTTCAACAGCCTGGTAATTTGCATCAGGGCTGATGGTGCGTTTGTTTTTAAAATCCAAAATCTCGTCGGTAGCGCGTGATATCTCATTAATGTAATGAATGGATTTGGACCAATATTTACCGTCCGGGGTCATCAGCAAATAAGCCACAAAGCTTAAATACGCCGGGATGATCTTTCCCTGGTTTAATGCCGCAAGCCCCAGCTGGTAATGGGCGCTGTACATGTATGGGCTGATCATCAGCGACTTTTGAAACCATGTTTCTGCTTCGGCCCAACGGCTTTCACCCATAAAGGTTACGCCTTTATTAAAGTAAAACAATGCGTACGACGGATATTTGGCAATAGCCTGGTCGAATACCGTGCGGGCCTTATCGCGTTGCTTTAAATCCATCAGCGAGTTGCCGTAGGTATTATACAACTCTGGTTCCCATTCGCGCTGCTCCTTTAATGCCAGCCCCTCCTCGCAGTATTTAACTGCCTGGGTATACTGGCTGTCGGCTTCGCAACTGATTGCCTTTTCGTAAAGCGACCATACGTAGTTCGTATCGCTGCGATTGATTTTATTGAGATCGAGTGCCTGTTTATACTTTCCCGAATCATAAAGCACGGCGCATTGTTTAATGATATCGCCCGAATTAACCAATTCAAATTTTTGCGCGGAGGAAAGTTTAGGGTACAACACCAGCAGCACCAGCAGCAGTTTAAGATATTTCATTAACGGGGTTCAATAGTTTTATGAATGGTGAATATATATTTTTTTTGGAATCAAAGAAATACCTTCCAACCACCTGAACTAAAAAAAATTAAAAAATAATGCATCTGGTCCATTGATAGCATTATTTCCCCGCAGATGGAACTGTGGTTTGCAGAAGGGCCGATTACCAATCTCTCATTACTCATCCGCCAGCTCTATCCACACCGGCCCATGATCGCTTGATTTTTCCCAGCCCCGTACGTTCCTGTCAACCCCTGCTGCCTTAAGCCGGCCAACGAGGTTTGGACTGAGCAGGAAATGGTCGATACGCAGGCCTGCGTTGCGGCCATAGGCGTCGCGGAAAAAGTCCCAGTAAGTGTAAATAATTTCATCGGGGTGAAGTTTGCGGATGGCATCGGTCCATCCCTGGCCGAGCAGCTTTTGAAAAGCAGCGCGTGTCTCCGGGCGGAATAAGGCGTCATTAACCCAGCGTTCGGCTTTATATGCATCCAGTTCAGTGGGTATAACATTGTAGTCGCCGGCGATGACCGTCGGCATGCCCGATGACAGCAACTCAGCGGCATGCAGGGTTAGCCGGTCAAACCATTTCAGCTTATAATCAAACTTAGGGCCAGGCGCGGGGTTACCGTTGGGCAGGTAAAGGCAGCAAATTTTTACGCCGTTTACAACTGCTTCAATATACCGGCTGTGCTCGTCCTCGGAGTCGCCGGGTAGCGCACGCCTTAGCTCCTGCGGCATACCAAGGCGGGAGAGGATCGCCACACCGTTCCAGCTTTTTTGCCCATGCCATATGGCCTGGTAGCCGGCTTCGTTTATGGCAGCCTCAGGGAAGTTTTCCTGCACTGCCTTCAATTCCTGCAGGCAAACCACATCGGGCTGCGTTTCGCCGAGCCAGCGCTGCAAAATGTGCATGCGCGCATTGATGCTATTTACGTTATAGGTGGCTATTTTCATAAATTAATTTGCTTTTAATGCAAATATACCTTCGCCATTTTAATTAACAGGAGCTGCAAAAACTTTTTCGAGGTAGATAGGGTGACCGTCCTTATCCATGCCCTGTAATACCACGCGGTACTTTTTTGTTTTGCCATTGGCGACAAAGTGCACCCGGACAATGCCGTCGGCATCGGTTTGCAGGTCATGCGCCCAAAACAAAGTGGTGCGGAAGCCAGGGCCCGATCTTTGTTTATCCGCCATGGGGTGTTCTGCGGAAAACTCCCGTGGTGCGCTATAGCCATTAAACGTAAACTGGTTAAGCATGGCACTTTCTGGATGAGGCCCGCCGTAGCTGTTTACGTCATCGTCGTGGGTTTTGGTATAGATCACAATGGCCCCGATAAAGCCACCATTCAACGGTGCAAACCAAACCGGCGGCGGCATGAAACGGATCATTGCGACATCCGTCATATTCATGTTTTCGACTTCATCTTCATCCACGTACATTTCATCGATATAAAAATAAGGTTTTGGCAGCTGCGAAGGATCGAGGCCTATCCCCAATGTAGATGGTCCGTTGTATTTCCAAATGATGCTGTCGTACATCCGCGTCATTACCAGACCGGGTATGCGACCATTTATATAATCGAGTATCTTTTGATTCGGCGGACCAGGCAGATCGACCAAATCAAAAGTGAAGGCATTGTCGGCAGGAAAGCGTTTTACGTGGCTGTCGATCATTTTTTGCACCGGGTCCTTCGGATGCTCTCTGATGTTTACCGTTTTCAGCATGATGCCTTTAGCGAGGTAGTATTGCTGCAATGCACGCCCGGCACTGTCAATAAAGCTGATGTTGATGCCGGGATTGGCCAGTGCGGCGTTCAGCATTTTGCCTTTGCCGGTATTCGCCGTATCCAGGTTTTCGTTAAAGAAGGTGACTTCCGCGTCCTGCTTGCGGTTTTTAGCGTTTACGGCTTCATATAGTACGTCGGCATTACCCACCGAATTGTAGTTGCCCAGTTTAAACAGGCCGTTACGGTCAGGCGCCACGTAGGCCATCACTTTTCCTGAATCGGCTGCCGTGATCATCATTTTGATCTTCAAACCCTGCGCCGGGTTATACTTCTCTATGCGGCCCGCAATAAACTGCGACTGTTGCACGGCGTGCTGCAGGGAGATGGGTTTATTATTGATAATATCCTCCCATTTCGCGTAATGCGCCTGGTTGGTCAGCATCAGCAGGTCCAGCTGCGCGCGCAGCGTATCGCTGTTGTTTTTAAAATAATAGCCCGGGTCCGGAATGTAAGCGGATGTTGTCGAACTCAACAGGGCAAAGGAACCCAGGTTGTCGGAAACCGCATTGCCCATATCGGCGTCGGTTACCGAAACGGAAAGATCTCCGCGCACCGGATGGCCCGAGGCGTCGCTGATATTAAATGTTAGAGCATTTGCGCCTCCTGCTTTGAAGGCGACCGTGTCGGCTTTTAACGTGGCAGAAGGTGAATCGCCGTGATCAATAAATACTGCCCGCTCGCCGACAAGCCTGCCGCTTTCATCAAACAAACCGAAATGCACTATCCCGGTTAAGAAATTGTTTTTATCGAAGCTAAAAACATTTATCCCCCGCGATAATTGCAGGGGGTAGCCAACGGCCACGCCATCGTCCTGCACGGCCTGTACCAGTACGTTCTGTGTCTCCGGCTGCTGCCCGGTAGTGGCGAATACCAGGTCCACCTCGTTGGGCGGGCCGGGGTTAACGCGCATGCTGATGCCGGTGTTTTCCGCCGTGGGCAAAGCAATGTTTTGTACCGAATTATCCGGGAAGCGTACCTGTGCGGTGTATGCCATGCCTGCGCGTGTTTCAAAGCTAAAGCTGCCCATGCCGTCATGTATGGTACTGATGGCGGTTACCTTATTTTTCTGCCCGTCAAGCACTTCTCCATTAACAGTTACCGGCATCCCGTTACCGTCCACAGCCTTAAAGGCGATATTGCCGGTTGCGCCGTCAATCAGTTTGCCGCCCTCGGGGTAAAAGGTGATATGGTAATTGTTATCGGGGTTTACGGTGAATTTATCTGGATTTACAGGCTCCCGCGGATTTTGAATGTACAACACCTGGGTGAAAAGGTCGTCGCGGTTAAAATTGAGCATCCATGCGGTAAAGGCCTGCAAACGGTACCAGCCGCTTCGCAAAGTATCCGGCAGGTCGATGTTTCCCCATGCGGCGCCGTTTTTAAGCGGGAGCTTATCCTGCTTAATTGCGCGGCCTTTTTCGTCGGATAGCCTAACATACGCTATTTTACTGAGGGCCGACGGCTTGCCGTAAGCCATTGCATACACCTTATACCATACCGTTTGGCCGCCTGCGAAAACACTTTGGCTGGCATGCACAAATACCTTTTCCTGCGGGTAGCTTTTAAACCGGGACTCAAGTGATGACGAGAGTTTTTGCTGAACGCCCGCAATTTGCCGCGATGGGGTTTGTGCCGCTGCTGAAAATGCGGCTAACACGACTGCAAACAGGATAAAGCTGCTTATGTTTTTCTTCATCATTTCGTGTTCCGGTTTATTGTCAGGATTTGAATGCAATATAGCGATAATTTATTTTGAAATATTCAGCAGGCATACCGCTTAACAAATAATTTTAATTTAAACTGTTTTTTAGTAAAAAGCCCCGGAGCTTTTGACTCCGGGGCTTTAGAAGCGGTCCAGGTAATCGTCTCGTTAATTACAATCCAGATCACAGATCGTTTCATAGCTTTGTTTCCCTAATGATGCGGGTAACAAGCGAATTCCACAAACATTCGCCAAAAAAATTTAACGACCGCCCGGTACTTGTTTTTTACAACAATTTCACTACATTTATTTCAAATAAACTTTGTCGTGAAAAAACTTATCCTAATCCACTTTCTTGCGCTGTTGAGTTTAAATTTAATGGCATCGGCTACCCCTGACTCCGTTGTCACCAGCGCTTATGCCGAAGGCAGTACAGCAACCATGTCGGCCGGTATCGGCGATGTCCTGGTCGTGCATGTTAAAAACCTGGACATTGCTAAAATGCCGGGAAACACCATCAAACAGATCAGGCTTTTTATCAACAGCATGGAAATAGTGGACTCGGCGCCGATGGGCTGGTGCCAGCAGGGCGATGGCTCCGATGTTAAATTTTTGCTTGACCGGACCGAGGCAAATGACAAAACATGGAATACGATTCTTGGTTACCCGGAGCTGGGCAAGGGATTTTTTAAGCTGGATGTAGGTGTTAGCATCGGGCTTACCGGGCAAACCTGCTGGCCTACAACCATCGATGCGACCAATAAGGATAAAGCTTTTCATTTTGTAAGGATATACAGCAACTGGTTTTGGTTTTGCCTGGTGATTGTGATTGTTTATTTCGCGGTATTTTTTACTTACGCGAAAAAGACACCGATGCTTCGCGATGCCCCTGCCGATCTGAGCCCGCTGGGTATTCCGGGCTTAGATGCCGGCAATGCGCCATTCAGCCTCGGAAAAGTACAAATGGCCTTTTGGTTTTCGATTGTGGTGACTTCCTATCTTTTTATCTGGCTGATAACCGGCGATTATGAGCTGATCACGCCCGGGACGCTTGTACTGATCGGCATAGGCGCGGGGACCGCGCTGGGGGCCGTCAGCATAAATAATAACAAATCGAGCGGGACGGTAAAACAAATACAGGACCTGCAGGCACAGCAATCCGAGCTACAACAAGCGACTGCACTGCTGGGCGCAGCCCCGGGCCCCGGGGTGGATGGAAAGATAGCCTATAATAATTTTTTAGACCACCAATTATCTACCAAAATTAATAAGCTGATAGACAGCCTGACGCAAGGGAAAGATAATTTTATAAACGACATACTTACGGACGAGAACGGAGTCAGCTTTCATCGCCTGCAGATGGTAGTATTCACGGCGGTATTGGGGCTTGTTTTTATTTACGAGGTTTGGGCAAATTTAACTATGCCCGATTTCTCGCCAACGTTGCTGACCATGCAGGGCATAACCGCGGGCACTTACCTGGGCTTTAAAATTCCTGAAAAACAGAGTTGATAGGTTTGCTATTCTTTCAAAAACGATTCAACCAGCGTCGCGGCAACTTCGGCCAGTTTGCTGCCTTCCGTGCCACTGCCAACCTCGCCGATCAGGAAGCCATGCGTACCGGGAAGAATAGCCAATTGGGCGCCCGGCACTAACCTTGACATTTGGACGGTGTGTGCCGGTATGACAACATCTTTATCGGACGACATAAACAACGCCGGCGCCTTTATGCCTTCCAATTCCTCATCCGGCCAGTCCTTAAAGGTTTCCATGCGCTGCACATCTTTTTCAAACATTACCTGCAGTTTATTTCGATCAGGTGTTACCGCCAGGAAATCGGCTTGCAACGGCGCGGGCATGTTGGCTAAAGTGGCGTGCGCAAAACCATCAAAAAAACCGGGGATAAACCCATCTCTGCGGTAGGCGCCGGAAATAACGACGATTTTATTAACCATCTCCGGGTGACGGATGGCAATTTTCAGCGTGGTGCTTGCGCCATTGCTGAAACCGAGGATATTGGCTTTGTTTACTTTGAGATATTTCAACAAGGTAGCTACGTCGTCGGCATCCTGCGCAAATGATTCGGGTGCATCCCGGTCGCTGGTGCGGCCATGGGCCTGCAGTTCAAGGGCGATGATCTTATTATCTTTGGATAACAATGGCAGCAGCGTGCCGAAGGATGATTGTATGGTTGAGCCGCCGCCGTGGATAAGCACCAGCGGCATATCGCCTTTGCCATGTATTTCGTAATACATGCTTATGCCGTTTACCGGGGCATAGCCTGATGTTTTTTGCTGTTCCATAGCCGTTGCTTTTTGTGCGGTTACTAAAAATGAATGTGTTATAAGCAGTAAAACAACCGCCACGCAATTTAACCTGCGGATGATGTGCGCATATGGCCGGTTCATTTCATGCCGCTTAAATATACCCCCAATTTTTCTATATTCTGCTCAAGCCCCTTATCGGCCTTGTACGTTTTTACCACCTGCAAAAACACTTCAGCCGATTCAAACAACATATGCCACTTCAACAAAGTTTGCTCGCCCAGGTCTTCAAACTCAACCGTTGTCAGGAAATTCGGGTATGAAAGATGTTCGTAAACGATCTTTTTGAGCGGCACCACTTCCCTGAATATGCTTTTATTATCAAAGTCGGTGCCATCCGGGCCGTGCATAACCAGGTTCCACTCGCCGCCGGGGTGCATATCCATTTTGCTGATGGTAGTGGTGAAGCCATCCGGTCCCCACCAGTTTGCAATATGTTCGGCATGGGACCATGCCTCCCAAACCAGTTCAACCGGTGCGTTCAGTTTTCTCGATATAAGCAGTTCCCTGTCTTTGGTGTCAGTCATTTTGGTTTCCATATTTTTCTTTTTTGAGTTTTTCCAAATAAGTTTCCAGTGCATCCAGCTTGCTTTCCCAGTGCTTGCGGTACTGATCGACCCAGGCAGATACCTCGCTCAGTTTATCCAATTGTGCTTCGCAATACCTGTCGCGACCCTGTTTTTTTACCGTTATCAGGCCGCAATCCATCAAAACTTTAATATGCAGCGAAATAGCCTGTCGGGTAACGTCAAATTTGTCGGCAATAGCATTTACATTTTGGGGCTGCGTGGCTATCATGTCAATGATCACCCGCCTGGTGGGATCGGCTATGGCCTGGTATACGTCTCGTCTGGCTATCATAATACGCAAGTAAGTGCTTGCAAATATATATGCAAGTATTTGCTTGCGCAAATTTTTTTGAATTTTTTTTTAAGATAGTAATTGAACGATTTGGATTATTTTCGTTCTGAAACCAAATGCAACGGCAACGTTTGTTTATCCGTTCACGTCCTGTACTTACAAACCGCGCATTCAAAATGAAAACCAATCAAATCTTTCAAAAATTCCTCATCGCCAGCAACATGGCAATGATTGCGTTCATCGTCTTCATCTTGTTGAATGGCTTTAAAAGAGTGGACGACCATCCCCATTTTACCGAGGTAGATGCCGAGCGCATTAATATCATTGGCGAAAACGGTAAACCGGTGTTGGTGCTATCCAACAAAAAGCATATCCCGGGGCCATCGATGAATGGGAAAAGCTATTCGCCGGATGTGATTGACGGGCGGAAATACTTTGCCGGCATGGTGTTTTTTAACGAACAGGGCGATGAAGTGGGTGGCCTGATCTATGCCGGCATTAAGAAAGATTCGGTCAACTATTCATCAGTCGCGCATTTGTCGTTCGATCAGTGGAAACAAAACCAGGTGCTGGCGCTGGATTATAACGATAACGGCAAGAGCCGGTTCGCCGGTCTGCGGGTATGGGACCGGCCAGCGAATGTTCAGATGGACAAGCAACTCGATTTGCTGCAACTGATGGTGGCCAGCAAAACCGACAACCATAAAGTTGATTCGATCAGGAAGCTGCTGGTTGACGCCCAAAACAAAGGCGAAAACGGCGTGGAACGGTTATTTATCGGCAGCAGGGACCAGGTAGCGCAGATACAGTTGAAAGACAAAAACGGCGTGGTAAAGGCAAGGCTGTACGTAGATAATGCCACCAATGAAGCGAAACTGGAATTTTATAATGAAAAGGGAGAAGTGACCGGTACGTTCCCGAAATAGGTTCCTTTAACCGGCGCTATTCAAAAACGCCACTAATTTTTCGACCGCTCTTGCCCGGTGACTGATGCTGTTTTTTTGTTCGAGCGTCATTTCGGCGAAAGTCAGGTTGTAACCCTCCGGCTGAAAAATAGGATCGTAGCCGAAGCCTGCATTACCAGCCCGCTCGTGGCGAATAGTCCCTTCTACCGTCCCCTCAAAAAAATGCTCTTCGTCATTCCAGATCAGGGATATTACCGTACGGAACCGGGCCCCGCGGTTAGGGTTATCGCCAAGCTCTCTGAGCAGTTTATTCATATTAGCGCTATGATCGCCGTACTTGCCTGAATAACGGGCCGAATGCACGCCCGGCTGGCCATCCAGGGCGTCAACCTCCAGGCCGCTGTCGTCGGCAAAACAATTTACCTTATATTTTTGGTGTACGTGATGACTTTTGATGGAAGCATTGTCGCGCATGGTTTGCCCTATTTCAGGGATGTCATCGTAGCAGCCGATATCGTCGAGGCTTAAAATTTTTAACCGGTCTTTTATCTTGTCTGCAACCTCGTGCAGTTTGTGAGGGTTGTTGGTGGCGAATACTAACTGCTGCTTCATTTAAAATAGTTTCATCGCTTCCCAAAAGGCTTTTTTGTTTTCCACGTTGTCCATCATTTCGTCAAAACTAAAAGTAACCAGGGCATGCACTTCGTCAACTTGTTGAGCTTTGTTAGGATGAATCGCATCTGTGGAAGCAGGCATCGCCTGGTTGCCCAGGATCAGTACTTTTTTCGGTTTAAAAAAACCGGTTATCTGTTTAAATTTCGCTTCCGGATAATGCGCCAGGTTAAAAATGGCGGTATCATCCAGCTCATACCCCAGGCGTTTCAGGGTACTTTCCAGGGCGGTCAGGTGTCCGGCTTCCATAAAATCCAGGCCGGGGTAGTACGTAATGATCAAATACTGTTTTTTATGCCTGCCGAGGTACTTAAACACCGGTTCAGGCGTTTTTTCAACGATAAGGACTTCAGGCGCAGCCAGCTCTTTTTTTTTGATAGCCTGTTTATCTGCGGCAAGCAGGTAAATATCGTCCTGCAAAATAAAATGGTATGCTAATGGGTTTTCGACGTTCATTCGTGGGTGGGCGGCGCTACTTTAACAAATTTTAACAAAAGTAGCTAAACAGTTTGAAGCATTATCAGCATATTCGCACAATTATAGGTGGCCCTGATCATTAACAAACGATGGGGGCCGCATTATTCATAAATTTTACCGAAATTCGGCCTTTTTATTGCTCCCCGGCGGAGCAGGTTAACAGTAAAGATACATGAGAAAGATTGGGGTTGCCCTTTTAAGTTTAACGTTATGGCTGTCGGCCGCTGCACAGGCGCAGCCGAAAGTGCATAACCTGGATAAGATTGCCGCGGTGGTAGGCGGAAGCATTATTTTGCAGTCGGACATTGAATTAAAGTACGCCACTTACCTGGCGCAGGGCAATCCGCCCGACCCTTCGGTAAAATGCCAGATCGCGCAGAGTTTTATTACCCAGAAACTGCTGGCAGCGCAAGCTATTATCGACAGTATCGATGTAAAAGATGATGAAGTTGATAACGATATCGACCGCAGGATGCGCGGCATGATACAGCGCGCAGGCGGCCAGGACAGGCTGGAGACTTTTTTGGGCCGTTCGATCATCCAGTACAAAGACGAGATACGCCCCGATATAAAAGAAGAGCTGGTTGCACAAAAGATGCAGCAAAAAATTACTGCCGACATCAACACAACTCCTGAAGACGTTAAGCAGTTTTTTAATAAAATACCAAAAGACAGCCTGCCTACTTTTAATAAAGAAGTTGAGGTGGGCGAAATACAATTTAACCCGCATTTAACCGAGGCCGAGAAAGCCGCATTCAAGCAAAAGGCGCAGGACTTGCTGGACAGGATAAAAAAGGGTGAGGATTTTGGCGCCCTGGCGCGTCTTTACTCGCAGGACCCGACGACGGCAATACAGGGAGGCGACCTTGGATTTGCCGACCGCAGTTCCTACGTGAAGGAATTTGCCGCCTGGGCGTTCAGGCTAAAGGCCGGCGAGTATTCGCCGGTGTTCGAAACGGATTATGGCTTTCACTTTCTGCAGGTGATCGAGCGGCGCGGCGAACAGGTGCACGTGCGCCATATCCTGATCATCCCAGCCACTACACCGGCAAGTTTGGATCGTGCAAAGGCAAAGGCCGACAGCGTGTACGATTTTATGGTAAAAAATAAGAAGATCGATTTTTCAACGGCCGCCGCATATTACTCGGACAATAAAGACACAAAATACAATGGCGGCATGCTGTTAAATGCCGACAACGTGGAGACGCGCTCTACGTTTATACCGACCGACAGGCTGGACCCACAGGTAGCGCTGATGACCGACACCATGAAAATAGGCGGCATTTCCAGACCGGCCTTGTTTACCGGCTCCGATGGTAAAAAAAGCTATAAGATCATTTACCTGAAATCGAGCACCAATGCCCATAAGGCGAGCCTTGAGCAGGACTACCCTAAAATAAAAGAATCTGCGACCAACGACAAGATCAACCGAAAGCTGAGCGAATGGTTTGAGAAGAAGAGAAAACAAACGTTTATCAAGATTGACCCTGAATACCAGGTGTGTTCGCAGATGAAGGGCTGGGCAACCCCGGTTGATAACAGCGTTAATGCCGAAGTTAAACCTTAAAATATGCAACACCGCTCGGAAGTAGAGGCCGCTGACGCTTTAGGAAACGCCTATAAGCAAATAACCGCTGAGATAGGCAAAGTTATTATCGGGCAGGAAGACGTGGTGAAATCGGTGCTGATCTCTATTTTCAGCAACGGGCACTGCCTGCTGGTGGGTGTGCCCGGCTTAGCCAAAACGCTGTTGGTGCAAACGGTTGCCCAGGTGCTCGACCTCGACTTTAAGCGCATACAGTTTACGCCAGACCTGATGCCGTCTGATATTATCGGCTCTGAGATTTTGGGCGAGGACCGCAACTTTAAATTTATCCCAGGCCCGGTGTTTGCCAATATTATCCTGGCTGATGAAATAAACCGGACACCACCAAAGACCCAGGCAGCCCTGTTGGAAGCCATGCAGGAAAAGGCGGTTACCGCCGCAGGTATCACCCACAAACTGGCACAGCCTTTTTTTGTGCTGGCTACGCAGAATCCAATAGAGCAGGAGGGTACGTACCCGCTGCCCGAAGCGCAACTTGACCGGTTTATGTTTAATGTCGCGCTGGATTACCCCACCTTTAAAGAGGAATTGCAGGTAGTTAAAAATACAACCAGCATGCACAAGCAGGAAGTAAACAAGCTGCTGAATGCTGAACAGATCATCTACTTTCAACAATTGGTGCGCAATATACCGGTGACTGATAATGTGCTGGAATATGCCGTAAGGCTGGTAGCCAAAACCCGCCCCAATGGCGAAATGGCCGCCCCGCAGGTAAAACGCCTCATCAACTGGGGCGCCGGGCCGCGCGCTTCGCAATTTCTTATTTTAGGGGCGAAGTGCCATGCCGTGATCAACGGCAAATACTCGCCTGATATTGAGGACGTGCAGGCTATTGCAAAGCCTATACTTAGGCACCGTATCGTTCGTAGTTACCACGCCGAGGCAGAGGGTTTATCTACGGATAATATTATCGAGCAGCTTTTCTGATCAATCCCAAACATAGCGTTCGTCATATTCAATTGCATACTTTTCAAGAATTTCCCGGAATTCATCCTGGAACGTTCTCTTACTATGGTGCGCATGCTGATTAGCGATATACCGGCTCACCGTATTAACCCCGTCTGGGTTTACTGAAAAGGCGCCGTACCCATCCTGCCAGTAAAAATTTTGCAGCGAAGGATCAAGTGTTTTTACCCATTTGGATGAATGTGACTTAACCTCTTCGAGTAATTTCATCAGCGCTATTTTTTTGGATAACATGCAGAGGATATGCACATGATCGGTATAACCGCCGATTTTTATGGGATGACATTCCAGGTTTTTGCAGATGCCGCCTAAGTAGCCGTGTAAATCGGCTTCATAAGGAGCCTGAATAAGTGGCTGCCTGTATTTAGTGCTAAAAACCATGTGCATGTAGTTTTTTACAAGTGATTGGCCCATGGTTGTATTGGTTATTGTTTATTAATTGCGATGGGCTACACCATCGCAAACATATATCGCCCTTTCAGGGCTTTTTTTATTTTCTTAAGCCCTGAAAGGGCGGTCTATATCTGCACAGGGCTTCGCCCTGTGCTAAAGATAAAAATTAGTTTTATAGCCCTGAAAGGGCGATATATCAAATGGCCACCATGCCGTTTTATCCCTAATTCCCCCTCACCATCTTCTCCAGCGCATCTATCCAGGTAGGCGAATCATTCAAACTTTCCACCAGTTGAATATGCTCGCCGCCTAAGGCCTTAAACTCCGCGCCGTATTCTTCGGTTACTTCGTAAACCGTTTCCAGGCAGTCGGCCACGAATGCAGGGCAAAATACTAACAGGCGTTTTTTGCCTTCTTTGGCCAGTTTAGCTACTACCTCGCTGGTATAAGGTTGTACCCAGGGGTCTTTGCCCAGTCGGGACTGGAAGCAAATGGTGTATTTTTCTTTGGCGATATTCAGTTTTTCGGCAATTAACCGGGCAGTATCATGTGATTGGGCCGAGTAGCAGAATTTATTGGTATCGTTCAATGTTTTGCAACAGTCGCCAACCTTGAGGCAATACTTGCCGGTATGATCGCACTTGATCAGCTGTCTTTGCGGGAGGCCATGGAAGCTGAACAGGATGTGATCGTAAGTTTCGGGTTGATACTTTTTGGCATTATTGGCAAAAGTTTCGATCATCAATTCATTGTCGTGAAATGAGTTGGCAAACGAAATGGAAGGGATTGTTGGCCATTTGCTTACAATTTCCATCACTTTTTCATGAACAGAGCCGGTACTTGCCGATGCATATTGAGGAAAAAGGGCGATCACCTGGATGTTTTCGACCAAAGCTTCTTTTAGCCGTGCCAATGCCGATGCGATGGAAGGACTTTGATAACGCATGGCCAGTTCAACCTGGTATTGCTCACCCAGGCGTTCCCTTAGCATTTTTAACTGGAGTTTGCTATAATGCAACAAGGGAGAGCCGGTTTCATCGC
This sequence comes from Mucilaginibacter sp., assembly GCA_035656115.1. Lineage (GTDB taxonomy): Bacteria > Bacteroidota > Bacteroidia > Sphingobacteriales > Sphingobacteriaceae > Mucilaginibacter. The sequence continues at coordinate 47,298 of DASRTD010000076.1, forward strand.
TCCAGATATGCTTGTAAAGCTTCGCTGATTTTGGGCTCCTGAACGGAACAATAATGCCTTTCACTAATAAGGCCCTCGATACAGGGCTGATATCGATTACCCGGGGGTCCATTAAAAATTCATCCAGGTAACGGCGCACATCCTTCGTTTCGGGACTATCGGGCGTACCCAGGTTAACCAGTAAAATTCCTTTTCTTGACATAAGTGTGCAAAAATAGTAATTAGCGCTTAGAGATTAGGGACTGTTTGTTATGCGAAGGTAAGAATGCGCTTACGTAGAGACGCGATACATCGCGTCTCCCACTTTGCATTTCAATTATGCAAATCGATCGTGTCAACCCTTTAATGCTAAAAATCAAGATTCAGACTAACACGGATGAGACGCGAAGTATCGCGTCTCTACATCAATAGGTCTCTAATTTAGTTTTTACTTCCTGCATCAGCCACATGGGGCTTGAAGTTGCCCCCGCTATACCGACCTTATCGCCCGGCGAAAACATTTCTTTCTTTAATTCCGAAGTCGATGAAATGAAAAACGTATTCGGGTTATGTTTGAGGCAAACTTCAAACAGAACCTTGCCGTTGGATGATTTCCTGCCCGACACAAATACGATCTTGTCGAACTTAGTCGCAAATTTGGGCAGGTCCTGGTCGCGGTTAGATACCTGGCGGCAAATGGTATCATTGGCCTTCAATTCATAACCACGTTGCAGCAGCTGGTCTTTTATATGGTAGAACTTTTCGGTGCTTTTGGTGGTCTGACTGTATAAGGTAATATTATGTGGCAGTTCAACATTATCCAACTCTGCAATATCCTGGAAAACGAGGGCCTCGCCATTAGTTTGGCCTGAAAGCCCGACCACTTCCGCATGGCCATGCTTGCCGAAGATCAAAATCTTTTCGTTTGAGTCGTAAGAGGTTTTAATGCGGTTTTGCAGCTTCAGCACTACCGGGCACGAGGCATCGATCAGTGTAATATTGTTTTCTAATGCTACCCGGTAAGTGTCCGGCGCTTCGCCATGCGCGCGGATCAGCACTTTTTCGTGGCTGAGATTTTGCAGGTCCTTGTGCTCGATGATCCGCAAACCCTTTGCTTTCAGCCGTTCCACCTCTTCGTCGTTATGCACGATATCGCCAAGACAGTATAAATAACCGTCCTGCGCCAGTATCTCTTCGGCCATGTCAATGGCATAAACCACCCCGAAGCAGAAACCCGAGTCCTGGTCGATAGTCACCTGCAAATTGTAATCACTCATCGCATACAAAATTAGCTAATTAGTTTATTTGTTCAGTCACTCATTTGTTCATTGGTTTGATTGGAGTTAAATGTTTCCATTTAACGTAAGTTATCCGCCACATTGGCGGACATCCGCTGCAGCTTCTTTCGGACTTTACTGACTTTCGGACTTCTTCGTATATCAAACTGCTCTTCCCTTCCATGTATTTGTGCGGGTGAGGTTTTTTTGTATGGATAAAAAAGCAATAAGGGTTAAGTTAAACATTTGCACCGGATGCAGCAACAGGTTATAAAAAACACGCTGCCGCGAGGCCATGGAGATCATGACACGGCTGAGCGCTATCAAACCAGCCATAAAAAATACAAGGTCGGGGTTGAGCGTCATGAGCACGATCATCGGCCCGCCCATCATCAGCAAAATGTAGACCATCAGCCCTGCAATACTGTCGTTAAATGCCGATAGGGCATTCTTGCTGAACCCGGCTATTGCCTGCCCGTAATGCCGGTACATGCGGCAGCTGATCATTCCGTTGGCTAACAAAACTTCACCCCTGTAACCCTTCGATTTTACCTGCCGCATGATCTCGGCATCCTCAAATAGCTTATCTTTTGCAAGGCTATGCCACTGGTGTTCTACGTAGGTTCCGGCATCAAAAAGCATAAATTGGCCGCAGGCGGTGGCTATTGAAGGAGTTTTGGAAAGAAATATCAAACGCACCGGCAGCAAATTCAGCAACAGGTAATGCAGCAGCGGAACAGCTACCTTTTCGCCGATAGTAGGCATGTTTTGGTCGGGAAAAAGGCTCAGCAGCGAAAGATTATAAAGTTGCATGCGATGAACCGCGCTATTGATGAGGCCCGGGGCGACATGATCGTCAGCGTCCAGAAACAAAAAGTAGCTGCCCTTTGCGTTTGCGGCGAGCTGATGGCAAGCATGGTTTTTGCCGAGCCATTCTGGCGGCAAAGCTCCGCCTTTTATCGCCCTGAAGCGCCCGTCGATTGCCGCGAATGACGAACAAATGGAATAGGTTTTATCGGACGATTCGTCATCGTAAACAATTACCTCGTAATCTTTATAGTCCTGAACTTTTATAGACTCCAGCAGGGATGCGATGTTCTCTTCTTCGTTTCTGGCCGGAATAAGGATGGAGACAAGGTCGTGGTAATGTTTGCTTACGCGGGTCAGTTTTGGGTTCGAGATAAAATTAAAAAGCGTCACGGTAAACCGAAGCACGATAAAGAATAGCGTTATGGAGATGACGATGATCAATTTTATGCTAACGAGACTTGATGCGCAATAATTAAGTCAAATATATCATTCATGACAATTTATCAAACAAAATTGACCCTTATTTACAGTGCCGTGGCTAACCTTCCCCTCTTCAGATTGTACGCATCGGTCAGCAGTAAATGTACGCAAAGCGGCAAGTGGTTTCCCGCATTTGAAAAACAGTAAATTTTCGCTGCTGGTTACGTAAATGCCCTGGTGTCCGTTAGTGGGCTGTTTTCCAATTTTGGAACGTGAAAAGGCGGTAAAATTTGAGGCCTTTCGATAAATCATCATTAAAAAATTAAACATTTTATCTATGAAAAAAATCAACAACTTGTTTTTGCTTTTAGCGGCAGCAGCGCTGTTAGCAACATCCTGTGGTAAGAATGGCGCTCCCGGGCCTCAAGGCCCTGCCGGCCCAACTGGCGCAACGGGCCCCGCCGGGCCAACAGGCGCCGCCGGCCCTACAGGCACCGCCAATGTCATCTATTCGGCCTGGGTTACGCCTTCATCGTACACAAAGGATACGGTGTTCAGCACATGGCATCTTTATGCTAACATTGCGGCCACTAAAATCACCCAGGCCATTTTAGACCAGGGCACTGTGATCGTATACGGCAAATTGGATGGCTATACCTCCGTAATATGGCCTACCGCCCAGGTAAGCGCCCTGCCAATTGTGGTTACTTATACCGAAGGCGGCACGGTGTACACGGATACCTGGTCGGCGCAAATAACGCTGGGCAATGTGCGGATAGATTTTGTTGATAATTTGAACCTGTACAGTAATATATCGAATGCACACCAGTTCAGGTATGTGATCATCCCGGGTGCGGTGTTAACCGCTGCGCTGAGGCAACACATTAACCTTAATGATTACGGCCAGGTAAAAGCGGCCTTTAATTTAAAGGACTGATACGAGACAGAGGGGAGCGGTCAGTCGGTGGGCGTATAGTCAGGTGCGCTCACCGCTCACCACATGCTCCAAAATAGTTTGGGTGGCGCCCGTATGCTCCTTTACATAATCCCCGGCCTTTTTTGCGGCAATGTTATAAAAAGCCTTATCTTCTGTTAAAGTATCTATAATTCCTTTCAGCTGCGCTTCACGGGCTATGCTAAACCCAGCTCTTAGCGCGATTAACTCGTTCGCTTCGATAAACTTTTGATAATTCGGCCCAAAAATGACGGGCAGTCCGAACGCTGCCGCTTCCAGCGTATTATGAATGCCTGCTCCAAAACCTCCGCCGATATAGGCTATATCGCCATACTGATATAGTGACGATAACATGCCGACATTATCAATCACCAGCACCCGGCAATTTACATGGGGCGAATCGGGATAACCGTCCGGGTGGGCTGTCAGGTCTGAATACCTGATCGTAGCGCCGGCGGGTAAAATGGCCAACAGGCTATTTATTTTATCCTGGCTGATCTCATGGGGGGCGATAATGAATTTGAGGTCCGGATAATTGCCGACAAGGGCACAAATCAGCTTTTCATCGTCGGGCCAGGTGCTGCCGGCAATAAAAACTCTGTGGCTATTTTTAAATTCAGCCAGGCCGGGAATGGATTTAGGCTGCCGGGCATTTGCCCATACCCTGTCGAACCGGGTATCGCCGCTCACGGTAACATGGGTTAAGCCAATATTCAGCAGCAATTGTTTCGACCGCTCATCCTGTACAAAAAACCAGCTGACGAAGCGCAATATTTTACGCGGCAGCGCGCCATACCATCTAAAAAAAACCTGGCCGGGCCTGAAAATGCCCGAAATCATATACAATGGTATATTCCGTTGTTTAGCTACGTTAAAAAAATGGTACCAGTATTCGTATTTTGTAAAAACGGCCATTTTGGGCTGTATAGCGTCAAAAAATTCGCGGGCATTGCGGCGCGTATCCAGCGGCAGGTAGTAAACGGCATCGGCCAGCGGCGTGTTTTTACGCACCTCGTACCCGGAGGGTGAAAAGAATGTTATGACGAATTTATTTTCCGGATATTTTGTGCGTAACGCCTCCAAAACAGGCCGTCCCTGCTCAAACTCACCCAATGAAGCGAAGTGAAACCAAATACTGTCCTTAAACCGTATAAAAGCGCGCTCTTTGCGGCCGGTTATCCATAGTTTTGCCTTCCCGTTAAACGGTGAGGCGAGCAGTATGAACAAGTAGTACGAGCGTACAACAAGGTTATATAAGAGGAGCATTTTTAGATTTTGAATTATTAACTTCGCAGGGCATAAAAGTAATCACAATTAAAATATAATCTATGAAAATTGCTGTAGTAGGCACAGGATACGTAGGACTGGTAACAGGGACCTGCCTGGCAGAGACCGGTAACCAGGTAATATGTGTCGACATTAACGAGAAAAAAGTAAAGATGATGCAGGAGGGGGAATTGCCTATATATGAGCCCGGCCTCGAATTACTTTTTTATCGCAACATCGTGCAAAAGCGCCTGCATTTTACAGCAAACCTGGCTGAAGCCATCGCTGAAGCGAAAATTATTTTCCTGGCGCTGCCAACCCCTCCGGATGGCGATGGCTCTGCCGACCTGAGCTACGTGCTGGGCGCCGCCGGGGATATTGCAAAGCTGATCACTGAGTATAAGGTTATTGTGACTAAATCTACCGTTCCGGTAGGCACTGCGGATAAGGTAACCGCCATTATGCGGGAAAATACCAGCGTTGAGTTTGCGGTGGTTTCTAACCCGGAGTTTTTACGCGAAGGCGTAGCCGTTGAGGACTTTATGAAACCCGACCGCGTGGTAGTTGGCACAACTGATGAACGCGCCCGCAAGCTGATGGGTGAGTTGTATGCGCCTTATGTGCGCCAGGGTAACCCGATTATCTTTATGGACGAACGCTCGTCCGAACTGACCAAATATGCAGCCAACTCCTTCCTGGCAACCAAAATATCTTTCATGAACGAGATTGCTAACCTGTGTGAACTGGTTGGCGCCGATGTGGATATGGTACGGCGCGGAATTGGGGCGGATAACCGGATCGGCAAGCGTTTTTTGTTTTCGGGCATCGGTTATGGCGGCAGTTGTTTCCCAAAAGACGTGCAGGCGCTGGCCAAATCAGCTGAGGAAAAACGCTATGATTTCAAAATACTCAATTCGGTGATGAAGGTTAACGAGATCCAGAAAAAGGTATTGGTTGAAAAGGTTAAAAAATATTATAAAGGCGAGTTAAAAGGAAAAAAATTCGCGATGTGGGGCCTTGCGTTCAAGCCGGAAACGGACGACGTCCGCGAAGCGCCGTCGCTTTATATTATCGACGACCTGGTAGCTGCCGGAGCTGAAATAGTTGCTTTCGACCCGGAAGCAATGAAAAATGTACAGAACCTGATAGGCGACAAAATAAAATATGCCGGCGACCCCTACGAAGCGCTCACCGGGGCCGATGCATTGCTGATCGTAACCGAATGGTCGTTGTTCCGGACGCCCGATTTTGAGCAGGTCGAGTCGTTGCTGAAAACAAAAGTTATTTTTGACGGCCGAAATTTATATGAACTGGAAAAGATGGTGGATTGCGGCTTTTATTATAACAGTATCGGCAGAAAAGAAATAAAGTAATGGCGGAACGCAAAAGGATATTGATAACGGGTGCGGCGGGTTTCCTGGGTTCCCATTTGTGCGACAGGTTTATTAAGGAAGATTTCCACGTCATCGGGATGGATAACCTGATCACCGGCGACCTGCGCAACATACAGCATTTATTTAAGCTGGATAATTTCGAGTTTTACCATCACGACGTCTCCAAGTTCGTCTATGTTCCGGGTGAACTGCATTATATATTGCACTTTGCATCGCCCGCAAGCCCGATCGACTATTTGAAAATACCGATCCAGACCTTGAAAGTAGGCTCATTGGGCACACACAACCTGCTGGGTTTGGCCCGCGCAAAAAAGGCAAGGATGCTGATCGCATCAACCTCGGAAGTTTATGGCGACCCGAATGTAAACCCGCAGCCGGAGGAATACTGGGGCAATGTGAACCCGGTTGGCCCGCGCGGGGTATACGATGAGGCTAAACGTTTCCAGGAAGCGATAACTATGGCTTATCATACCTTTCATGGTTTGGAAACACGGATAGTACGAATATTCAATACCTACGGCCCGCGCATGCGGTTGAATGACGGCCGCGTTTTGCCGGCATTTATAGGCCAGGCGCTGCGCGGCGAGCCGCTAACCATGTTTGGCGACGGTTCGCAAACCCGCTCGTTTTGTTATGTCGACGACTTGATCGAAGGGATTTACCGCTTGTTGTTCAGCGATTATGCCCAGCCGATGAACATAGGCAACCCGGACGAGATCACCATCAAAGAGTTTGGCGAAGAGATCATCAAGCTGACAGGCACAGATCAAAAACTGATCAGCCTGCCCTTGCCGACCGACGATCCGAAACAGCGCCGCCCGGATATTACCAAAGCAAAGGCAATTTTAGGTTGGGAGCCGAAAGTATCGAGAAGCGAGGGACTGAAGATCACCTACGACTATTTTAAGTCGCTTCCCGAAAAAGAGATACAACACAAAGATTTTACCTATTTTAATAAAAATTAATGGCCAAAATATTAGTTACCGGCGGATTGGGTTATATCGGTTCGCACACCGTTGTCGAACTGGTTAACGCCGGCTACGAACCCGTTATCGTTGATGATCTTTCCAACTCTAACCCCGGCATACTCGATCAGCTCACTAAAATAATCGGTTTTAAACCGGTGGCTTACAATTTCGACATCTGCGATGCAGAGAAACTCGCGGCCTTTGTGCAGAACGAGCCGGCCCTGGAAGGCATTATCCACTTTGCTGCATTTAAGGCAGTTGGCGAATCGGTAAAAAATCCGTTAAAATACTATCACAATAACCTGCTCTCGCTGATTAACTTGTTGAAGGCTTACAGCGGCAAAACGGTTAATTTCGTGTTTTCCTCAAGCTGCACGGTATACGGGCAGCCCGATCACTTGCCGGTTACCGAAGACGCCCCGGTAAAGCCGGCGCAATCGCCCTATGGTAATACCAAGCAGATAGCCGAGGAAATTTTGAAGGACAGCGTTGTTTCGGGGGATGCTAAAAAAGTGATCTCGCTGCGCTATTTTAACCCGGTCGGCGCGCATGAATCAGCATTGATTGGCGAACTGCCAATAGGCGTGCCGCAAAATCTTGTCCCGTTCATCACGCAAACGGCCATTGGCAAACGCGAAAAGATCACGGTTTTTGGCGATGATTATAATACAAGGGACGGCAGCTGCGTGCGCGATTATATCCACGTGGTCGACCTGGCAAAAGCCCACGTTGCCGCACTTAAATTAATGGCAGGCGGCTCTTTTTCCGGCTACGACGTCTTTAACCTGGGGACAGGCAACGGCAACACTGTGCTTGAGATTATCTACGCTTTTGAACGTGCAACGGGCGTAAAATTGAACTACGAGATCGGACCGAGACGGAGCGGTGACGTGGAACAAGTATGGGGCGATGTAACCAGGTCGGCGCAAAAACTGCATTGGCGCGCCGGGTTGGGAATTGATACCATGATGTCGTCGGCCTGGACATGGGAGCAATACCTGTCGGAATACCCGCTGTGATTATATAGAGATGAAGTGAAACGCCGGGGTAAAAAAATAGTTTAGCTTGATTTCATAAGCATTATTTACATTTGCAGGCTAAATGGCCTTACCCCAACCATTTGAAGCTAAAAAACTTAAATATCGGCTAACTTCGTGTTTGACTGTTTTTAAAAAGCAAAAGAAAAGATTTTCAATAATATCCAGGTAACTATGTTTGGGATTTTTAAAAAGAAAGAGCAAAAAAAACAGGCCACTTTTGATTATAGCTCCATAATAGTTGATATGCACTCCCATGTGTTGCCCGGAATTGACGACGGCGCCCAAAACCCACAGGAGTCGATCGTGCTGATCAGGAGGATGATGGCGATGGGTATCAGGAAGATAATAGCCACGCCGCATATTATGGCTGATTATTATAGAAACACCAACGAGACCATCAGCAATGCACTCGCGGTTTTAAAGGCCGAACTGGAAAAGGAAAATATCGATATTGTTGTAGAGGCTGCCGCCGAGCACTATTTTGATGAAATTTTTGAAGACAGGATCAGCAGGAATGATCTGATGATCATCGGCGCCAATTATGTATTGTTCGAGCTTTCGTTCATCAGTCAGCCGCCAAACGTAGTTGTGGCTATAAAGAAATTGATAGCACTGGGTTACAGGCCTATCCTTGCTCACCCGGAACGATACCTGTATCTCGATATTGACGAGCTGCGGGCGCTTCACGATTTGGGCATTGCTTTCCAGATCAACACCATATCACTTACGGGGTATTATGGCAAGGAAGCAAAAAAAATGGCTGAAACGCTGATTGACCATCAGCTGGTTGATTTTATCTCGAGCGATATGCATCACCAGAGGCATGCTGACGCATTAAAGGATGCGCTAAGAATGCCTTACCTGGAAAAAGTGATGTTTGATTACCCGCTCCGGAATATTATGCTTCGGTAGTGCCAAAGGGATGTGCGGATGTGCAGATGTGCAGATGTGCAGAGAAGAAATCTGTTTAGTATAGCAAAACAGCCTAAATCCTACTGCTAAATTCCATTCAAAGTAAATTGTGCGGACCGGCACACATTGTAATTAAAATCATTTGCACATTCACGCATTCGCATATCTGCACATCGATCCCGCACATCACTCATACCTCAACGCCTCAACCGGATCGAGCCGGGAAGCTTTGCTTGCGGGATAAAATCCGGAGATGAGCCCGATCAGCGTACACAACACGATAGCGGTCCCCAGCCACATCCACGGCACATTAAAAGATCCCGTGATACCCAAAGCCAGCAGGTTGCCGATGATCATTCCCAGCAAGACGCCAAGAATGCCGCCGATGAAGCAAATCACGATGGCTTCTATTAAAAACTGCTTACGGATGATGCCGGGTGTGGCGCCCAATGCTTTGCGTAAGCCGATCTCGCGGGTCCGCTCGGTTACGGATACCAGCATAATATTCATTAACCCGATGGAGGCGCCGATCAGCGTTATAGCGCTTACCAATAGTCCGCCTATAGTTATCCCGGCCAACTGACCTGAAAGCTGCTGCTGAAACGAATCGCTTCGTTCGATGGCAAAATTGTCATCGCTCCTTACGTCAAGGTCGCGCACATTCCTGAATAGCGATGTCGCCTCGCCGATGCTTGCATCAAGTGCAGTAGGGTTTTTCACCATCACCGTAACCGTAAATGAGCGATTGGTGTCGGGGTCGATCTGCTTAGCCTCCAATACCGGGATAATGCAAAATTTATCGCCCCCGAATCCCATACCCGAGCCCTTCGATTCAAACACGCCTATTACCCTGAACCGGCTGCTGCCTATAAAAATCGACTTGTCAATTGGATCATCATTTTTGAAAAGACGTTTTTTTATCTCGTAGCCTATCATTACCACGTTTTCGCCCCGTTCTACCTCAGCCGAAGAAAAATTTCGACCGAAAGAAAGTTTATACCCGCTTGTAGCCACGTAGTTGCCGTCCGAGCCGGTGACAGATATATTGGGATTGGTTTTTTTATCGGCATATTTTACCACCGCTGTGCCGCTTACGCTCAGGTTTACGGTAGAGATAACCGGCATTTGAAATTCTTTTTGAAACCGCGCCGCCTGCTCATACGTTATTGCGGGGTAAACTTTTTGATGGCCGCCGTTGCCAAAATTGAGGCCGTTATTGGTGTTAGCGAGGGTGAAGGAGTTGGCGCCTAAGCCGGCAAAAGCATCATTAACCTTTGTTTTAATGCCTTCAATAACGGTTAGTATCCCTACCAGCGCCATAATACCGATTGCGATAATGAGCGAAGTAAGCGATGTGCGCAGCCTGTTGCCTGCTATAGCCTGCAGGGCAATGGAAATATTTTCTTTGAAGCTGGTTTTTACCGCCATGGATTGAAATTTACGAAGACCTGGGGATAAGACTATAACAGCCTGCGTATTGTTACAAGCTTTGCTCCGTTATTTGGCAATAAAAAAAGCAGCCTTCGGGCTGCTTCAATTTTAATAAATATAGATATTATTAAATTATACCGAAAAGGAAGACCCGCAGCCACAAGTGCTGGCGGCGTTGGGGTTATTGAAAGTAAAGCCGCGGGCATTTAATCCGTCCTGGAAATCGATCTGCATACCAACCAGGTACAAGCCATGGGCCTTGTGCATATAAACTTTCAAGCCATCGATAAAATACTCCTGGTCGCCATCCTTCTTCTGATCAAATCCGAGCACGTAATTCATGCCTGAACAACCTCCGCCCTCCACGCCGACACGCAGGGCAAAATCGGGGCCGATCTCCTGCTGGTCCATCAACTTTTTCAATTCCTTAACCGCGCCTTCTGTAAATGACACCGGTCCGGGGGCGGTTTCAACAGCAATACTCATCTTATTTTTTATTAACTTCACAAATATAAGCTAAAATACACATTTTTGCCTCAACCGGTTTATTTATGACCGATAGATAACATTGAATTCCATGAATCTTTTACAGTTTTTACAGGATGCAGCAAAATACACCATCGCGGGTATCGGCGTGGTGTGTGTCGCCTTTTACCTCGTAAAGCCCTACCTTGAGCGGGATGAAAAATTGCACTTGCTTGAATTCAGAAAAACGCTGAGCAACCAAACCCTGCCCCTGAGGCTGCAGGCCTATGAGCGGCTGGTTTTATTTATCGAGCGTATTAACCCGGCGAATATGCTGATCAGGCTGAACGCTACTGCCTACACGGCGGTTGAATTGCAGAGCCTGGTAATGGAAGACCTCCGCTCTGAATATCAGCACAATATTACACAGCAGATATACGTAAGCACCCGTGCCTGGGCGGTTGTAAAACTGGTTAAGGACGATACCTTAAATATAGTAAGCAACGCTGTAAAGTCGCTGCCGGCGGATGCTTCCGGGCTCGATTTGAGTAAAACCATACTCGGTTATTTAAGCCAGCTGGAAGATAATCCGTACGATGTCGCCGCAGGACGCTTGCGTAAAGATTTGGAAGAGTTGTTTTAAGGAGTCCGAAAAGTCCGAAAGTCCGGAAGTCCGAAAGACGAAGCATTTGTAAAATGGTATTCAATCGGTGCAATCAAACCACAGAATCGGTGTAATCCGTGAAAAAAAATCGGTGCAATCAGTGATAAAGAAAAAGATAACCACAACATCGGGTATTGAAATAAAGGAGGTTTATACCGGGCCGTCCGGTATGAGCGAACTGCCCGGCGAGTTCCCTTTTACCCGTGGCATTCAAAAGGATATGTACCGGGGCAAGCCGTGGACGATGCGGCAGTATGCCGGGTTTTCAACTGCCGAAGAATCCAATAAGCGTTACCATTATTTATTAGGCCAGGGTACCATGGGGCTTTCGGTGGCGTTTGACCTGCCTACGCAAATCGGCTACGATTCGGACCATGAGCTTGCCGAAGGCGAAGTTGGAAAAGTGGGCGTGGCGATCGATTCGTTAAAGGATATCGAGATATTGTTTGACGGAATTGCGCTGGCGGACATCACAACTTCCATGACCATTAATGCGACGGCGCCGATATTATTGGCGATGTACATCGCCCTTGCCAAAAAACAAGGGGCCGACCTGCTGCAGCTATCGGGAACGGTCCAGAATGACATTTTAAAAGAATACGCCGCCCGCGGCACCTATATTTATCCGCCCGAAGCCTCGATGCGGCTGATCACCGATGTTTTTGAATACTGTGCAAAGGAAGTGCCTAAATGGAACACCATTTCTATTTCGGGTTACCACATTCGCGAAGCAGGATCTACCGCGGTGCAGGAGCTGGCTTTTACGCTGGCCAATGGCAAAACGTACTTAAAGGCTGCCATTGACAAAGGGCTCGACATCAACATTTTTGCCAAACGACTTTCCTTTTTCTTTAATTGCCACAACAATTTTTTCGAAGAGATCGCCAAATTCCGGGCCGCCAGGCGCATGTGGGCGCATATTACCAAAAGTTTGGGCGCTACCGAACCCGGCGCTCAGAAGCTGCGTTTTCATACGCAAACCGGCGGATCGACCTTAACGGCCCGGCAACCGATGAATAATATTGTACGGGTGAGTAACCAGGCGTTGGCAGCTGTTTTAGGCGGAACGCAATCATTGCATACCAACGGTTATGACGAGGCGCTCTCGCTCCCAACCGAAGCGGCCGCAAAAATAGCCCTGCGCACCCAGCAGATCATTGCTTTTGAAACCGGTGTTACCGACACTGTCGACCCTTTGGCAGGCTCCTATTTTATAGAAGCGCTGACGGACGAGCTTGAAAAAGCGGCCCAGCTTTATATAGATAAAATAGACGCTATGGGCGGTTCGGTAAAAGCAATAGAGCAGGATTTTATACAACAGGAAATTGCCCGGTCGGCATATATCTACCAAAATGAAATTGAGCAGGGCGAGCGAGTATTGGTCGGCGTGAACCGCTTTACCGATGCCGGGGCGGCCACGCCCGGGTTATTCCGCGTGGATGATTCCATCCGGCAGCGACAGGCAGACAAGATAAGCCAATTGAAAAAAGAGCGCGATAATAATGCTGTAAAAAAATGCCTTGAACGCCTCGGCGCGGCGGCAACAGGTACTGAAAACCTTATGCCCTTCATCCTTAGCGCAGTTGAAAATTATGCAACGCTTGGAGAAATTTCAGATACGCTCAGGGCCGTTTTTGGCGAATATTAAAAGCTTTTTCGGCCACACCTTAGCCTGCGGGGCGAAAGCAATTCTCCAGGCGGCGAAGCCCAAAAAAGGCCGGATTTTTGACCTTTAAAATTAACTATTAATATAAAATTGTAATCGACTAAAAACCATAATGCGCCTTATCTGTTTGTTTTTGAGCTTATTTGCAAATGAAATTGTCGGATGAGTTAATTGCCAGATATTTAAGGCCTTCCGGCGGCTTAATATAACATTTTATGTGAAATTACTACTATGAACTGCTTTATTTTATCATAAATTTATTTCTGCAAAAAGTTAAAATTTTATTTTTTTATCCCCTTTTTTTTTGAATATTCGAGGTTCCGAAACGGGGGTAAGAGATAGTTCGCTGGTGAGTTGGAAATCAATATTTTAATAAAATGCATATGGAAAAAACTTGTACTAACGTCTGGAATAACTGCCTTCAAATCATTAAGGACAACATCCCGGCCCAGAGTTTTAAGACCTGGTTCGAGCCGATAAAGGCCCTGAGAATTGAAGGAAGTGTTTTAACCATACAAGTACCAAGTTTATTTTTTTATGAATGGCTGGAGGAACATTACGTTGGCTTGCTGCGCAAAACGATTAAAAAACAATTGGGCGACGACGGACGTTTGGAGTACAATATTGTAGTGGAACAATCATCTTCGGCAAAACCCTATACTACGAATTTACCTTCAAACGGGAACGGTGCCGAATCAAAAAATCAATCCATGCCGATACCCATTTCTATAAATAAAGATATCAAAAACCCATTTGTAATACCGGGTTTAAAAAAGCTGAACGTTGACCCGCAGCTCAACCGTAACTACACTTTCAGTAATTTTGTTGAAGGCGATTGTAACCGTTTGGCAAGATCGGCGGGGTATGCTGTGGCGGCAAAGCCGGGCGGTACTTCATTTAACCCGCTGATGATATATGGCGGCGTGGGTTTGGGCAAAACCCACCTGGCGCAGGCCATTGGCAATGAAATTAAACAAACCCTGCCCGATAAACTGGTGCTTTACGTATCCTGCGAAAAGTTTACCCAGCAGTTCGTCGATGCGCTTAAGCATAATAACATCAACGATTTTGTGAATTTTTACCAGGCCATCGATGTGCTGATCATGGATGATGTGCACAACTTTGCCGGCAAGGAAAAAACACAGGATTTCTTCTTCCATATTTTTAACCATTTGCACCAATCCGGTAAGCAGGTGATCATCACTTCAGATAAGGCGCCAAAAGACCTGGCCGGTTTGGAAGAACGACTGTTGTCAAGGTTTAAGTGGGGTTTATCCGCCGATTTGCAGATCCCGGACCTGGAAACCCGCATGGCTATCCTGAAAAACAAAACTTACCAGGACGGCATCGAGCTTTCGAACGATGTAATAGAGTACGTTGCGCATAACATCGACAACAACGTGCGCGAGCTGGAAGGCGCCATGGTATCCCTGCTTGCCCAATCCACGCTGAACCGCAAGGAGATCGACCTGGCTTTAGCCAAGCAAATGCTGAAGAACTTTGTAAAAAATTCTTCCAAGGAAATTTCGATGGAGTACATCCAAAATTTGGTTTGTGAGTATTTCGAGGTACCGATTGAAATGGTAAAATCGCAAACCCGCAAACGCGAGATCGTACAAGCGCGGCAGATATCGATGTACCTGGCCAAGGCCCATACCAAAAGCTCGTTAAAATCCATTGGCCACTTCTTCGGCGGCCGCGACCACTCCACCGTGATCTATGCATGCCAAACCGTGGAGGATTTGATCGATACCGATAAGAAGTTTAAAGGGTATGTGGCGGATATACAGAAGAAGCTGAAGATGACGTAATTGTCAATGAGATAAAGATATTGGAGCCTCGCTTTGCGGGGCTTTTTTGTGAAAGTTGGCAATAGAAGGGTGCAATTTAATAAAGAAAATTCTTGATAAAAACAAGCAAATCACTGAAAAAATTAGTGTCCCAGGTGTCCCAGGTGTATTCATCTGTTCCAGGTGGTTCAGGTGATCCAGGGCGGACAAAGACGAATATTTTACATGTCTATCAAGGTTCAAAGATCAGTGTGATCATAAAAATCAGGTTAATCAGCGGTTCAGAATATTCTTTGCTGTATCACCGCCATAAACCTGTCCTTAAATTTTTCGCTGATCGGTATCTGTTTATTGGCGATATAAATGTGGTTGTCCTGTATTTTATTAATCTGTTTGGTATTGACGATGTAGGAATTGTGCACCCGCACAAAAGGGGCTGTTAGTTGCTCGTCGATATCTTTCAGCCTGCGATAGATGAGCAACTGGCTGCCAGGTGTTACTACGCGGACATATTCTTTTTCCCCCTCGAAATATTGTATATCCTCCAGCAGGATCTTCCTTAACTCCTTGCCCGATTTTACAAAGAAATATTCCTGGCCGGGCGAATGCACCGCTTTCTCGGCGCCGTTATGACTGCTAAAGTAGGCATCAATCTTCTGCATGGCCGCCAAAAACCTTTTTAGCGTAATGGGTTTCAGCAGGTAATCAATGGTTTGAAAAGTATAGCTTTCGGCGGCATATTCGGAATACGCAGTTGTAAAAACGATCTTCGTTTCATCAGGAAGGAGGCCGGCCAGTTCCATGCCGGTTAGCTGGGGCATATTGATATCGAGGAAGATAAAATCCGGTTTATGGTCCTTCATGAAGGCCATAGCCTCAAGGGCGTCGTAGCATTTGCCCAGCACGTCCCATTTGGTATTCTGCCTTACCAGTATCTCCAGCAGGTTTACCGCGTTTGGCTCGTCATCGATTATTACGCAGCTTAAACTCATTGGTTAACGGGTACTTTTAAAAAAGCAGTAAAAACGTCATTTTCGGCACTGGTATAAAGTTCAAAGTTCTCACCGTACAAAAAAGTAAGCCGTTTCCGGAGGTTTTCGATGCCAAAGCCCCGGTGCTCAGCAGCGCCTGGAAGGTTAGGCATGTTGTTTTTTGTTTGAAACACCAGGTAGCCATCCAACTGCACAAGCGACAGTTCAACTTTATTTTCGCTGCTGGACTTATCGATCCCGTGTTTAAAAATGTTCTCTACAAAAGTCATCAGCAGCATGGGTGGTATGCGCAGTTCTTTATTGCAGTCCTGGATAAAATTCAGGTCGATACTATGCCTCACCCTTATTTTCTCCAGGGCAATATAATTTTCCAGGAATTGTATTTCCGTCGACAGGGATACTTCATCTTTAGGGCTTTCATCTACAAAATAGCGCATAATGTCCGACAGGCGTTCAATCAACTTTGCCGTGCGCGGGGCCTCGCGGTAGGCTTCGTAATAAATGTTGTTTAATGTATTGAAAAGAAAGTGCGGCTGCACCTGTGATTTAAGCAGGTTTAATTCAGCCTGGCTTTTTTGCACCAGCATTTTTTCGGATTGCTGTTTTAGTGTGAAATAGGCGATGGCAATGCGAAAAACAAAACTGAGCAGGTAGGTAAGGAAGCCCGCGAGCACATAATAGAGCATTGTCTCCGGTGTGAACTGCTCATGTTCTTTCGGATAAAAATGATTGTTGATCTTTGTGATAACGAAACCCCTTGCAATTCCTACCCCGATCAGCAGAATCATCACCAGGATCACATAAATGATTTTTTTATCCTTCAGCCAAAACCGCGGGAACAGTAACGAAATGTTCCCGTAAATGATCATGATGTAAAAGAAGACATTGATCGGTGTGAAAATGACCGCATAGCTGATGCCGTCCATCGGCAAGACTGAAAAAAAGAAAATCAAAAACACCGCTATCCAAACCAGCCATTGCAGCCGCGTGGTTAAAGGCATCCGTTTAATAAAATTCATTTTTAAAAGTACAAAGGTTTTTGGTTTTGGCTAATTGTTTTCAATAATCGGGCTGGTTTATTTAACGGATTACGGCCGGCTGGATAAACGAGCGGTTGATTTTATCACCCAAATCATTAAAAATAAAGGGGAACGGGTTGAATAGTTTTGTCGTTTTGCAGGTGAAAATTCAGCTTTAAACCAAATTATCAACATAAACTAAAACTTGTAACCATGAAAAAGATATTATTAGCCGTAATGATGACAGCAGCGCTGTTTGTCATACGTCCGGACAGCTCCCGTGCTCAATTAACGTCTTTGCCCGATGCAGGCAACCGCCGCGCTACCGTGAGC
This sequence comes from Mucilaginibacter sp., assembly GCA_035656115.1. Taxonomy (GTDB): domain Bacteria; phylum Bacteroidota; class Bacteroidia; order Sphingobacteriales; family Sphingobacteriaceae; genus Mucilaginibacter. The sequence goes on from DASRTD010000076.1 coordinate 64,679, forward strand.
GAAGGTATTGGCATTACTGATGTAACCATTCATTATAACCGCCCGCATGTAAAAGGCAGAGAAGGGCATATTTGGGGCCAGTTGATCCCTGTCGGCTATGTCGACCAGGGGTTTGGGCCATCGAAATCGGCCCCGTGGCGCGCGGGGGCTAATGAAAACACCTGGATAGAATTTTCTACCGACGTGATGATAGAGGGTCAGGCGTTGCCGGCCGGCAAATATGGTTTCACGGTGGCCTATGACCCCAATGAGTGTACGCTGATCTTTTCAAAAAACTACACTTCCTGGGGCAGCTTTTTTTACGATCCGTCAGAAGACGCCCTCCGGGTAAAAGTTAAACCCGTGACAGCCGACAAAAGTGTGGAATGGTTGAAATACGAGTTCACTGATCAAAAACCCGAAAGCGCCGTAGTGCTGTTGCAATGGGAAAAGCTATCCATTCCGTTTAAAATATCAGTAGATGTAAATACAACGCAAATTGCCTCGTTCAGGAAAGAACTGCGCAGCGAAAAAGGCTTTACCTGGGAAGCATGGGACCAGGCTGCCGCCTATTGTGCTCAAAATAAAACCAACCTCGACCAGGCGCTTCTGTGGGCCGATACCGCCACCAGCGTAACATTTGGCGGCAACCAAAGCTTCCAACCCTGGAGCACAAAAGCGGCAGTTTTAGATAGCCTGGGCCGCACTGCTGAAGGAGATGCCGCCATGAAAAAGGCGCTGCCCTATGGCAATGTAAATGAACTTTACTTTTACGCCCGTACCCTTGCCCGCGCCAAACGGGGTAAAGATGCATTCGAAATTTTTAAATACGACTATGATAAACATCCCGACGAGTTTATAACCAATGCGGGAATGGCCAGGGCTTACTCCGCCATTGGCGATTACAAAAAGGCTTTACCTTATGCCCAGAAGGCGCAGATACAAGCACCCGACCCGGCCAACAAAGCCAATATGGACAAGTTTGTACAAACACTGCAGGATGGGAAGGACATAAATTAAAAGGCCAAAGGTAAAGGAACCTACGCCTAAATAATATACAAAAACAATCAACTATAAATCTCCTGATCCCAAAAATCCCTCCGTGCGCCGTCGCTAAAGCTAAGGCGCACAAAGGAGGGATTTAGGGTGAGGCGGAAACTTTAAAACTTTATGCAACTCATATCCTGGCTAACACGCGAAATATGTTATGGCATCGTCATCACCTGGTGCAGCTTTTTCTCGCTGTTTGGGCAAAGTGCGCCAACAGCCGCGATCATCGATAACAACGCCCGGCCGCAGGTATTTTTGCAGGACGGAATAGCATCGCCTAATGATGAATCGACACCATCATTTACCGCCGACGGCAAAACATTGTACCTGTGCGACAGCTCGAAAATATGTGTCTCGCAATGGGCCAACGGTAAATGGACAACTCCTAAAACGGTGTCTTTTTCGGGCAAGTTTACGGACTGGGACCCTTTTTTAAGCCCCGATGGCAAGCGGCTCATCTTCGTATCCAGCCGCCCTGTTCCCGGTGCGCCGGTCGGTCAAAAAAACAACCATTTATGGTATGTTGACCTGCAGGCAAACGGCAATTGGTCGGAAGCACACCACCTGGATGAGCCGGTGAATGTAAATGGGGTGGTGGCTTATGCACCCTGCCTAACCCGTAATGGTACGGTAAGCTTTTGCTCGCGTAACCGCGACGGCCACAAAGGTATGGGGGGCTACTGGGCCAAATGGCAGGGCGGCCATTATGAGAAGCCAATTCAGCTGAAGCTAAACGGCGATAGCGCTATTTTCGATCCGTATATATCACCGGATGAAAGCTATTTGATATTCGCCAGTGGCGGCGATCTCTATATCAGTTACCGCAAGGGTGATGACTGGACCCAGGGGCAAAAACTGGGCCCGCAGGTGAATGATGGCGGCCCGAACGGCAGCCCCTATGTATCACCCGACGGCAAAATGCTGTATTATTCATCCTATAAAGTAAATGCCATTATGATGATCCCAATACACATTCCAACGCAAATAAATTAGCATATGGAAATTATTCTGATCGGTGTGTCAATGATCGGCGGTGCATTGCTAAGCCTGGTGTTCAGGCCTGATGGTGCGCTAACCCTCAAACTGGCACGTGCTTACATTGGGCTCGTAATGCTCTTAAGCGCAGGAGCGTGGGTGTTTTATTTTGCAGGGATCAAAAATCAGTTTATCGGCGGGCTGCTGGCCGGTATTATCAGTTCGGGCAAATACCCGGCCCGTGTACTTTTGGGCCTCCTGGTTACCAATATTTTTCTCTCCATCAAGAATATTGATGATGACTACCCTATCAAAAAGCTCGCCCGGCTTACCTTAACGGGCGTTTCGCTCGCAACGGGCCTGTCGTTTTTAATTGCCACCGAAGGCAAGGCGGCCAACATGGGTGACATGATCGCTTTTTTCAAACAATCGGGTTATGCCGTATGGTTTTTATATTTTATTATGGCGATGGAAGCGTTGGGGGCCATCGGTGTTTTGCTTCATTTTAAATTGAAAAGCGGCCCCCTGGCTACTACCGGCTTAATGCTGATCATGATCGGCGCCCTCTACACACATCGGCACAATAACGACCCCTTTTCCGACTCCTATGCCGCTATCAGCCAGTTTACAACCCTTGGGATCATGCTCATCCTTTTTTATTTTGAACGCGAAGTCGGCGCCGTGCCGGCAAAGCCCGAAACCGCTTCCGCTGCCGCAGCGATGGTTACATGATCGTTTTTATACCTGTGGGCAAATGCCTAACTTCATGCCCTGTAAGGTATGAATCAAAATTTGCAAAAGCTGTTTCAAATTGCCCGTAAGGAGGAAAAATTGGCTATTGGGCTGATGTCGGGCACCTCGTTGGACGGACTGGACATTGCCCTTTGCAGCTTTACGGGAAGCGGCAGGCAAACTAAATTCAGGCTGCTCAAATTCATTACCATTCCCTATACGGCGGCATTTAAACATGAAATGCAAACTATATTTGCCAAAAGACAAGCCGATTTGGAGAAAGTTTGCCTGCTCAATGCGTTTATCGGCAATTTTCATGGCGAGCTGGTTTTGCGGGCGCTCAGCCAATGGCGAATAAACCCGGCCGATATTGACTTCATCTCCAGCCATGGCCAAACCATTTATCATGCCCCAAAAAGATTGCATCCGCAGAAAGATTACCCGAATGCCACCTTGCAAATTGGTGACGGCGATCACCTGGCGGTAAAAACAGGTATTTTAACCATCAGCGATTTCCGGCAAAAGCACATAGCAGCAGGCGGAGAGGGGGCACCGCTGGCTTTATATGGCGATGTAATATTAGGCAGCAAAGCCGGCGAGAACCGGATATTACTCAACATCGGCGGCATAGCCAACCTTACCTGGCTGCCGGGTGATGAAAATTACGACGATGTTTTATGTACCGATATTGGCCCGGGCAATACCCTGATCGATGCGGCTTGCCGAAAGTTTTTTGATTTGCCTTATGATGAAGATTCGAAAATTGCCTTATCAGGTAAGGTAAATAAATCGCTGCTGGACGCACTGCTTAGCCACCCGTTTTTCATCGAGAAAGCACCAAAAACCACCGGACCTGAATTGTTCAACCTGGAATATGTTGCGAATGCTCAGCAACAATCACACACCGCCGCAATAAGAAATGAAGACCTTATTTGCACGCTCAGCGCCTTCACCGCCAAAAGCATTGCTGATTTTATTTCGAGTAATTTCAAGGCAATTGAGATCGGTATTTTCACCAGCGGCGGCGGCGCAAGGAATATTTATATCATCGATTATTTAAAAAAAGCTCTGCCCGGCGCAAAAATTTCCGGAACGGATGCATTAGGGATCGACCCGGATGCAAAGGAAGCCATTTTATTCGCCTTGCTCGGCAACGAGGCAATCAGCGGTGAGCCGATGTACATTGGCAGCACCCCAGCTGTTTTGATGGGGAAGTTTAGCTTTGCGATTTAAAATATAGTCGCTATTCCAATTCCCTGCACTCAAATCCAGCTGTTTTTAGCAACGTTTCGATATGTCTCGGCGAAACATCTTTCGCTTCGATCCTTAAAATATTGTCGCAATCTTCCAGGTCAAAATTCCAGTGGTTGATCGACGGGATAGCGGTCAGCAGGGGTTTAACCCTGCTAACCTGCCGTGGTTTTTCAACACTTGTAGCAAATACCAGCACTTCCATTTTTCAAAGTATTAAGCGGGTTGGTTTACCAATTTTTCCAGCAGCTCATCCAGTTTTTTGTGCGAATCGTTCACACCGTATTCCATTCCCGATGCGATAATACCATCGCGATCTTCAACGCAGCGGAACACCGATTGTATGGTTAATTTTGTGCGGTTACCGGGCAGTTCATCGAAGGTGGCGGTTTCCAGCGCTACGTGGCCGCGCTCGGGCAGTCCTTCAAATTCAAAGGTGCGGATCAGTCTTTCGGGTTCCAAAACCTCGTGTATCGTGCCATTGAAGGCAAACTCCTGCCCCTGCGCGCTTGCATGGATGAAGCGGTATGATCCGCCCGAACGGCTGTCAAAGTAGTCTATCCGCATCGTCATATCACAAGGACCCAGCCATTGGGTGATCAGTTCAGGGTCCGAAAAGGCTCTGAATACGAGTTCCCTCGGCGCCTCAAATTCGCGGTGGATAAACAGTTCCTGTACACCCTTTTCCGCTGTAATTTTTGATTGATTTTTCATAATTATTGAGATATATTATTGTCGTTGGTTTTGTTTTGCATTTTGACGAGCAGGTCATCCAGTTTATCAAACCTGCTTTCCCATGATTTGCGGAAGTCAGCCAGCCAGTCGGTTACTTCATCCAGCTTTTTGGGTTGCACATAGCAATAGCGCTCGCGGCCCTGTTGTTTAATGCAGATGATGCCGCACTCCGCTAATATTTGTATATGTTTTGAAATGGCCTGCCGGCTTACATCAAAACTATCCGCAACCCCGTTTGGTGTTAAAGTTTGATGGGCGATCAGGTTAATGATCTGCCGGCGGGTAGGGTCGGCAATGGCCTGGAAAACGTCTCTTCTCATAATTTTATTTATATGCGCAACCGATCAATTGCAAATATAAACGCAACCGATCAATTGCGCAAATTTATTTTCAAATTTTTTTAGACAGACCTAGGACTTAGCGGATGTTTTGAATGAGTATCAATTCAACTTTAACGTTTCCAAGTGTGAGGCTATCGGCTGCCTCACGGCGTTGATGATGATCAGGTAAGTTTTGTCTTCAGCTATCCAAACGCAATAATTAAAATCGCTTTCGCTGTCGGGGTTCCAACCGGCTAATTCCTTAAAACTATGTTTGACGAGTTGTAAGCTGGCCCCATTATTTTTTGATACGACAACAACTTTGGTTATCGGCGCCTGCTTCATTTTTTCCATGGTGACTACGGAAATATTATCGTCAGACTGAGACATGGAACGGTATGGGAATTTTTGGTCGATGGCGTTGAACGCATCCGAAGTGTCAGCAACCACGTAACGGTCTGTCATAATATTATCCGTCTCCGTCACCCAGCTCGAAAAATTATCGTCGTAAATTTTGATGTAGTTGTCTACGAATGATTTGTCGATAGCCTTTTGTTGTTCGGCATAATCTTTCACCATCGGGTATATTTTTTTAGCCATCAGGTTGGTGTATTTCCGGTTATACCAGGTGGCCGTGTCTTCCGCCCCGTTTAATTTGCCATATACGTAACCATTTCCAAGCGAAGTGGCCAACGCTTCATTCATCAGCAAAAATGCATAACGGCTATTTTTAGAAGGGTTCGAGGTAAACCATTTTTCGATATCATGTTTAAGCACAAGCGATTGTTCATCATATAACAGGTGAAAAGTTTCGTGAAGCATAACGCTCAGCAGCTTATTATAATTGGTAAAACCCACCGGCAACGCACTTACCGCGTTATCGTAAAAAGCAGTTGCGGTAAAGTGTTTTGTGCCGGGAAGCGGGTAAAAAACCAATTGGAAAGGTATCGTATTATCCCACGCCGAATGATAAAACTTTTCGCCGGTCATAAAATAGGATTGAATGTTTTTGGCGGCGACCAGGTTTTTAAGTACCTGCAACTGATGTTCAAACACATCTTTATTGGGCACGTACATCAATTGCTGGTAAACCGGTTCAAATTCATTTAAAATATTGACCAATGAAAATAAGTCGGCGTTCGGTATTATTCCCAATGCGTTAAACTTAAAATCTTGGATTGAAGCACTTTTGATAAGCCATTTTTTTAATAGGGAATGTGTAGAACCACCAATTTTTTGCCCGTAGGGATAAGCGGTGTATTCATAGTCATAGTCGATATTTAGCTTATCATATGCTGCGACCAGGTCCTTATATTTCTGTTGGTTGAACTTTGAATTAGTAAACAAAGTTTTATAGGGATTGTCGGGCGCGTTGGCTGAAAGGTAGTCCACGAACTCGAAAACGCCAAGCGGCTCAGAAAATTTTATTTGGAAATCGGGCGCCTGCGCACCGGCTTTGATAAGGGTAAAAAATAATAACAGTAAAGTGCCCGCTTTTTTCATCTGATAAGTATTTGAAAGTGTGGGGCCAGGCGAGGTTTTACGGGCCTGACCGTTGATTAACCTGAACGCGGGGCACTGCTTTTAGATCGGAAATTTCAGACTTACGAAGTCTTCAAGACTTCGTAAGCCTTGGGTTAAGGAAAAATTATTTTATCCCGTAATGATCATTCATCAGCTTTTCAAACAAGCCGCCGGGCAATATCCTTTTCAGCGGAACTGCAATTGTTTGTCCTAGTGCGCCGATGAGATAACGGTGTGACGGGCTTGACGAAGCCACGATCTGGCATATTTTTTTACCGATCACGTCCGGGTTTGCGCCAACGCTTTCATCTTTTTCCATGCTGGCAACAGCAGTGGTAAATTCCTTTTCCAATTGTTCGTTTTTAAGTGGGAAAGGCACTTTTTCGCGGCTTTGGGTAAAGTCGGTTTTGAAGTCGCCCGGGTTAATGATGACTACTTTAACGCCGGTGCTTTTCAATTCCATCCGCAGACTTTGCGAATAGCCTTCGATAGCATATTTCGAAGCGCTGTACAAGCCCTGGTAAGGCAAGCCGAACAAGCCGGCCAGCGAACTTACGTTGATCACCAGGCCCTGTTTGGCTTCGATCATTTTCGGGATCACGGCACTGCTCACACGGATCACCCCAAAAAAGTTCACTTCAAATTGTTTTTTCGCGTACTCGACAGGCATCGCGTAGGCCGGCCCAGTTACGCCGTTGCCGGCATTGTTTACCAATACGTCTATTTTTCCTTCGGCTTTGATGATTTGGTCAACGGCTGCTTTTACGGAAGCATCATCGGTAACGTCTAACTGAATCGGTTTAAATGATACCGATTTTATGCGGCTGAGATCGCGTGATGAACCATAAACCGTATGGCCCTGCGCCTGCAATGCGTTGGCCACTGATAAACCTATGCCCGACGAAGCGCCGGTAACTAATATTACTTTTCCCATTGTGTGGTTTTTGAGGATTCTTTAATGTGTTGAAATTATAGTTCAGCGTATAAAAATGCAAATTAATATGGACGCGGGAAACTGTTTTTTTAAAATTGTCGTGCCTGCCTGTTAATAATATCGCCCGATAGTCGGATCATCCACGATTGCTTTTTTTACTTCCGCAGGGTTGATAGCACCCTGTTTGGCGTAAACTATTTTTCCGGCGGGTTCGACAATAAGCGTATAGGGCAACGCCCCCGACCATTTTGGATCGACTGACGCGATCGCCTGGTCTTTACTGCCGTCAATAATATAATTAGCAAATGATGCTTCAGCCTGTTTTAAAATTCGAAGCGCATCACTGGTTTTCGCCGCGCCGTCTACATTGATGGATATCATTTCAAAATCGCGGCGCCGGTACATCCGGTTCATTTCAACAAATGCAGGTAAGCCCGCGTGGCCTGCTTCGTTGGCCGTTGTCCATATCGTAATCACCTTCAGATTATCGGTTTTATTTTCAAACAGGGCCTTAATATCTACACCATCCAGGCCGGTGAGGGTTACAGGCTCTTTGGCCCACTCATCCTGTGCTTTTTGCAGCCAGCTTGCCTTTTCGGCCCATTTTATGGAACAGCCAAAAACTTTGGTAGTGGTTTCATCAGGCGTTTTACCCGCCAGCAAAGCGTTCAGGGCATCACGGGTATCCTGTACATGCGGCGTTTTCGTCGGTTTCTCCACATCGTCAATTCTGCCTGAATAACAGAGTTTCCTCTCTTTATTAAAAATAAAAACATGCGGTGTGGCAATTGGCCCATATGCATGGGCGACACTTTGCGTGGCGCCGTCATACAAGTACGGAAAGTTAAAATGTTTATTTGCCGCGCGAAGTTTCATTTCATCAAACGTGTCGCTCATATCGGTATAGCCCAATTCGTCCAGGCGGATAGCTTTAGGATCGTTGGGCATAATTGCCACTATGGCCACACCTTTGTCTTTATAATCTTTGGTGATCTTTATGATCCTATCCTCATAGGCTTGCGCCGTAGGGCAATGGTTACAGGTAAAAACTACCATCAAAATCGGCGAGTTTTTAAATGAATTGAGTGTATAGGTTTTACCATCCACCCCCTGCAGGCTAAAATCAGGCGCTTTTGCGCCGATGGCCAGCGTGGGGTGTTCATCGGCAGGAAGTTTAAAGGATAAAATGAGGCCGCTTAATAATAAAAGCAAGGCGGCAAGCAAGCCGGCGGATTTTCTCATAACAGTTTGAATTGGTTGACAGACAAAGGCTAATGTAAGGCAAACTGTCGTACTTTAAAAATAAATCGCCAGGCAGTTATAAATATAAACAAGCGATAAGAACACTCGGCGCTCCGCTGCTCATTTTTTGCGGCCTCTGCGGTAAAAAAACCGATTACTGAGGACGCCGGGGACGCTAAAGAAAATTTCTTACCCCCGGAATTTTTCGCAAAAGCCCGGCAAATACAAAGCTCGACGCGACAGCCAAAGGTGCCGCCACCAGCAACTTAAGCGCCGGTTCAATAGCCCAATCTTTTAACAGCAGCGCCACGGAAATGACCAGCAGGGGATGGAATACATATACGCCGAACGCGTTCGCCGACAAGGATTTCAACAACGGCGTATCATTATTCCACTTAAATTTTGCGATACAGAGTAATGCAACCATAATCATCACGCCCGTAATTTGCTCCCATAATGAATAAGTAAACGCGACAGGGTTCCAGCCCCCGTTAAAATAGCTGCCGGGAAATTTAGCTTTCAGATACCATACAAATATTGCCGGCAAAATTAGCAGTACCATTACACGAGCCATCCAGGCCATGCTCTTTCCTTGTTTCAAATTCAGTTGATCCAGCCATTTATTGTTGGACGCAATTAACCCGGCGATAAAACAAATGATATACTGGGGGAAGTACCCAAGTTGAAAACCGACAGGCGATAATACCCAGCCCGTGGGAAAAATCAGCCTCACCAAAAAACTGATCAACCCCATCAAAACTCCCGCAATAAGCAATTGAGTATTTGACGGCCAGGTGATTTTGAGGTTCAGATTAATTGAAAATTGCTTCCAAAGCAGGTAAACCAAATTAAAAACAATTAAAGCGGCGACAAACCACATCACGCCAAAATCTATCCAGTGATGGTAGCCGGACATGTATTCGATAAACGAGTGGTGCTGCCCGTAGCCATAATGTTCGACGGTATAATTTAATATGGGCGATAGCACCAGCGAATAAAAAACCAACGGCACGCCTAATCGCTTTAGTCGGTCGGCCAGGAATTTGCCCGCGCCTTTCTTTTGGTACGATGGGTCCACAAACAACGCTGAAAGGAAAAAGAAGAACCCCATAAAAAACGACTGGTTAGTGGCTACAAAAACCGTCATCGGGAACTTGGCTGCTAATAAATTACTCGGTTGCTTAAAGTACCAGCTGCCTGGCGCGCCGTAAGTAATAAAGGTATGGTGCAGTACTACCAGCACAATGGCCAGCACTTTAAGGTGGTCGATATAAGCAATTTTAGCAGATGCCGGCTTTTCGATAATGACGGGCGCTATAGTTTCAGTATTTACGGTTTTCATAGTAAGGGTTTTGCTCTTTTTGAAATCAACTGACAAACAAATGGTTATGACGTTACAATATTAGGCTGAAAAAAGCAAATCTTATTCCCCGCTGGTCAACGGATTTTGGCTGTTGGTCAAAAATTCCTTGCAAATTCGCCGGTTATCATCTGTTTACTTATCCTGACGGGAATATCCGCCTAAATAATATGCCTGGCGGGCGGCCCCGCTACGACGAGAATAACAGATATTGAAAGGATGATCCGTCGATATAACATTTGCCTGTTTTTATTATTGGCAGACTACTATTGATACTTGTATTATCCGATCCGAAGCGAGCCATTACAAATTGCAGCTTTATTAATTATTTTCTTAATTTTAAATATTTTTCTGCCTGAGAAACAATAACCGCTGCAAACGTGACAATAAATAAACCTAACTCAAAAATAAAGCGATCGGATACGAAGGGAAAGCCAGTTGGCTGGCTGGAAAAGGCTTATGGCGGCAGCCCGGTCGCGGTTATGGTTATCGATGCCGGACACCGGGTCTATTATGCTAATCCTGTTGCGCTTTCCACTTTTGCCGAACATGAAATTATAGGCTGGCCGGTGTTCGATCTATATGAAGATACTTCGCCCGGAAAAATAAATGAAGGCAAGCTCGCCCGGTTTGAAGAAATCGCAGACGGAGAATTTAAAGCGAAAACCGGGAGCGGGGAACGATGGTTCTCGATCAGTGCGGTCGCAGATCATGAATCAGGCGGACTGCCTCAAATAACCCTTTTCATCAGAGACATAACCGCCTTCAAAAAAAAAGAAAATTTATTTTCTTACCTGAACGAGGCGGCGGCATCACTGGCAAAAACCCGCGACACCCCCGGCGCACTGGAACTGGTGGCCAGATTGGTGGTTCCCCGCTTTGCAACCTGGTTTACGATTGACCGCTTAACCGAAAGCGGGCTGGAATTGCTGATGTTAAAGCATGAAGACCCCGCCAGGATCGCATGGGCATATCAATACCGGAAAAAATATCCACCCGACCTGAACGGCAACAGCGGCCCGGCTGTAGTTTTGAAAACAGGGAAACCCGGTTTTGTCTCTGTCGTCACAGAAGAAATGATAAATGCGGTGGTGACCGATCCGGCGCAGCGAAGAGACGTCTTAAAAATCGGGTTGCACTCAGTGATCATCACGCCGATGTGGGCAGACGAAAAGATCATCGGCCTGGTGAACTTTATATCATCGGTTCCTGGCCGTCATTTTGACGCGGAAGATGTGGCTTTTGCCCAAAACTTTGCTAACCTTATTGGCCTGGCGCTTGAAAATGCCCGGTTGAATGAAGAATCTGCGAACGAAATAGCCCTGCGGAAAAACAGTGAAGAAAAGTTGCAGTTTTTGACGGACGCTATTCCGCATAAATTGTGGACTTCCGGGCCAGATGGCCGGGCCACCTATTATAACCAGCGCTGGTACGAATATACCGGCGTATATGGTTTTGAAACATTACGGGATAAAATTTGGGACAGTCTCCATCCTGATGACCGTTCACTCGCAGCCGTGGAATGGCCGGAGGTGATTAAGCTTGGTAACCCTGCCGAAATAGAGCAGCGGTTGATGCGTCACGATGGCGTTTACCGCTGGCACCTTAGCCGCATAATGCCGCATAAAAATAATGATGGTGATGTAACCCTATGGATAGGCACCAGCACAGACATCCACGAACAGAAAGTTTTTGGCATGGAGTTGGCTGCTGTAAATGAAGAGCTGACAGCGGCTAACGAAGAGTTCGTCGCGATGAATGAAGAGCTCGTCGCGATGAATGAAGAGGTGGCGGCGACCAACGAGGAATTGGCTTCCGCAAACCAAGAGCAAGCGATAACGAACGCAGAGCTGATGGAAACCCGGGACCGTCTTCGCAAAAGTGAAAAGCTTTTCAGGTCCATTGCCCTGAGCATCCCTAAGTCGCTGGTCACAGTGATTGACAAAGATCACCGCTATGTGATGATTGAGGGGGACATTATGGAAAAGATGGGTTATGACCGGCGGGACTACGAGGGAAAACACCCGGCAGATATATCCCCCGAACAGTACCAAACGGACAGAGGATTATATGAACGGGTGTTGAAGGGCGAAGCGTTCTCCGTTGAGCGAAGGGCGCCGGCCGGCGAATATTATTTGGTTCATTTCGTGCCATTGCCCGGTGATCGAAGTGAAGTGGATTCGGCGCTCATCATTGCATTTGATGTTTCCGATATTAAACAGTCCGAAGAAAAAATCGCAAAGCTTGCGGCGATAGTAGAGTCATCCGAGGATGCGATCGTGAGCAAGACGCCGGAGGGTGTTGTGACCAGTTGGAACGCGGCCGCCGAACGGATGTTTGGGTTTACGGAGTCCGAAATGATTGGCCAAACAATTTATGCGATCATACCGCCCGATCGTCATGACGAAGAGCCTCGCATACTGGCCAGGTTAAGGCGGGGTGAGCATGTGGAGCATTTTGAAACCAAACGCATGACAAAAAGCGGGCAGTTGATTGATGTTTCGCTGACTATCTCACCAATAATGGATAAACAGGGGAATATCATCGGCTTGTCCAAAATAGCCCGCGATATCAGCGCAAAAAAGCAAGAAGAACAACGAAAAAACGACTTTATCGGCATGGTCAGCCACGAACTGAAGACACCGCTAACTTCCCTTAACGGCATCATCCAGATAGCCGCCGCGAAGCTGAATAAAAATGAAGATGCATTTTTGGCCGAAGCGATGGATAGGGCAAAGCGCCAGCTTAAGCGGATGACTGCAATGGTTAATGGTTTTCTCGACGTTTCCCGGTTTGAGGCCGGAACGATGTCAATAACCTACCAGGAATTCGATCTTGCAGAATTGCTGAATGAAATTGTGGGCGAGACGAAAATGGTTACCAGCACCCATCCAGTCAACTTTTTGGGCTCAGGCCGGGTACACATATACGCCGATCTTGATAAAATCAGCTCCGTAGTTTTCAATCTCCTGAATAACGCGGTTAAATACTCGACAAAGGGAAAAAATATCGATGTGGCTTACCAGGTCACTAAAAAGGAAGTGTTGGTAAGTGTGAAGGATGAGGGGATAGGCATTGAAGCCCGGGATATAGAGAAAATATTTGAACGCTATTACAGGGTCGACGATCCGTATTCGCGGCGCGTTTCGGGGTTCGGCATTGGCTTATACCTCAGTGCTGAAATTATCAGGCGGCACAACGGAAAAATATGGGCCGAAAGCGAGCCGGGGAAAGGCTCGACATTCTATTTTACGCTCCCGCTGATAAAAGGTATTTAAAAAAAATGCAAGCCGAAAATTCTTCGCTTGCACTTTGAGGTTTTCCTGCATGGGCTCGAACCACGATCCTCAGAGCCAGAATCTGATGTGTTACCATTACACCACAGGAAAGCTTTGTTGACCGGTATGAGTTTGATCTTATCACAACCATACCGGGCTGCAAATATATAAAATGCTGTTTAATTGCTAAAACAGATTTTTGAATAGGAGAGGTGTAATAAATCCAATGCCGAAGCTTTATCTCTTTCGGTACATATGTAAAAGCTTATCCAGCCAGATTTTGCAAAAACATGGTGAGGATTTGCCAACCCTTCCGCAATCAGCTGTGCTTTTAAACTCCGGCTTAACAATATGTCCAAAACACCGTTGCCATGAATGTGGCCGATCTCTTTACCGCCGTGATTAAACTGTACGCCGCCATATTTGTGCATGCTGACAGATGTGCCCGGCCACTTTAATACTTCCTTTCGGATGTCATCTATAAAGTCCAGCAGCATCGGGCGGGTGACGAAGGTCCACAGCATAAGAAAGCTCTCAAAAAGCAGCGGAAATGCTGGAACGGATTTGAGAAAGCCGAGGTATTTTACAACAAAGCGGAACATAGATCATTCTTCACTTAATTCTTTAATGTGCTGCATTACCCTTAAATGTACATTACGGGTGATGCTTTTGGCCCAGATATCGTAATACCAAACCGGGAAAACGTAAAGCCGGTACCAACTGTTGCCCACCAGCGTAGTCGTGCCGTCGCCATTGTCTTTCAGCAGAAACTGCCCGCGTAAAATAGCGATGTGGTTCATTATTTCCGGGTCTTTAGGCTGATTTACAATATCAAATATAAGGTTTTTGGCGGTGTCATAAGTTGAGATCGTTTCATCAAAAACATAGTTGTTACTAAATATACATTTGCGCCCGGCGCCTTTATAATATCCTGTAACGGTACTCTCAACCGGGCTTGGCATCCCGAGCCTGAACAACCAGAATTTAGCGGGCGCTTTAATGCGTTTAAATGCTACTACATTTTTCCAGACTTTCGCTGGTGGGGCGTTAACCAGTATGGTATCGGTTACTTTGTTTTCGTAATCATGTTTCGAAAAAGTGTCGGCGACAAAAACGATAGCCAAGAGCAAAACTACGCTGACATTAAGTTTGTCGTTATTCTTCTTGCAAATGCCTTTACCAGTGATAGCACCGAGAAACATAAAGCAAAATATAAGCGGCGATACGATAATAAGACAAATGACGCCTTCACCTAAAAAAATAAAACTTAAAGCGATAGCAAGAAAGCTGTTGTAGCACGAGTAGAGGGCGAGCCGCCGGGTAGGAAGCCGAAGATCCTGCCAAAACCAGCCGCTGATCATACCCATCAATATCGGGACAATAATAAATTCAGAAAAAACAATAACGCCGGAGCCGTTTTCGGTCATCAAATATCTGGTGGCGCCAATGATAAATATGCCAGCAAGGTTCGGCCAGAAGAAGCCTTTAAATAGGGGTGTAAAAATTTCCCGTATTGTTTGCTTTAAATCCATATTCGGAGTGTTATAAATTGAACTTTCAGGAAAAATTGAATAATCAACGTAAAAAAATTATTTGAATATCTTCAGTATCGAACCCCAGAACCAACTTTCATCGGCTTTAATCATTTTTTCAAGCGTCTTATCTACATTCTTGGCTAACTTGTTAATGTCCGTTACCGATTTGTTGAACGTTTTGTATTCCGGGTCTTTTATGTCGCCTTTTACTTTCGACAGCTCATCCAGTATCTTGATCACCGGGTCCAGCTCGCGTTTCCGGCGTTCCTTGGCTACCTGGCGGGCAATGTTCCAGGTATCTTTATCAGCATAAAAAAATTCCTTGCGCTCGCCTTGTTTCAGTCGCTTTTCCACCAGGCCCCAGCCAATCAGGTCGCGTACCGTCATATTGGCGTTGCCGCGCGAAATGCTCAGCGCCTCCATGATCTCCTCGGTCGACAAAGCTTCCGGCGTAATTAGCAGCAGCGCATGCACCTGTGCCATGGTGCGGTTAATGCCCCACTCCGAGCCTAATTTACCCCAGGCCTCAATAAATTTTTGCTTTGCTTCGGGCAGTTCCATCGCACAAATATAAATAAATTATGAAACTTTCAAAATAAATTGAAAACAATAACCGGCCCTCAACCAAATCTGGGTACTTTTCACTTTTTACCTTTTACCTTTTACCTTTTACCTTTCACCTTTCACCTTTCACCTTCCTCATACCACCCTGCAAAGCAGTCCCTTTAAATATTCACCCTCAGGGAACGATGACCTAACCGGATGATCTTCCGGCTGGCAAAACTGGTGGATAAACTGCACTTGTTTCCCCGCGTCCAGTGCT
This sequence comes from Mucilaginibacter sp., assembly GCA_035656115.1. Classification (GTDB taxonomy): domain Bacteria; phylum Bacteroidota; class Bacteroidia; order Sphingobacteriales; family Sphingobacteriaceae; genus Mucilaginibacter. The sequence goes on from DASRTD010000076.1 coordinate 80,417, forward strand.
GCCCAGGCCAGCACTTGTTTAAAGGTTTCCATATCCATAGCGCCTGAGCAGGAAAAAGTGGCCAGTAAGCCCCCCTTGTTGAGCAACAGCATGCCCAGCCGGTTAAGGTCTTTGTAGGCGCGTGAAGCCTTGTCCAACGCCGAACGCGATGGTGCATATTTGGGCGGATCGAGCACCACCACGTCAAAAGTTTCGCCATCTTCCCGGAATTTGCGTAGTTGTTTATTAACATCGGATATGATCGCGGTAACTTTTTGCGGGTCGAAATTGTTGAGCGCCACATTTTGTTTCAGCGTATCGATGGCCAGTGACGAGCTGTCAACTGAAGTAACCGAAGCGGCGCCGTTTTGGAGGCAGTTCAGCGTAAAGCCTCCGGTATAGCTAAAACAATCGAGCACCTTTTTGCCTTTGGCATGGATAGCCAGTATTTTGCGATTGTCGCGCTGGTCGCAATAAAAGCCAGATTTTTGGCCCTCGGCGATATTGATATGGTACCGGATGCCATTTTCCAGCACCTCAACAAATTCAGGCGGCGGATTCAGGGTGAGCGATATATTTGTCGTTTCCATACCTTCATGGCTCCGCGACGATGCGTCACTCTTATCAAAAATACTTTCTGGTTTTAAGAGATTTTGGAGTTCATCAATGATCACCGGCATCATTTTTTCCATACCAGATGTCAGCACCTGCACCGCCAGGTGGCCGGCATATTTGTCGACAATCAATCCCGGCAGGTAATCCGATTCGCTGAAAACCAGGCGGCAGGCGTTAGTTATGCCCTCAGCAAGCAAGCCGCCGCGGCTAATGACTGCAGCCCTCACCGCGGCGCGGAACCACTCTTCCTCCACCACAGCGCTTTCGTCCCACTCCAGCAAACGAAGCGCCACCCGCGATTGGGCATTATAAAAGCCATATGCCATAAACTTGCCGCCCGCATCCATCAGGCCCACAATATCGCCGTTTGCAGGTTTGCCTTTCACCTGTTCAACCGCACCCGAGAATACCCAGGGATGGCGCTGCAAAACCGCTTTTTCCTTGCCTTTTTTTAGTACAACCTCAATCATGGCCGCAAATGTAAGCATAGCCGATATTGTTTGGACGATGTTGGCAGGAAAGTTGATAAGCGGCTCGCGAAGCGGGACATGTCAGAGAAAATAAAAACAACGGGAAGGAAAACAGTTGCGCTGGCATTAATTGTTTACCAAAACCTTGCTGATCACCTTGTCAAGTTCTTCCAGGTCAAATGGTTTTGCGAGGTAGATTTCGGCCCCGGCATGGTTGGCAAGGATTTCAATGTCGCTGTTTGCCGAAAAGTAAACAACCGGGATGTTTTTCAGGGCGTCGTTTTTCTTTAGTGTTTGGGTGGCAATGATGCCGCCTTCATCGGGGATCCAATTATCCATAATTATCACATCCGGCAAAACTGCCGATACCTTTTCGCTGATTTGATTGCAATCCGTGTAGGTAAAAACCTTCCAGCCCTGCTCTTCTAATATAAAGCTGCAGATAGCAAGAATGTCCTCGTCGTCATCAAATATGGCGATCGTTTTTCCAGCATGTTTCATTGATCAACCGTCAGATGAAGCTAAAAATTACAATCCGTAAATGCAAATGTTTTTAGCGGCCTGTCATTTTTTTAATCAACAGGAAATTACATTAAAAATTAGTTAGGATATTGCCTTTGTCATGAGATACATTTTAGCATTGCAATCCATGCTTCGGGCTGAAAAAAGCGATTTGTAATGGATTATATTTAAATTTGCGTTTACTTATGTCGACCCAGGTACAGGAAGAAACGCTAAGTCTTGAGGAAATACTTTCCAGCCTTAAGGAAATGCACCGTTTAATTTTATGGAATGATGATGTGAACACGTTTGAACATGTGATTTGGTGCATGATTAAATACCTCGACTACTCCGAGTCGCAGGCAACAAAAATAGCCTGGAAGGTGCACAATGAAGGTAAATGTGCCGTATTGGAAGGCTCGTTTACCGAAGTAGAAGTTTACCGCAAAATTTTACAGCAGGAAGGATTGACAGTGTCTGTGGACTAAGTATAAAGCCCTAAGTCTTGAGTCCAAAGTCAAAAGATACTGACTGACGACTTTAGACTAAACGATATAATTCCACCCATGCGCATCCGGCGCATTACCGTAGCGGATAGCATCCAGTGTCGTTAATATTTTTTGCGAAAATTCCCTTGTTTTTGGATCAGTCAGGAAATACTCTTCGCCGTTGTGGCTGATGGAGCCAACCGGGGCAATGGTAGCGGCTGTTCCGGCGCCAAAGGCATCGGTCAATTTACCCGATTTCGCACCTTCCAGTACTTCGGTAACCGAAACGCGGCGTTCTTCAACGTCCATTCCCCAATCCTTAGCCAGGGCTATAACGGTATCGCGGGTAACGCCGTCCAAAATGGTATCGCGGGTGGATGGAGTGATTAGTTTGCCGTCCAGCACAAACATTACGTTGGCGGCACCCATCTCCTCAATGTATTCGTGATTTTTGGCATCGGTCCATATCATCTGATCAAAGCCCTCTTCGGCAGCTCGGCGGCTGGCCAGCATGGCGCCTCCATAATTGCCCGCAGCTTTGGCATAACCCATTCCGCCCTCGGCAGCGCGGGTAAAATGAGTTTCCACCTTCACCCTTAAAACTTTCGAAAAATAAGGGCCAACCGGTCCGGTCAGCACTACATATTTATAAGTGGCCGATGGCTGCACACCCAAAAACGGATCGGTTGCAAACATTACGGGGCGGATATACATCGAATGGTTGGGTTTTGATGGTATCCAGTCGCGGTCAAGGTCAACCAAAGCAGCAATGCTCTGGACAAATATTTCTTCGGGTAAAGTCGGCATGCACAACCGCTCGGCCGATTTGTTAAAACGAATGGCATTTTTATCCGGGCGGAAAACAGAAACCTCACCGTCGGCGTGTTTGTAAGCTTTTAATCCTTCAAAAAATGCCTGGCCATAATGCAGGGCCGAAATGGCCGGGCTAAAGCCGATTTCGCCGTACGGCAAAATCTCAAAATTCTTCCATTCGCCGTCAATATAATCGGCCACAAACATGTGGTCGGAAAATGTTCTGCCGAATTGTAAATGGTCGAAATCCGTTTCATGCAAACGGGAATGATTGGTTTTGGTGATCCTGATGTCCAGCGTCTCTGTCATGGCCTTTGGTATTAAGTTTCGAAAAGTGGCAATTTAGCAATTTTTGACTATTTTTGACAAGCGAATCTTGCTTTATGAGGCCGGTTTTAACAATAATCCTTTTTTTTACAATTGCATTATCCAATAGGGCAAATTGCCAGCCCTCATCATCCCGTTTATCTGTATTTACCTATGCCGTTGTTCCGGACGATTTGAAGACTTGTGGCGATGACTGCTTTTTATCCGTAAATGATAAAAAACAGCATAAACTTATTTGCAGGACCGACTATGACAAGGCCTTAATTCAAATAAATGGAAAATCAATCATCCTCTCAGTAAACAAAAAATTAAGCGGATCGAGATACGAGGAGGCTTATTCGAACGACAGATACGTCGTATTGCTGAAAATGATGGATATAAAAAAGCATCCGCCTAAATATTCGTTCAGCGGAACCCTCACTATTAAACTTGATGGAAAAGTTCTGAATCAGAAAAAAGTAATCGGGGATGGAGGTTGTTAAGCTTCGTCCAGAATTTTCTCAACCCAACCCTTGCCCCAATTTTCTATTTCTTCGTCCGACCATAGTGTTGGATAAAATATCCTTTTCTGAAATCTCGGCGGTAAATATTTTTGCCAGTTGGTGCCACCGGTGGCTTTGATCTCATCCGGCTCGCGGTTAAGATAGCGCACCGCCGACTTATAATGAACCAGCGGCCAGTTTACATTTACGTTGATGTCCAATTGCCGCAATTCCGTTTTTAAGCCGGCAGTCGCAAGGTTATTGTTTTTTAGCTGAAGGTAAAGCGCGTTAAAATTGTGGCTTGTATTTGCCTTTCCCAATTCAATAAACGTTTTTGAATATTTCTTTTCAAACTGCTTTAGCGTGAGCGTTTTTTTGCCGGTTGATAGCTCAGTGGCGCCAAACTTCCAATATAAATACTCAAACTGATCTTCGATCGGCGCATTTTTCAATTCATCACGCTTATCGCGGGCAACAAGGTTGATAAAATCCGCCGCGTATATCTCAATCATCCTGTATTGTCCCGACTGGAAACCGCTCGCGGGCAGCAGCGACATTCTGAATTTTAAGAACTGATCTTTTTCCATCCCGTCAACCATGATACCGAATGATTGGGTAAGCGCCTCGAAATAGTTGTTAATGCGTTTCAGCCTGGCAGTAAAAAATTCCGGAGTCAAGGGATCCGCCCCGGTAATTTGCCGGCACTCGTGCAGCGCCAGCTTAAAATACAATTCAGTTATTTGGTGGTACATGATGAATATCTCTTCATCAGGGAAAGGCGTCTTTGGGTTTTGCAGGCTAAGCAGCGTATCGAGATGGATATAATCCCAATAGGTTATAAAATCGGCATAAAGAAGGCCATCCAGGTAGGAGTTCATGTCCTGCCCCATAGCCTCGTATTTTTCCTGCAGGCGGGCCAGGCGTTCTTCTATTTCGGGCGGAAAGTGCATGGGCAAAGGTAACAAAGAAAGGGATTGTAGTTTAGTTACAAACTTTTAGTTTGAGAACTTATTTCGCCTAACTTGTTGTTATCTTTATAAAGAAATCTTTTATATGATGACGATTCAAAAAATACTTATTGCTATTGACGACAGCAGGCAGGCTGAACATGCTGCGGAGTATGGTTTTGATATTGCCCGTACGTTTAATGCGGCAGTGGGCCTGGTGAATATTGTTGAGCCGGCAATAATTACGCCCGTCGCGGGCACCGACCCAATGATGGGGTTATCTACTCAGGGCGTCGATGAAATGGAACTGCTTGACATCCAAAAAAGTCAATCGGAAAACATAGTCGACCAAACAATAAAAAAATTCGCCGGGGATATGCCTGTAACCCACTTTACCGATTACGGCTCGACAACAGACGGCATTGTAGCCTGTGCTAAGGAGTTCGGGGCCGATCTCATCGTCATCGGGACGCACAACCGCCATGGCCTTGGCCGGCTGCTGATGGGCAGCGTAGCCGAGCATGTAGTACGGCATTCGCATGTGCCGGTGCTGGTTGTGCCTCTTAAGTCCGAAAGTCAGTAGTTTTAGTCCATGGTCGATAAACCATAGACCATAGCAGAAACCGGAAATGGCTATCGACCATGGTCCATGGATTATCGGCTAATAAAGCAGCCTGAACTTTATCGTATGCTCAATGGCTTTCAATTCATTTAGCACGCCGGGATCATACCCGGTATTCACGTCTGTAATAACATAACCGATTTGGGGGTTCGTTACCAGGAATTCGCCCACTATATTGATGTTGTGCCGGGCAAAAACGTCGTTTATTTTGGCCAGGATGCCGGGCACGTTTTTATGGATATGAATCAGACGGTGTGCATTGCTTACGCGGGGTGGCTGCAGATCGGGGAAATTGGTGCTGGTATGCGTTTTACCCTCATTCATAAAGGCGAGTACCCTGCGTGGGATAAAATCATCATTACGGGGATTGTTTTTAGGATCGTCAAAAATAATAATGCCGTTATCGCAGGCTGCCTCCGCCATTTTGCGGCTATTCGCCCTGCCGAAGATGCCAATTACTTTCAGTCTCCCAGCATTTTGCACCTGCTCAACTGTTGGCTGGTGCTCTTCATCGCAAAATAATACCCCGGCCTCTTCAAGGTATTTATCCTCGATCGTTTCGCGCTGACGGATGTTATAACCTTCTTTGCGCATCAGGGCAAGGGCTTCTTCTA
>DASRTD010000077.1:0-3087 GCA_035656115.1 Mucilaginibacter sp.
TTAGGGAAAAATAAAACAGATTTGCTATTACTACCTGCCGGCGATTGGTATGCAATATCTCCTTATCATACGTATATGGCTGCATTTCGTGGTATTGAAAATGGCTGCTCGGTTTTCAGGCAAACCAGTGGCGGCCTTTCAAGCGCTACAGATTATCGGGGCAAAAGCTACGGGAACTTGGATTATTACAAAGCCGGCACAAAATTATGGATTGCCAATTTACCCATCAAGCATGTATTAACCTTATATACTATTATTGGAGATGCATTTGTTAATTTCTGTATGGCGATTGTATTAATAACTATAATTTACCTGTTGACTAAGTTTATAAGGCCCCTTTTTCACAACAATGAAATGCGTACAGAAAAAAGCTAAAAAGAACTCTTTTATTTCCCCGAATTAGGATAATTTACCCCGGGTCCAAAAAAGCACTCGTACGCGATAACTTTTCCGTCTTTAAGCTTAAAATACTCGCCGTTCCGGAATAATTTGCCGGCTGTTGTCCAACCATTAGTGATGACAAAGGCCTCATCTCCATTTATAACAAACTTATCCACTTCAAATCGCTTGATGTTATAGCAGTTTGGCCAGCACCTTTCCTTAAAGGCCGTTACACTGATGTGATCGTCAAGCGGGCTGGAGAAAGTAAACCCGTCAGCAAGAACTTGCTCCATCGAACCCCAGTCTTTTTTCTCAAAAGCGGTATAATACGCCATGATTATTTTTCCGTTTGGCGCATTTAAGAGCGCGACTTTCTGGTCCGGAGAAGTCTGGGCAAATCCTGCCTGGCAGGATAGGAGAACCCAAACCCAAGAGACTTTGCCAAAAAGAGTAGACATTTTCATAATTTTTTGTTTTGGTGTAGTGGCCAATGGCTGCGGCATTAAGTTAGCACAATATTCCGGCAGTCGGTGAGGTTGTAACGAATAGTCGGATTAACGGGACAGACAGCAGGCTGCAACGTGCAGGATGCATCAAATGATCACCGGACTTCCGCAATCACCGCCCTGTTAACCACCGGCAAAATCAATTTAGACTGGTGGTGGTAAATGTGAATAGTTTCTTGCACAAAATCGTCATCCTTCGCATGGTAAATATCGATAAACTGCTGCGGGTTGCGGTCAACCAGGGGGAACCAGCTACTTTGTACCTGTACCATAATCCGGTGCCCCGTTTTAAACGTGTGGGCAACATCGGGCAGGGTATATTTCACCTGTGTCGGTTTGCCAGGCGTAAATGGTTCTGGATTTGAAAAACTGTTACGGTACCTGCCGCGCATAATTTCGGCGCGTACCAACATCTGGTAACCGCCCATGGGGTATTTTGCAATGGGGTCGTTCTCAGGATCATCTTCGTAAATATCGTCGTCGTTGTAGCCGGCGTTGTCCGGGAAAACATCGATCAGTTTGACTATAAAATCGGCATCGGTGCCTGAAAGGCTCACCAGCAAATCGGCCACCACCGGCCCGGCGAGCGTAACACCTTTTGTCAACATATCCGTCTGAAAGACCAGCACATCCGTACGTCTGGCAGCAAAACGCTGATCGTCGGTCATGTAATTGCGACTGCGGTTGAAATGAACAGCCGAAGTGTAAGGAACAGGTTTCGCAGGGTCACTCACGTAGGTGTCAAATGTGGCAATATCGGTTTTCGGCACATCAAATGATAATCTCCCCTTTTGCTCCAGGTAAATATCGGTAGGCTGCATTTCCGCAGGCGGCCAATGTTGCAACTGGTGCCATTTATTTTCGCCCGTATAAAATATGGTGGCTTTGCTTATACTATCTGTCGAACCAATCCCGCGCAGGTAATAATCAAAAAATGGTATTTCAATATGGTTGGCGTACCACTCACTCGTATTACTGCCCCAATGAACATTACCCAGATAATTACCGTAATTATTGCGCCACTGCCCGTGAAACCAGGGACCCATTACAAGCCTGTTGTTGGTTGCCGGACTTTGCATGTCGATCGCTTTATACACGTTCCATGCTCCAAAGCAGTCCTCGGCATCGAACAAACCGCCCACCAGCAGCATGGCAGGCTTTACATCTTTTATACCTATCCTTGCATTGCGGGCCAGCCACCAGGAATCCCGGTTTGGATGTACCATCATTTCATTCCAGAATTTCAGACTGTCACCCGCTAATTTGGTCAGATTCGGTATGGCGCCTTCGCTTAAATAAAATTGGTAATTGTCATGATTAGGCGGGTCATAAGTTGGCGCAGGGACACTGGTTGGGTGCGGGTGTGGCTGCCCGAAACCAAATTGTTTGTAAAAAGCAAAGGCATCCATCTGGAAAAAGGCGCCATTATGATGAAAGTCATCCCCCACAAACCAATCGGTTACCGGTGCTTCAGGGCTAACCGCCTTCAATGCCGGATGGCCGCTTAAGGAGGCCATAGTTGAGTAAAAACCGGGATACGAAATGCCAAAGACCCCGACCTTGCCATTGTTATTCTCCAGATTTTTTACCAGCCAGTCAATTGTATCGTAAGTGTCGCTGGATTCGTCGATGTCCTTGTTTGTTTTTTTGTTGAAGTTGAAAGGGCGCACATCGGCGAAATCTCCTTCGCTCATCCATCGCCCCCTGACATCCCCTATCACCATAATATACCCTCTCCTGCAATACTGGATCAGGTGATTGGCCCAGAAAGCCCGGTATTCAGTACCATAAGGTGCGCAGGAATAGGGTGTACGTTCCATTAAAATGGGATGCCTTTCCGATTGGTTTTTTGGAAGGTAGACAGCCGCAAAAAGTTTGACACCATCGCGCATCGGGATGGTTATTTCGCGTTTAATATAATTATTTACAAACCAGGTGGAGTCGCCGCTTTGGGCAAACGCCGCGAATGGAAATAGAAGGCAAGACAGCAGGGTCAATTTTTTCATTTAAGCATTGTTATAAGTAGTAATTTAAATCGTTTTTTTTACAAAGCCTTAATTCTTTGGAGGAGGGTTACACCCGAAACCAACGGATTATCAATTAGATGCAATTTGTCCCTATGCAATAGGCGTTGGTATTGCTTTATAATAATTTGCATTCCGCGGCCCCCTGCTTAACTTGTGATGGTAAATAATCCCGC